>JAUNKJ010000078.1 GCA_030532785.1 Cardiobacteriaceae bacterium
CGACAGGCTCAACAACCACCGTCAGGCGAACCCCAACATCATGAATTTCAAAATGTTGGGGTTCGGTTTGCGCCTCACCACCAACCTGCGGTTTCAGTTATTTGGGTAAAATAGTCATTTATTACCACGATAAAGCGCTTATCGTGAGAATTTTTTGCACGATAAGCGCTTGTTAATGGGAAAATTTCTCATTTTAGTTTGAAGCGGGAACCTTCTGCCAGTTGGCGGAAGAAGACGGCGGTGTGGCCGATTTTCTGCACGAGTTCGGCGTGGTGGCGCGCGGCGATGTCGTCCATCATGCCGCTTTGCGTGGCGTCGTCGAGGTTGCCGAGTTTGATTTTGATGAGTTCGTGTGCGTTGAGGGCGAGGTCGATTTCCTTGTGGACGCCTTCGCTCAGCCCTTGCGCGCCAATCATCACCACGGGGTGGAGGTGGTGCGCTTCGCTGCGCAGTTGGCGGATTTGTGATTTGCTAAGCATGAGTTTTCCTAATAGGCTATTGTCGTTTGTATAGGATAGCAGATTGAGTTTTCATGGCACGCAGCAAAAGTTCGGCGAAGTGGCTGAAGGAGCATCATCAGGATTTTTATGTGCAGAAGGCGCGCGAGGAGGGTTGGCGCTCGCGGGCGGTGTACAAGTTGCAGGAGATTCAGGAGAAGGATCGCATCATTCGTCCGGGGATGACGGTGGTGGAGCTGGGGGCGGCGCCCGGTGGTTGGTCGCAGTATGTGGCGCATTGTTTGCAGGGGCGCGGGCGCATGATTGCGCTGGATATTTTGCCGATGGACAGTCTGCCGGATGTGACCTTTATCCAGGGCGATTTCCGCGAGGATGAGGTGCTTTGCGCATTGAATGAGGCGGTGGGCGAGGGCGGGGTGGACTTGGTTATTTCCGATATGGCCCCAAATACCAGCGGCGTGAAGTCGGTGGATCAGGCGAAGAGTTTGTATCTGGTGGAACTGGCGGTGGATTTCGCCCGCGAGAAGTTGGTGAAGGACGGCGATTTTCTGACCAAGATTTTTCACGGTCCCGGATTTGATACACTGTTCAAGGATTTGAAAGCGGATTTTTCCCGGGTGATGACGCGCAAGCCTGCCGCTTCGCGGGCAAGAAGCCAGGAGACGTATTTGCTGGCGCGCGGTTTCCGCGGTTAATTATGTAGTTATGAGGAAAGACAATTGAACGATATGAGAAAGTCATTGCTGATTTGGGGTGGATTGATTCTGGTCTTTCTGCTGCTGGTCAACGAGATTGACGGTTTTGGCACGACTCGCGGGCAGCGCGAGGTGGCGTATTCGCAGTTTCTCGACCGGGTGCATAACGGCGAGGTGCGTTCTGCCGACATCAATTTGCAGGACATGACGGTTACGTTTACCGACAAGAGCGGCAGCCGTTTCGTGACCCACAGCCCGGAGATCAATACCAGCGCGCTGGTGGGCGATTTGCGCAACAATCAGGTGGAAATCAGCAGCAAGCCGATTGAAAAGGAGAGCCTGCTCAGCAAGTTGCTGATGAATTTGCTGCCGTTTGTGCTGCTGGTCGGGCTTTTCATGTTCGTGACCCGGCAGATGCAGGGAGGCGGCGGGCGCGGCGGCGCGTTTTCCTTTGGCAAGAGCCGCGCGAAGCTGATTCCCGAGGACAAGATCAAGGTGACTTTTGCCGATGTCGCGGGCGCGGAAGAGGCCAAGCAGGATGTGGTGGAGATGGTGGAATTCTTGCGTGATCCCACCAAATTCAGCCGTCTGGGCGGCCAGATTCCGCGCGGCGTGCTGATGGTGGGGCCGCCGGGAACGGGCAAGACGTTGCTTGCGCGCGCCATTGCCGGTGAGGCGAAGGTGCCGTTTTTCACGATTTCCGGCTCGGATTTTGTCGAGATGTTTGTTGGCGTGGGCGCGTCGCGCGTGCGCGATATGTTTGAAGAAGCGAAGAAACATGCGCCGTGCATCATCTTTATTGACGAGATTGATGCCGTGGGACGCCAGCGCGGTGCCGGCCTTGGCGGCGGGCATGACGAGCGCGAGCAGACTCTGAACCAGTTGCTGGTGGAAATGGACGGTTTCGAGGGCAACGAGGGCGTGATCGTCATCGCCGCGACCAACCGCCCGGACGTGCTTGATCCGGCGCTGCTGCGCCCGGGGCGCTTTGACCGTCAGGTGACGGTTGGCCTGCCCGACATCAAGGGACGCGAGCAGATTCTGAATGTGCATATGCGCAAGAAGCCGATTGACGACAAAGTCAGCGCCCGCGATCTCGCGCGTGGCACCCCCGGTTTTTCCGGCGCGGATTTGGCGAATCTCGTGAACGAAGCGGCGCTCTTTGCCGCGCGGCGCAACCGCAAGGCCATCACCATGCAGGACATGGAAGATGCCAAGGACAAAATCATGATGGGCGCGGAACGCCGCTCCATGGTGATGAGCGACGCGGAAAAGGAAATGACCGCCTATCACGAAGCCGGGCATGCCATCGTCGGCCGCCTCGTGCCCTCGCATGACCCGGTTTACAAAGTCACCATCATCCCGCGTGGCCGCGCCCTGGGCGTGACCATGTTCCTGCCTGACCAGGATCGCTACAGCTACTCCAAGGAACGCCTGGAAAGCCAGATTTCCACGCTCTACGGCGGGCGTCTGGCCGAAGAAATCATCTACGGCAAGGAGCAGGTTTCAACGGGCGCGTCCAACGACATCGAGCGCGCCACCGCGATTGCGCGCAACATGGTCACCCAATGGGGGCTGTCCGAGAAACTCGGGCCGCTGATGTACGGCGAAGAAGAAGGCGAAGTCTTCCTCGGACGCTCCGTCACCCGGCACAAAAACGTCTCCGACGAAACCGCACGCGTCATCGACCTCGAAATCCGCGACATCATCGACCGCAATTACGAACGCGCGCGCAAAATCCTCGAAGACAACATGGACATCCTCCATGAAATGACCAAAGCGCTGGTCAAATACGAAACCATCGACGAAGGGCAAATCGACGACCTCATGAACCGCCGCCCGGTGCGCGAACCGCAAGGCTGGAACGACGACGGCAGCCGTCCCGAACCGCCCGCCGCGCCCAAAACGGAAAGCCAGGCGGAAGAAAGCGGCTTCGACAAACCCGCCGAGCAAAGCTGATGGCACCACAATGGCGCTGCGGACGTTACGTCCTAAGCCTCAACCAACCAAAAATCATGGGCGTACTCAACTGTACGCCCGATTCATTTTCCGATGGCGGACAATACCTTAGCCCGGATGCTGCCATCGCCCGCGCGCGGCAAATGGTTGTTGAGGGCGCAGACATCATCGACATCGGCGCGGAATCCACCCGCCCCGGCGCCCAAGCCATCAGCAGCGCAGAAGAAATCCGTCGTCTCACCCCCGTCGTCGAAGCGCTCGTTGCCGAACTCGGCATCCCCATCTCCATCGACACGAAAAAAGCCGCCACCATGCGCGCCATGCTCGCGCTCGGTGCCGACATCATCAACGACGTCCACGGCCTCGAAGACGACGGCGCGCTCGACGCCGTCAAAAACAGCAACTGCGGCCTCTGCCTCATGCACATGCGCGGCATGCCGGAAAACATGCAGGACAACACCGACTACACCGACCTCATCGGCGAAGTTGATGATTATCTGCAACAAAGAACCGCTGCCTGCCTCGCCGCCGGCATCGCGCCGGAACGCATCGCCCTTGACCCCGGCTTTGGCTTCGGCAAAAACGCAGCACAAAACCTCATGCTCGTCAAACACATCCGCCGCTTTGGCCACGAGCGCTACCCGCTGCTCCTCGGCGTCTCGCGCAAATCCACCATCGGCCAACTCCTCGGAGGCGTCCCGCCCGAAGAACGCATCATCGGCAGCGTTACCCTCGCCATCCTCGGCGTCGACGCCGGTGCGCACATCCTCCGCGTCCACGACGTCCGCGCCACGAAAGACGCCCTGCGCATCCGCGAAGCCTATATAAAAGCATAGATGGGAAATTTTCTCATCACAAAGCGCTTTCGATGAGAAAATTTATCACGATAAGCGCTTTGCTATGGTAAAAAATTACTATTTTTAATGATTTTTTGTAGCGTATTTTGTGCCGCGATTGGCTTTTGCTGGGTTTGCACCCATCCTGCGGTGTCAGGTATTTGCACTTTGGTAGGCTGGGTTAGGTGCGCAGCACCGTAACCCAGCGTAATGTTTGCGGTATTTGCTGGGTTACGGCTTCGCCTAACCCAGCCTACGGTTTTTCAGCTTTTTTGTAGGGTGTGTGCCGCGTGCGTGTCGGCGTTGCCGCCACACACCCTACCAATCCGCCCATAAAAAAACGCCGGACATCCGGCGTTTTTTTGATGCGAAAAGCGCTTACTCGGTAATCGCGCCGCGCGTGCCATGAAAGCCCACGGTTTCTTGTTGTGCGCTGCGGGCAAATCCGGCGATTTCCTCCGCCTGATGCCCGTAAAAGCCGACCTGATAGTCAAAGCGGCTGCCCTTGGCGCTGTTCGCTGTGCCGCGTCCGATATAGTCGCTTTTACCGGATTGGGTTTCCACCTTGATCGGGGCATTGGCGAGGGTTATCGTGCCGTGGCGCGACAGGCCATCGATTTGCCCGTGGCCGTTTTTGGCGGCGAAATCGACGTGGTAAGTCAGTGTGCCTTGTTCTGTCATATCAAAGGCAACGCCGCGATAAGTGGCTTGGCCTGCGCCGGGGAAGCTGGCAACGGGCGTATCGACGCCATAAGTGCTTACATGTCCAAGTTTGCCATGGGCAGTGGCATAGGTTACGAGGGCACCGCTGCGAAAGCCCTGATAGCTGCGGATGGTTTCGGGTTCGGACTGGCCGCTGTTGGTGAAGATATAGCGGCCATTGAGTGTGGTCATGCCCGGTTGCAGGCTGCGGTAATCGCTGCGGCCTATCCACTTGCCGCCTTCGCGAGTAAGGCTTGCGAGCGTCGCGCCATTGGCGGTGATTTGAGCAGGCTCGATCTCGCCACCGAACGTTTCCGCTTCTCGGCGATCGACCTTGCTCGCTTCGAATTGCGCTTTTTCGGCAGGGGTGGGGTCTTTGGGGGCGTCGACGAGGGCGACGCTGTCGTTGTTGCTGCACGCGCTGGCGCAGAATCCGGCGATAAAGGCGAGGGTGAGGTTCATAAAGACGGGTTGCATGGTGTTATCTCCAAAAGTGAACAGAAAGGGCGTTTTCCGCGTGATGTGCAGGAAAACGCGCCGAGGCTATTGTTTTTTTTTTTTTTTTTTTTTTTTGACAAATGAACATGTTGCAATGGATGAAAAGCATGGTGTTTTTTTACCACGGGTAAGCGCTTATGGTGAGAATATTTCTCATGGAAAGCGCTTTCCTGTGGTAAAAAAACACTATTTTTTGCGGATTTTTTGGAGGAGTTTTTTTGGGTGACTCTCACCCATGTTCACGTTGATAGTCCGTTTCGTCGTATTGCAGCGGCGTACCGTGTTTGTCCTGCCAATGTGCGCTGGTGGTGGCGGCGTCGTAGCGGAATTGGCGGCGGCTGAGGATGGCGTAGCTCGCAACCAGCAGCAGGCGTCCGCCCAGCCAGCATAACCATGTTGGCCACAGCCACGGCCAATGGAAGTGGGCGAAACTGGCGAGGGCGAGGAGAAGGGCGGCAATGGTCGCGTAATCGGAGAGCATCATCAGGGCATAGGCGGCGCGGCTGCAACGCATCACGCCGAGGCGTTGGACTTCGTGATCCCACATGGGGGTGAAAAGTATCATGGTGGTTTTCCGTATTTTTGGATGATGTGAGAAATTTTCTCACGCATAAGCGCTTATGGTGAGAAAATTTCTCACAGTAAGCGCTTATGCGTGGTAAAAAATCACTATTTTTGGTGATTTTTTGGTGGTGTCTTGAAAAGTATGCTGGCTGAAAAACAGCAGCGCGTTATTAAGAACGTAAATCCCGAAATATTAGTAGAAACATCCCCCTCTCCCGTTTACGGGAGAGGGGCAGGGGTGAGGGGGGAAATGCGCAGCATTTCTTGATTTTTTATGGAATTTAAATCCTTACACCCCCACCCTAACCCTCCCCCGCAAGCGGGGGAGGGAAAATGAAGACCCAGCATACTTTTCAGGACACCACCGATTTTTTGAAGTGATGTGGTCAGTGTGCCGGTTATGGCGCATGTTCTGGTGCATCCACGAATTTTTGCTGTTGCCGGCAGTGTTGCAGCCAACGGATTTCCCGCTTGGCGAGGGTGGGGTTGTAGGCGGGGTGTTGCGGGTTCATGAAGCCGTGTTGCGTGCCGGGGAGGAGGGTGGCGCGGGTGTTGGCTGTGGTGTTGAGGGCGGGGAGGAGGTCTTGCGGGCGGAAGGCGCTTTCGCGTTCGGCGAAGCGCAGGTGTACGGGGCAGCGCGGGACGAGGTGCAGGGCGTCGCGGATGCGCGAGCCGTAGTAGAGGATGGCGAGGTGGTGCGTGGCGCAATGTGCGCTGGCTATGGCATGCCAGGCGCTGGCAGCACCGACGCTGAAGGCGATGAGCAGGGTGGGGCGTTGGCGCAGCGCTGTGTTGATGCGTGCGGCGTAGGCGTGCAGGCCGTTTGCGGCGTGGAAGGCGGCGGCGTTTTGTGTTTCGTCAGCGCTGGGCGGGGGTTGGTTGTCCCAGGGGGAGAGGTATTGGATGACGCCGAGGGGGGCGAGGAGGGTGCGCAGGGCGGGGGTGATGCCGTGGATGTCGGTGGCGACGAGGCATTGCATGGCAAGCCTTACAGGGCGCAGATTTGCACGCCGAAGGTGATGTCGTCGCGGCTTTGTTCGGCGCGGTATTCGGGGTTGCCCTGGTGGTGGAAGCGCACGGCGAAGCGGTGTTTGTCGCCGCTGATGCGGGGGAAGACGGTGTCGTCGCTGCCCATGTGGATGCGGATCATCTGGTTGCGCATTTGGCTGTTCAGGGCTTTGAGATACATGCCTTTTTCCGCGCGGACGCTGCGCATTTCGTCGCTTTGGCGCACGAGGCGGAGGATGAGGATGATGGCGCGGATGATGGGCTGGAACATGTCGTAGCACTGGATGAGGAAGGGGTTTTCGCGGTTGCCCTGGCGCACGAGCCAGTGCTGGTAGGCGGGGACTTCAAAGAGACAGTTGCCGCTTTGGTTGAAGTTGCGCTGGCGCATGCTGTTGAAGAGTTCGTTTTCGCGCAATGAGCTGATGATGTTGAAGTTGATGGCGTGCGCTTCCTGTAGCGAGTGGTCGATGTCGGCCAGAAGTTCGCCGGGCGATTGCGCGGGCTGAGCAAAGGCGGGATTGCCGCGTTCGATGGCGCTGCGGTAGCGTTGCAGTTCCTTGATGATTTCCGAGCGGATTTCGTAGCGGTGAAGGAAGTCGAGGACGTCAAAAAGGGCATTCAAAAACAGTTGGATGGAGTAGTATTCGTCGGCGCGGTGGAAGTTCTTCATTTGCGTGAACATGGACTCCAGGCGCATGAACAGGCGCATCCTTTCGTTCAGGGGCTGTTCGTAGACGGTGAGCGGCGGGAGAGAGGGCAGCGACGAAGGGGCGTGAGACATGATGATGACTTTTTTGAAACTGTGGCGATAGTGGCACAAACCGCCCTCCGGGAGCAAGCGCGCCGTTGCGGAAATAGGGGCAAATTGTTATGATTCCGGCCTTGTTTCCACCACGGATTGGCGAGTTTTTTTGTGAACCGTCCGCGATTTTTTATCCGAATTTTGACACGGCTTTCCGCGCTGCTCGCAAGCGCTTCGGGAAGCATGTTGATGTTTGTAATTTTTATGGCAATAGCTCCCGGAAAACGTGCGTTTTGCCGCATGTGCCGCCGGGAAAACCGGAGATTTATGTCTTATGAAAAGAATGCTTATCAACGCGACCCAGCAAGAAGAGCTACGCGTGGCGCTTGTGGATGGTCAGCAACTCTACGACCTCGATATCGAAACCCTGCATTCCGCGCAAAAGAAATCAAATATTTACAAAGGGAAAATCACCCGCATCGAGCCGTCGCTCGAAGCGGTCTTCGTTGATTACGGCAGCGCCCGCCACGGTTTCCTGCCCTTCAAGGAAATCGCCAAGGAATATCTTGTTGGCTCCACCTACACCGGCGACGGCCAGCCCTCGTTCAAGGACATGATTCGCGTCGGCCAGGATGTGCTGGTGCAGATCGACAAGGAAGAGCGCGGCAACAAGGGCGCGGCGCTCACCACCTACATTTCGCTCGCCGGGCGTTTTTTAGTACTCATGCCCAACAATCCGCGCGCGGGCGGCGTCTCGCGCCGCATTCAGGGCGATGACCGCCGCGAATTGCGCGATACCCTGGACAGCCTCGACGCGCCGGACAATATGGGCGTCATCGTGCGCACTGCCGGTGTCGGCCGCGCCCAGGAAGAATTGCAGTGGGATTTGGATTTCCTCCTCCAGTTGTGGGACGCGATCAGCGAGGAATACCAGAAAGCCCCGCCGCAACGCCTGATTTACCAGGAGAGCAACATCATCGTGCGCGCGCTGCGCGATTATCTGCGCCCGGACATCGGCCAGATTCTCATCGACGACGAGCGCGTCTACCAGCAGGCCACCGACTTCATGAAGCTGGTGATGCCGAACAATATCAACAAGCTGAAGCTCTACAACGACAACATCCCGCTTTTTACCCGCTACCAGATTGAAGGGCAGATTGAAACCGCCTACCAGCGCAATGTGCAGCTGCCTTCCGGCGGCGAGCTGGTGATCGACTACACCGAAGCGCTTGTGTCCATTGATATCAACTCCTCGCGCGCCACCAAGGGCGGCGACATCGAAGAAACCGCGTATCAGACCAACCTTGAAGCCGCCGACGAAATCGCGCGCCAATTGCGCCTGCGCGATTTGGGCGGGCTGATTGTCATCGATTTCATCGACATGGGCGTGTCGCGTAACCGCAAGGACGTCGAACAACGCCTGATGGACGCCACCAATATCGACCGCGCCCGCATCCAGATCGGCCGCATCTCGCGCTTTGGCCTGTTGGAAATGTCGCGCCAGCGCCTGCGCCCATCGCTGGATGAAGCGAGCCACCAGGTTTGCCCGCGTTGCAAGGGGCAGGGCAGCATTCGCGGCATCCAGTCGATGGCACTGTCGCTGTTGCGTCTTATCGAAGAAGAGGCGATGAAAGAGCGCACCGTGCGCATCACCGGCGAGCTGCCGGTTGCCATTGCCACCTTCCTCCTCAACGAAAAACGCCACGCCATCCGCCAGATCGAACTGCGCAACGGCGTGGAAGTCATCCTCGTGCCCAACCCCAATCTGCACACCCCGGATTACCACATCGAGCGCCTGCGCGATGATGAAGTCAGCGAAGAAATGGCGCGCACCCCGAGCTACCGCGTGCCGGTGCGCCGCGAGAGCGAGGAAGACACCGCGCAGAAAGCCGCCGCGCGCGCTTTGCCGGAACAGGCGGCGGTGCAGGGCGTGGTGCCGCAATCGCCGGTGCCGCAGGCCAAGGGACTCAGCGCTTTCTTCTCCAAAGTGGTCGCCCTCTTCAAGGAAGACCGCAACGCCAGCAAACCGGGACAGAAAGCCAGGGGCAACGACAAAGGCGAGAAAAGCGACAGCCGCGACAATGGCGAACGCAGCCGCCGCCGCGACCAGGACGGCCAGCGCAATGGCCGCCGCAACAATGGCGAGCGCCGCCGCCGCTACGAGCGCGACGAAGACCCCGCGCGCGACAACTTCGTGGCTGATGAGGCGGACAACGCCCGTCAGGAAGTGCCGGCAGTGGCCGAGCATCGTGCCGAGAAAGAAAAACCGGCGCGCGAAGAGCGCGGCGAACGTGGCGAACGCAACAACCGCCGCGAGCGCAACGCCGCAGTGAAGGACGACGTCAACCCCAGCCTCGAAGCGCTCGCCAACCCGCCGCAGGAAATCAACGGCCGCGAAGTGCGCAAGGGACGCCCACGCGACGTCAACGCCGTGCGCGGCCAGGGCAAGGCGGAAGAAACCCGTCTCCACCTCGGTGAAGAAAACGCTGCGCAAGCGCATGAAATTCTTGAAGAGCAAGCGCTTGCCGCCGTGGCAGAAGCGCCGCAGCAAGCTGTTGTGGATACGGCGGAAGAGGCGGTGGTACTCACCGATTTGCAGGACGGTGCCCAGGACTTCGTGCCGAGCGCTGCCGAGCTGCAAGGCGCGGCACCGGGCATGGTCGCCATGCTGTTGCAGGACGCGCCGCAAGCAGACGGAAACCCTGCCGTGGAAAGCGGCAACGCGGAAAAAACCGCTGCCGAAGCGCCC
>JAUNKJ010000079.1 GCA_030532785.1 Cardiobacteriaceae bacterium
GGCTTTAATTCATTGCTTTGTTTGAAGTTCATATTCCAAGAGCCTGAATTGTCAAAAGTCCCCAGGGGCTGTTGACAATTGGTGAATGGAATTTGCAAGGCTTCGGAAAATAATTTGAAATTTTGAGGGGTCTCGTCGCTGCGCGAATTTCTCTATCCCCCTCTCCCCAACCCCTCCCCCTCGAGGGGGAGGGGCTTTATATCGTTGCTTTTTTTGAAGTTCATCGTCCACGAGTCTGAATTGTCAACAGCCCCTAACGCAGTCCGCGCGAGGGGAGGACGAGCATGTAGGCGGCGAGGTCGCTTTCTTTGCCGCTGCCCCAGTCGCTGTTGAAGAGGATGCGTGAGAAGTCGCGGCTGACGGTGGCTTGCGGTTCCGCCCAGTAGTGCCAGCCCTGGCCGCCGGTGCTGTGTGCGTAGCTGATGTTTCTGATGCGCGGGCTTGGTTCGAGGCTGACGGCGAAGATTTTGCGGTGTGTCCATTGGCGTTTGCCGTTTCTGTCCGGGGTTTCGGCGTAGGTGGAGATGAGTATCCAGCCGGGTTTGTCGTAGTTTTTGCCGGAGAAGTGGAGGGCGGTGCTGCTGCCGTTGTCGTAGAGTTGGAAGAGGGGGGTTTTTTTGCCGCTTTTGAGGTGGGTCATGAAGACGTCGCCTTTGTGGCTTTGGTAGTCGACGGATACGTAGATGTCGTCGCCGTGTGCGTCGAGGGCGAGGTCGGAGTGTTCGGAGGTGTGGTGCAGGGGGATGGGGTCGCCCTGGAGGTTGCGCGGGTAGGCGCGGGTGGT
Organism: Cardiobacteriaceae bacterium; assembly: GCA_030532785.1. Taxonomy (GTDB): domain Bacteria; phylum Pseudomonadota; class Gammaproteobacteria; order Cardiobacteriales; family Cardiobacteriaceae; genus JAUMXB01. The sequence goes on from JAUNKJ010000079.1 coordinate 785, forward strand.
TTGTCCGGAGACGATGCAGTAGTCGCCGCTGGGGCTCATGCTGACGTGGTCCGGGTCTTCGCCACCGAGGTCGCGCAGGGCGAGGATGCGGTCTTGCTGCATGTCCCAGGTGAAGATGCCGAGGGTTTGGAATTGCTGGTTTTCGACCATGAAGCACCAGTAGCGGTTGTCGGCGGAGGGGGAGCCTTCCCAGCGGGTCCAGGCGTTGTGGGCGGCGGGCCAGTGTGCTTTGAGGCGGGTGTTGAAGTCGGCGATGGTGCGGGTGGTGCCGTTGTCGGTGTTGAGTTCGTGGAGGGTCATGCCGACGCCGTTGACGGGGAGGTAGTAGAGGAGGTTGGGGTTGCTGGTGTGCCATTGGGGTTCGGCGTCGCCGGCGATGTGGGGTAGGGTTTTTACGGGTTGGGCGGTTTTGGCGTCAAAGAGGTGCCAGTGGCCGTTGCGCGCGAAGAGGAGGAAGCGGCTGTTGTCGGCGTTGAAGGCTTGGCGGCGCGAGTAGGTGTTGCGCAGGGGGATGCCGTCGCTTTCGCTGTCGCTGACGCGGACGAGGCAGCTGTGGTAGTGCGGGGTGGCGATGGCTTGGCGCAGCGGCGGGCGGGGGGTGTCGGGCAGGGGGTCGAGGCGTGCGCCGCCGGGGATGCGCGGGTGTTGCTGGCTGATGGTGTGGCAGATGTCGTTTTCGTCCAGGCGGTGGCGCGCGGCGGGGCGGGGTTTGGCGTTTGTGGCGATGGGGGTTGCGGATGGGGCGCGGCCTATGGTGGGCAGGGGGGCGAGGTGGGCGGTGCCGTGTGCAGGTTGGTTGCGGACGAAGGGGCGCGGCGCGGGGGCGCTGGCGCTTTGTACGATGAGGGCTTTGCTTTTGAAGGTGCGGATGTGGCCGTCGTGGCCACGGACTTCTTCGATGTAGGTGAGGGCGTTGTCGATGTCTTGTTGGCTGGGGGTGTAGTGGCGGGTGGCGGCGTCGGCGATGCGGCGGGTGTTGCGCAGCCAGTAGCTGCCGGTGATTTGCCCGTCCTGGTAGAGGCCGGGGCGCATGGTGAGGGTTTGTCCGGCGCGGGGGGGGAGTCCGTTTTCCGGGGCGGGCGGGGCGATTTGGGTGACGGCGTGTGCGGCAAGGGCGACGAGGGGCAGCAGGGCAAGGGCGGAACGGCGCATGGGGTTTCCTTGGCGGTGGCGAAGGGTTGCCATATTGAAACTTTTGCCGGGGGGTGGCAAGGGTTCACGAAAGCGTTTTGTGATGGGTCTCCGTCTTTGAAATGGATTTGACGTCAGCCACGAAGTGGCTAACCTACAGTAAAATGCAAAAAATCATAAAAAATAGAGATTTTTTACCATAATAAAGCGCTTAGTGTGAGAAAATTTCTCACGGTAAGCGCTTCATGATGAGAAAAAAACACTATCATTTTCCGCTCTCCTGCAACCACGCGAGCAGGCCGCTGCTGTTCAGCAGTACCAGCACGATGGCGACGGGCGCGAGGTAGCGCACCAGTGCGTGCCAGCCGTGGAAGAGGGCGGTGGGCAGGGTGGAGCCGGTCATCACTTCTTTTTCGACGATGCGTTTGCGCCATGCCCAGGTGGTGAAGATGGCGATGAGGAGCGCGCCGAGCGGCATGCTCCAGCCGGTGACGAGGTAGTCGAGGGTGTCGAAGATGCCGCGTCCGCCGGGGAGTTTCACCTCGGCCAAGACGCCGAAGGACAGCGCGGAGGGAATGCCGGCGAGGAATGTGGCGATGCCGATGGCGAAGGTGCGGGCGCTGCGGCGTTCCGGGTGTTTGTAAACCACGGCGGCGACGATGGTTTCCAGCATGGAGAAGGCGGAGGTGAGGGTCGCGAACAGCACCAGCACCATGAACACGACGAAGAGCGGAATGCCGAAGGGCAATTCGGCGAACACGGCGGGGAGGATGGCGAAGATCAGCCCCGGCCCCTGGTTTGGCGCAAAGCCGAGGGCGAACACGGCGGGGAAGATGACAAGACCCGCGAGGATGGAGATGAAGAGGTTCATCCACACGATGCTGTTGGCGCTGCGCAGGAGGTCGTGGTCATCGCGCAGATAGGAGGCGTAGGTAATCATGGCGGAAACGCCGATGCTCAAGGCAAAAAATGCCTGGCCGAGGGCGGCAAGCAGCGTGGCGGGCGTGAGGTACGACCAGTCGGGCGCAAAGAGGAAGGCGACGCCCGCCCATGCGCCCTCAAGCGTGAGCGAACGCACGGCGAGGAGGATGAACATGATGAAGAGGGCGGGCATCATGTATTTGTTGGCCTTTTCGATGCCGCGACTGATGCCGCCCTGCACCACGGCGACGGTGGCGAGCATGAAAAGCCCCTGAAAAGCCACGGCCTGCCAGGGGTTGGCAATCATTGCCGCGAAAAACGCGGCGTAGTCCGTCCCGGCGCGGAGATGGCCGAGGACGCCGTGCCAGACATAGGCGACGACCCAGCCGCCGACCACGCTGTAAAACGACAACAGGATGAAGCAGGTTACTACGCCGAGCCAGCCGATGCCCGGCCACAGGGTGCGCGGCATCAGGCGGTGAAACGCCTGAATGGCGCTGTGGCGGCTGTGGCGGCCAATGGCGAATTCGGCGATGAGGATGGGGGCGGCGACGAGAAATGTGAAGAGCATGAAGAGGATGAGGAAAACCGCGCCGCCGTGGGTGCCTGCGGTGTAGGGGAATTTCCAGATGGCGCCGAGGCCGATGGCGGAACCGGCGGCAGAGAGGATGAAACCGAGTTTGGAAGACCAGTTGTCGCGTGTTGCCATGAGGATGCCCGTTGCGAAAAGGGCGCAGGATAGCGGCAAAGATGCGGCAAAGCCAGATGGAAAAGGGTGAAATGATATATTTTCTCACCACAAAGCGCTTATGGTGGGAAATTTTCTCACGATAAGCGCTTTGTGATGGTAAAAAATGACTATTTTTGATGGATTTTTGGATTTATAGTAAAAAAAATATAAAGCTTTGTAGGCTGGGTTAGCGAAGCGTAACCCAGCAAAATCCAAAAAATATCGCGCTGGGTTACGGCTGATGCCTAACCCAGCCTACGCTTGCTGCACCTCGACAGGCCGGTTCGACAAGCTCAATAACCGCCTGTCGAAGTGCGCTTGTCGAATTAACCTGGAGAAGATTCGTAGGTTGGTGGTGAGTGCGTAGCACGAACCCCAACATTCTAGAATTCATCATGTTGGGGTTCGCCTGACGGCTCACCACCAACCTACATCTCCGTTCTGTTGTGTTGGTTTTGTGTTGGGGTTCGGCTGGCGCCGGTTATTGAGCCTGTCGAAATGCACCGCCAACCTGCGCTTGCTGCGTAAAGCGATTACGCCGGATAGTGGAATATCAGGGTCTGCACGAGTTCCGGGGCGAGGCTTTTGGCGACGGGGCAGCTGTGGGCGGCGGCTTCGAGCAGGGTGCGGGTTTTCGCGTCGTGGGCGTCGGCAAAGCGGAAGGTGATGCGGATTTCGGCAACGCGGCGCGGGTTGGCGGCCATGATTTTTTCCACGTCGGCTTCCACATTGAGGGCGATGCCCATGCTTTCCGCTTTTTTGCCCATGATGGTGCAGGCGCAGCTGGCCAAGGCGGTGGCGAGGAGGTCGGTGGGCGAGAAGCGGTCGCCCTTGCCGCCGTTGTCGATGGGGGCGGTGGTGTCGAGGGTGGCACCGCTCGGGTGGGTGGCGCGGGTGCTGAGGGAGTCTTGGTATTGGATGTGGATCATGTGGTTCCCTGTGTAAGAATCGGAAAACAGATTTGAAATTTTGAAAGTTTTATCGCTAAGCGAATTTTTCTATCCCTCTATCCCCCTCTCCCCAACCCCTCCCCCTCGAGGGGGAGGGGCTTTAGTTCGTTGCTTTATTTGAAGTTCATTGTATAAAAATCTGAATTGTCAACACGCCCTAGTGGGTGGGGGTGTTTTGCGGACGGGTGCGGCTCGTGGCGTAGAGGAGGAGGGCACCCATGCGGCAGTGTTCTTCAAGGTCGGTGAGTTCCGCCTGGTTGTCTTCGCTGTCGTCGATGTCGGTGTCGAGCTGGCTGATGGCCTGGAGGTCGTTCACGAAATCTTGCGCTTCCGAGTCCAGTTTCAGGGCGAAGTTGCGCTCACAGTAGTTGGTGGCGAGGAGGAAGCCGAGCGTCCATTGCACGAGGGCTTCGGCGCGCTGGGCGCTATCGGCGTTTTCCGGCAGCCACAGTTGGTAGGCGAGTTCGTCGCCGGAGAGCGCTTCATCGAGGCGGCGGAGCAGGGCGGGGAGCCAGTCGCCAACGCTCGCGGCGTCGCCAAGGAGGGCGGGTGCGGCATCGGCGTGGTGGAAGGCAACCAGCGCGCTCAGGATGCCGTGCGCTTCGCTGGCGGTGAACCACCATTCGTGTTGTTCGACGAGATTTTGCAGGGCGGCGTGGTTTTCGGGGGAATTCATATTTCGGCTTGTTTGGCAAAAATGCTAGTATAGCGGCCGTTTTGGGCGGATGTCCGCCATTTTGCAGATGAGGAACAGCAATGCCTTTGCATGAACGATTGCATATTGACGAACTGAAACGGGTCGAGCGCCAGACGAATGCGCTGCTCAAGTTGTGGCGTCGCCTGAACCGCGATCACGCGCTGCTGAGCGAGAAATTCACCAAGCTCGAAGCCGCTTATGTGGATGATCAGGGCGCACATGCCGCGCAACTGGGGCAGCTTCGCGCCGAACACGCGCGCGCGCTGGAAAACGGCGAGCGCCAGTGGCAGGAGAAGATGCAGTGGCTGGAAAGCCAACATGCTGCGGCGGTGAGTACGCTGACGCGCGAGCATGACGACAAGGTGCAGGCGCTGGAGGCGTCGCACCGCGAGACGGTCGGCACATTGGAGCGGCAGATTGCGCAACTGGAGCGGCAACTGGGCATTTTGGTAGCACGCGTTCGCGGGGTGGGCGATGAGTAACAAGCAGAAAATCCGGGTGGAATTGCAGATTCTCGGCAATTCCTATTCTTTGATGTGCGATCCGCATGCGCGCAATCTGTTTCTCGATGCGGCAGAACAGTTCAACAAGCAGTTGTCGGAGCTGCGCGCCGCCAATTCCAAATTGTCGCTGGAGCGGCTGCTGATCATGGGCGGCTTGCAGATGGCGTTTGAATTGTTGCAGGAGCGGCAAACGCTTGCCAAGGAAGTGGCAACGGTGAATCAGGTGAGCGAACGTTTGCTCACGGCGCTGAACACCGCGCTGGACGAGGCCGGCGAGAACGTGGGCTGACAAGCGCTTCCCGTGAATCGGAAAATCCCCCGTTTGGGGGATTTTTTTGTGCCTTCGCCACATAAAAATGCCGCTGGTTCTACTGGGTTTCCATGTTCCCTCCCCCGCTTGCGGGGGAGGGTTAGGGTGGGGGTGTAAGGAACAGCATTCCATGGAAGAATCAAGAAATGCTGCACATTTCACACCCCCATCCCATCCTTCCCCCGCAAGCGGGAGAAGGGGTTGTTACCACAGGAATTTCAAAATTTGTGTTCTCATGAAGCAACGTTTTTTATAAGTCAGCATATTTTTGGGCGGAACCAAAATGCCATGTTGCTCCGGTTGACAGCCCCGCCGTGCTTTTCTATGTTGCGGGTCTGATAAAAACCACCCGAGGAGACCCGTATGCAACGTTTTGATTTCCATCATGCCCCTTACGATCAGCTCGCCGCGCCGGAGCAAATGGTGTTGCAAAAGGCGGTGGACATTGTCTTTTTCGACGATGGCGAAGTGATCATCCATCCGCAGGCGGCGATTGCCCATTTGTTCGTGGTGATCAAGGGTTTGGTGGCGGAACGGGCGGCGGATGGCGAGGTGCTTTCGCTCTACCGCAGCGGCGATACTTTCGACGCGCGCGCGTTGATGGAGGGCGCGACGCAAAGCCGTTTCACCGTGGAAGAGCAGGCGCTGCTCTATCGCCTGCCGCGCGCGGCGGTGCTGGAGGTGATGGAGGCCAATCCGCGTTTCAGCGCCTATTTCTACGCGGGCGTTGCCGGGAAATTGGCGAATCTTTCCGGGCGTGCGCAGTCGCATGAATTGGCGAGCCTTTTCACGGCAACGGTGCGCGATGCCTACCGCGAAAACACCTTGTGGCTCGATGGCGATACGCGCCTTGCCGATGCGGCGGCGGCGATGAAGGCGCAGAAGGGCAAGTCGGCGCTGATCCGTCACGACGGGCAAACCGGTCTGCTCACCGAGTCCGTCTTCCGCGACATTCTCATTGCCGGGGCGAGCGCCGATGACGCCGTCGCGCGCTGGGCGGTGTTCGATCTCATCGGCGTGGACATGGATGATTTTCTCTTCAATGCCTTGCTGCGCATGATGCAGCACCACATCCAGCGCGTGGTCGTCCTCGAGCAGGGCGCAGCGGTTGGCACATTGGAACAGATGGACGTGCTGGCCTATTTTTCCAACCATTCCCATCTCGTCGCCCAGCGCCTGGAAGTCGCGGCCAGCATTGATGATCTCGCCGACATCGCGCGGCAAATGACGGACACCATCCGCATTCTGCACGGCAACGGCGTGCGCGCTCCGCAACTGGCGCAACTCATGCAAGTGCTGAACGAAAGCCTTTTCGCCAAAGCCTGGCGCATTCTTGCCCCGGACGAACTCTATGAAAATTCGTGCCTTATCGTCATGGGTTCGGAAGGGCGCGGCGAACAAATCCTGAAAACCGACCAGGACAACGGCCTCATTCTCCGCGACGGCGTCGATGCCGAACTCGCGCAAAGCGTCGCCGAACGCTTTTCCGAGACCCTTGCCCGCCTCGGCTATCCGCCGTGCAAGGGCAACATCATGGTCAGCAATGCGCAGTGGCGCAAAAGCGCCGATGATTATGTGCGCATGCTCGATGGCTGGTGTCGCAGCCCGACGCCGGAAGCGATGATGAACCTCGCCATTTTCCTCGACGCCAAAGCCGTCGCCGGTGATGCCGCATTGCTCGATGAGGTGAAACAACGCCTGCGCGCCAATCTGCGTCGCGACAGCGCCATGCTCATCACCTTCGCCCGCGCCATCGAACTTTTCGACAGCCACAGCCGCGGTTTCTTCGCGCAGTGGCTGGGGCGCGACGACAAGGGCAAGATGGATTTGAAAAAAATGGGGATTTTCCCCATCGTCCACGGCGCGCGCGCCCTGGCACTCGACGCCAACATCGCCGACAGCAACACCTTCGAGCGCCTGCAAAGCCTGACCCGCGCCGGTGTCCTCGACGCCACCCTTGGCAAAGACAGCGGCGAAGCGCTCGCCTACCTCATGGACTTGCGCCTCAAAGCCGGGCTTGCCGCGCTGAACGACCCGCAGGCGGAAAAGCCCAACCAGATTGATTTCGCAGCGCTTTCCACCCTGGAACGCGACCTCTTGAAAGACGCGCTCAACGTCGTCAAGCGCTTCAAAAGCCGGGTACGCCAGCATTTCCACCTCGGAGGCCATTGATGTTGCGGAAAATCCTGCGCGCGCGCGAGCGCCGCCAATTGCGCGAAACGCAATACGACGTGCTTTATCAGGAACATCCCGATGAAATCGTCAGCATCGACTGCGAAACCACCAGCCTCAACGTCCGCGAGGCGGAAATCATCTCCATCGGCGCCGTGAAAATACGCGGCAACGCCATCCTTGCGAGCGAAGCGTTTTACGTCGTCATCAAGCCCGAAGGGATGCTGCAAGCCACCAACGTCACCATCCACGGCCTGCGCCCCAAAGACCTCTCCGGCGGCATCAGCGTCGAAGCCGGCATTCGTCAACTCCTTGACTTTATTGGCGGACGCCCGCTCTTGGGCTACTACCTCGAATACGACGTCGCCATGATCAACAAATTCCTCAAACCCCTGCTCGGCATCAAACTGCCGCAGCGGCAAATCGAAATCTCGCGCCTCTACCACCGCCGCGAAAGCCGCAAAAGCCCCTATGACATCAACGTCGACCTGCGCATGGCCAGCATCATCAAAAACCTTGGCATCCCCGACCTGCCGCGCCACGACGCACTGAACGACGCCATCAACGTGGCGATGATGTATCTTGCACTGAAGACCGGCAAGTAAATGGTAAAAAATGACTATATAAAGCGCTTAATATGATGATTTTTTGCCGTGAAAAGCGCTTCATGGTGGTAAAAAATCACTATTTTTAGGGGTTTTGTGGTGGGTTAGGTTTTAGCCCGCCACTAGCCTGCATTTGCGCTCTGTTCATTTCGCGGAACTGACGTAGGCTGGGTTAGGCGCATTGCGCCGTAACCCAGCGCGATATTTAAATTTTTTGCTGGGTTACGCTATCGCTAACCTAGCCTACAAATACTCACACTGAAGCTCGGCAAGTGGATGGTAAAAAATAACTATATAAAGCGCTTGCTATGATGATTTTTTACCGCAACAAGCGCTTCATGGTGGTAAAAAATCACTATTTTCTTAAGGAATATGAAAATCCAGTTGGAACGCGGCGTGTTTGTCCTGGGCGAGCAGCGTTTGCAGCTCGGGCAGGCGTTCTTCAAGGTCGGCGGCGAGCGTCCACGGCGGATTGACGATGAAAAGCCCGGAGCCATGCATGCCGTAGCCGTCGGCGCTGGGGGCGCAGACGTCGAGGCGCGCGTGCAGGTAATTGTCTCCAAAATCAAGGGCAAGCTCTTCAGCAAAGGCGGCGCTCCACGGATTTTGCAGCGCGGGATACCAGACGATGTAGCAGCCGCTTGCGAAGCGCTTCTGCGCGCGAACGAGGGTGGTAAACACTTGCTGGTAATCGTTTTTGTCTTCGTAGGGCGGATCGATGAGAACGACAGCGCGGCGCGTGGCCGGGGGCAGTTCGCCGATGAGTCCCTTGAAGCCATTGTCGCGGGCGATGCGCAGGCGGCGGCCAAGGCGGAAATGGGCGAGGTTGGCGGCGAGATGTTCGTGGTCGCGCGGGTGCAGTTCGTAAGCGTGGAGGCGGTCTGCTTCGCGCAGGAGGCTTGCCACGAGCCACGGCGAGCCAGGATAAAGCCCTGATTCGGGGAGGGAATCATCCACGGCGCGGAGAAAAGCGGCGAGCGGCGCGGAAAGCGTTTTAGCCGCGCGCAAACGGGCAATGCCTTGGCGGTATTCATGATTTTTCTGCGCTTCCGCCGCGCCGAGATCGTAAAGACCGGCACCGGCGTGGGTGTCGATCACGACAAAGGGTTTGTCCTTTTGCCGATAATAGTCAAGGATTTGCCAGAAAATGTAATGCTTGAGGACATCGGCGTGATTGCCGGCGTGAAAGGCGTGGCGGTAGGAGAGCATGGCGTCGGGCGGGCAAAGCGCGCCATGATATAGGCGTTGCCCGTGAAAGACTATAGCGTGGCTCCCGAAAAATGGCATAGACAACCCTTGGAACAAAGCTCTTTGTTCAAAGGCTTAAAAGAAAATCCGGTGGTGTCCTGAAAAGTATGCTGGGTCTTCATTTTCCCT
>JAUNKJ010000080.1:0-1888 GCA_030532785.1 Cardiobacteriaceae bacterium
GGAACAGGCTGCGCATACTCACACCAAAGCGCTTTGCCGTTTCTTCAAAGGTGAGGTTTTCCTCTTCCTTGATTTTCATGATGTGTTTTCTGAGGGCTATTCCGTGGAGCATGGGGGAGGATCCTCTTGAAGTTGAACAGGTATATTATGCCAGTATATGCGGCGTTAGCTATAACCTGAGTTCGGGATAAGGAAAGTGGATATATCCACTGATATGGCATTGTTCCTCAATCAGTTCCTTCCCCCGCTTGCGGGGGAAGGTTAGGATGGGGGTGTAAAATGCGCAGCATTTTTTACGGCTATGGAATGAAAACTTCGTTTTCAACACCCCCACCCTGACCCTCCCCCGCAGGCGGGGGAGGGTAATATTTTGTCATTTCATAGAAAATCTAGAGAAACCACTCAAGAATGATCGTGTTCTTATCCCGAACTGAGATTACTTAACAAAGATTCCTGACGGGTTTGCAAACATCCATGTTTTCTTCGCAGCCCACGCGCTAACTCACAACGCCGCCATCCATAATTTCAGCGCAAACCCGGCAAACATCAGCGCCACCGCCGCCATGCACAGCGCGGAAAACAGACGGAAACGAGAAAACGTCGCCGCCAAATGCTGGCCAACGAAAGTCAGGAAATTCAGATAAATAAAACTCGTTGCCTGCAAAATCGCGGCGAGAATGAAAAAACTCCACGCCGGATTTTCCGCATCGCTGCGCACAAAAGGCAGGAAAAACGACAGAAAAAAGAAAATCGCCTTGGGATTCATCAGGCTCAACGCCAGCGCGCGGCGGAAAAAATTCTGCCGTTTCACCGCGCGCAACGGCGGCAGCGTATTGCGCCGCGTCTGCCACACCGTCCACGCCCCGCGCAACAGGCCAAAGGCAAGCCACAGCAAATAACCGCCGCCCGCGAGCTTCATCACATTGAACAATAGGGGATAACGCGTCAGCACCACCCCCGCGCCGAGTACCGTGGCGAGAATCAGCAGCGTATCGCCGAGAAGAATCCCGGCAATCGCGCGGTAGGCATGGCGCGCGCCGAACTGCCCGGCAACGCTCAGGCAGTAGAGCGAATTGGGGCCGGGCAGGAGAATGATGGCGATGGTGCCGAGAATGTATTGGGGAAGATCGGTAATGCCGTCCATGGGAAACGCCGCAACAATGGGAGGGGGTTTTTATCATTGTTGCGCGATTGATGCAATGTTTTTATCGAGATAAGCGCTTGATGGTGGTAAAAAACGATGATTTTCGGTGAAGTTATATATAGAAGTCAGTCTGTATTGATAAACAGAGTTATAAGACTGAGTTCATTTTTCTTGTCGAATTCAAAGTGTATATATTTTTCTTCGTATTGGTATCGTAGATAGCTGCCATTGGGGCTGTCACCTTCTTTTTCCGGTGTGCCGATAATATCTTTAATGTTTTTGTGAGTGGATTGGTTATGTATTCCGTGAATCAATTCCGCTAGAAAAGGATATTTGCGGAATTCATCTTTTTCTTTTATATAAAAGAAAAAAGCGATCAGCCTGCTTTCTACAAAATAAAATTGACCTCCTCTTGGAAAAAAATTCCAGGATTCTCGGCTTTTCTCTTCTATCTCAAATTGATCTATCTGGAAGTCGCATGCCAACGTGGCATACGCATCCAATATTTTGCTATTTCCTTGATACAAACCTAGGCACTGCAAGAATATGCTGATGTTTCCTTCTGGTTTCATGATGATTTTCCGAAATTGGATGTCGGCCACAAAGTGGCCGGCCTACGATTTGCTTTGCGACGGTGGGCGGTGGGATTTGTAGGTTGGTGGGGGGGGGGGGGGGGGCCCCCCCCCCCCCCCCCAATAAAATTTTGTGGGGTGGGTGGCCGCCACCCCCCCCCCCCACAGCGAC
>JAUNKJ010000080.1:1898-9992 GCA_030532785.1 Cardiobacteriaceae bacterium
TGTGTGGTGGGGGGGGGGGTTGTTGTTGGGGGGGGGGGGCGCCCCCCCCCCCCCCCAAAAAAAACCTATTAAAAGGGGGGGGGGGCCCCCCCCCCCCCCCCCACCAACCTACATTTTCGCTCTGTTGTTTGTTTTGGTGATGGTGCTTTTTTCTCATTGCAAAGCGCTTATATTAAGAAAAAATTGCACGATAAGCGCTTTTGGTGGTAAAAAATAACGATTTATACCGTTTTGGTGACTTTGTTGAGGTGCGGCGGTTCGTCGGGGTTGAGGCCGCGCGCTTTGGCGAGCTGTTCCGCCATGAGGTAGAAGCTGGCGATGGTGGCCATGCCTTGCAGGGCGTCGCAGCCCGCGTCGGCAAGGGTCAAATCGCGTTCGGCAACCGATTCGTCGGCGGCGAGCAGCACTTGCCCGCCCATCTGGCGGAAGTCGGCGGCGAGTTGCACCAGCCCTGCCTGCGCTTTGCCGGGCGGGGCGAAGATGAGGCTCGCGAAGTCGCTGTCAATCAGCGCCATCGGGCCGTGTTTCACTTCCGCGCCGCTGAAGGCTTCGCCTTGCAGCAAACAGGTTTCCTTGCATTTGAGCGCGGCTTCCTTGGCGATGTACCAGCCCGCGCCGCGTCCGATGATGAAGAGGCGTTTTTTGCCCGCGAGCATGTCCACGGCTTTTGACCAGTCCTCTCTCGCTGCTTGTTGCAAGACGTCGGGCAGGCGGGCGAAGGCGTCGAGCCAGTCGTGGTTGTCCTGCCAGTGGGCAAGGAGACGCACGCCGGCGGCAATGGTGGCGATGTAGCTTTTGGTGGCGGCGACGCTTTTTTCGCGGCCGGCGGCGAGGTCGATGACGTGTTCGCTGGTTTCCGCGAGCGGCGAGGGCAGGGTGTTGACCAGCGCCACAGTTTGCGCGCCACCGGCTTTCAGCGCTTGCTGCGCGGCGACAAGGTCGGGGCTGGCGCCCGATTGCGAGACGGCGAGCGCCAGCATGTCGCGCGTTTGCCACGGGGCGTCGTAGAGCGAAGAGAGCGAGGGCGGCAAGGAGGCCGCGGGCAGCCCCAGATGCTGCATCCACAGGTAGGCGATGTAGCCTGCGGCGTGGTCGGACGAGCCGCGTGCGGTGGTGAGGAGGCTGCGAATGTGTTGGCCGCGCAGGGCGTGGGCGACGTCGCGGATGCGGGCGTCGTCCTGGCGGGCGATGACGTCGGCAGCGGCGAGGGTTTCTTCGCGCATCAATGACATATCAGTTCTCCTTGAGGGCCTGGGCAAACCAGCCGGTGATGGTGGTGGGGTGGGTGATGGCGGTGCCGACGACGACGAAATCCGCACCGGCATCCAGCGCTTGCCGCGCCTGGGCGGGGGTGTAGAGGCGGCCTTCGGCGATGAGGGGCACGCCGAGTTGGGCGCGGGCGATGTCGGCCAAGAGCGCGAGATCGGGTTCGGCGGTTTTTTCGCGTTCGCCGGTGTAGCCCGCGAGCGTAGTGCCGACACAGTCCGCGCCTGCGGCAACCGCGGCTTCGGCGTCGGTCAATGAGCCACAGTCGGCCATGACCAGCGCGCGGCTTTGCGCCTTGAAGGCGGCGATGGTGTCGGCCAGGGTCAAGCCGTCGGGACGCGGGCGGCGCGTGCCGTCAAGGGCGACGATTTGCGCTCCGGCGCGGGCGACGGCAAGGGCGTGTTCCAGCGTCGGGGTGATGACGACGCCGCTGTCGCCGTCTTTCCAAAGCCCGATGATCGGCACCTGACAGAAGCTGTGTACCAACTGGATATCGGCAATGCCCTGGATGCGCAGCCCGGCGGCACCACCGGCGACGCAGGCCTGCGCCATGCGCGCGATGACGTTGGGATCGCGCATCGCTTCGCCGGGGTAGGCCTGCACCGAGACCACCAATTGCCCGCGCAAACGGGCAAAGAGCGCTTCACGCGATTCAACGAGCATCCGCGTTCTCCCCGAGGATGAGGGATGCCGCGCCGATCAGCGCCGCGTCGGTGCCGAGCGCCGCTTTGGCGAAGGGCAGGTCGCGCAGCGGCAGCAGCGCGTGTTCGCGATAACTCGCGGCAATGGCGTCCCACCACCACGCGGGCGCATCCGCCAAGCCGCCGCCGTAAACAATGACTTCGGGATCAATGGCATGTGAGATGCTCGCGAGCGCAATGCCGATGACGCGTGCGGCGGTGTCGATCACGCGCTTGGCAATCGCATCGTGTGCGTAAGCCTCGAAGACGGCGCGGGTGTCGGCCAGCGCGGGGTTGCCGCCCAGCGCCTGATAATGCTTGAAGATGGCAGGGCCGGAAGCCACGGCTTCGAGCTGGTGCGCGCCGCCGAGATCGTGCGGCACATAGACATCGCCGTAGTGGCCTGCGACGTAATGCGCGCCCGCGTGCGGCGTGCCGCCCTTGAGCCAGCAACCGCCGATGCCGGTGCCAACCGCGATGACGAGCACGGAATCCTTGCCGCGCGCCGCGCCAAGCCACGCTTCGCCGCGCGCGTGGGCGTTGACGTCGTTGACCGCGCGGATGCGCTCAAAACCGGTGCGTGCGCGCATTTCCGAAACGATATCCGTGCCTTGCCAGCCGACGACAGTATCGTTGGCACGCAACACCACGCCGCGATCGGTATCGATCACGCCCACGGTGCCAAGCCCGATGCCCTGCACCGTGTCATCGCGCAGTTCTTCGACCAATCCCGCCATCGCATCCAGCATGGCGGCGCGGCCTTCGCTGGCGGGGGTGGCGCAGCGGGCGCGGGCGAGAATGTTGCCCTTGGCGTCCACGCGCGCGGCGGCGATTTTCGTGCCGCCCAAATCAATGGCTATTGCGTTCATAACAGATTCACCTCGTGCAGAATGTTTTCGATACGCGCCTGTTCTTCGGCGTTGAGGGCGAGCATGGGATCACTCATGCGGTTGTTTTCAATGACGCCCATCGCCACCAGCGCGGTCTTGAATGCGCCCAAGCCTGCGGCTCCGGCGGAAACGCGCCCCGGCGTCGGCGCAAAGACGATGTCGAAAAGACGCGCGAGGCGGTCCTGCTCGGCGCGCACCTTCGCCCAATCACCGGCGCGGTAGGCATCGTACATCGCCACATAGCCCTTGGGATCAACATTGCCCAAACCGGGAACGACACCATGCGCCCCGGAGAGGAAAGCGCCATCGACCACCACTTCGTGGCCGGTGAAAATGGCGAAATTGGGCACGTCGCGCGTGGCCAAAGTCAAGCGGCGGAAGGCAACATCATCGCCGGAAGAATCCTTGACGCCAGCGATCACGCCCTCGCGCGCGAGTTTGGCGAGCAGACCGACGCCCATCTTCATATGGGTGCGCACCGGCACATCGTAGGCAAAGATCGGGCATTGCAGGGCGCTGTTGATCGCGCGCAGATGGCTTTCCAGCTCCTGCTCGTTGGAGAGCGCGTAAAACGGCGTGGTGACGACCAGCGCATCCGCCCCGGCATCGCGCATCGCCTTGCCTTCTTCAATCACGCGCTTGGTAGTCATCTCGCAGGCACCGGCGAACACCGGCACCTTGCCGGCAACGGCATCGACCACGCTGCGCACCGTTTGCAGGCGCTCGGCGTTGGTCATGTACGGCACTTCGCCACTTGAGCCGAGGACGAACACGCCGTGTACGCCGCCATCGAGCAGGTGTTGGGTCAAGCGCTTCAGGCTTGCGGCATCGAGTTCGCCACTCGCATGGCGCGGGGTCAGCACCGGGGGAACCACGCCGTGGAAAGGAGAAGATTGGGTCATGACAATATCCTTGAATGAAAGAGGTGAATGGTATATTTTCTCATAATGAAGCGCTTTGTGTGAGAAATTTTCTCATGAGAAGCGTTTCATGGTGGTAAAAAATCGCTATTTTATGCGGTTTATTGAATTTTATGGCACTGGCCGTCCTTGCATTCCCACACGCTGTCCGACCCCATTTGGTAGACCTCGCTTTTGCGGAAGTTGTCGCGGTTCTGGTAGGCGGGCGCGCCGCAGCCGCTGATGGCAAGCGCGGCGAGCGCGATCAGGGCAAATACGGGCTTTTTCATTTCAATACTCCTGGACGGTGGTGTTGCGTTCAATGCTGTCGAGCGCGCAGTTGACGTAATCTATCTCGCATGCGTGCAGGGGATGCACCTTGTCGGCCTGGCACATCGCCATCGCCCGCGCGCCGACCATTTGCTTCCAGGCGCGCAGTTCCGCCGGACTCACCTCGCGCTGGGGATCGCCGCGCACTTCGGCGGGCAGGTAGGCGACGTAATAGCGGTAATACGGGTGTCCCCAGATGCCTTCGCGCGCGATGTCCTCCAGCTCGCTGACAAAGGCCGTGCCTTTCGCCACGGCGAAGCAGGTATTCGCCGCTTCGGCGATCACATGGCAATTGGGCGGATAGCCGTCCTTGGCCAGGTAGGAGGCGCACGTTGCCAGCGCTTTATCGCGGGCGAAGCTGTCGTGCGGGGCGTAGGAATCGTTGACGGCAGTTTCGCCGATGCTGTGCACGATGGTCGAGATCAGCAAATGGCCGTCGCCATGCGCTTCCTTGCGATCGGGTTCACTGCCGATTACAAATGCCATGTTGCGGGCGAAGTGGTTGTAATAGCCGATGAGTTTTGTGCGCGGCTGTGCGCTTTGCGCCGCAGCGGCTTCTGCGGCGGCGCGCTGGGCGGGCAGGATATGGTGATGGAGGATGTTTTGCTGGTGCGTCCAGTTGGCGTGCTGCTGCGCGGCGTTTTGCGCCTGCGCCGATGCGGCAAGTGCGAGGGCAAGGGGGATTAACAAGCGTTTCATGGTGGCTCCTTGATGGTCATGAAAACAGATTGTCACCCGGCGTGCAGCAACGAGGGCGCGGCGCCGAGGAGTTTCTGCGTATAGGCTTCGCGCGGCGCGGTGAAGACTTGGTGCGCGTCGCCTTTCTCCACGATTTGCCCGCCGAACATGACGACGATGCGGTCGGATACCTGATGCACGGTCTGGATGTCGTGGGAGATGAACATCATCGCCAGATTGAGTTCGTGCTTCAAGTCGGCCAAGAGGTTCAGCACTT
The DNA here is from genome assembly GCA_030532785.1 of Cardiobacteriaceae bacterium. Classification (GTDB taxonomy): domain Bacteria; phylum Pseudomonadota; class Gammaproteobacteria; order Cardiobacteriales; family Cardiobacteriaceae; genus JAUMXB01. The sequence goes on from JAUNKJ010000080.1 coordinate 6,919, forward strand.
GCGCGCGTACCGAGACATCGAGCGCGGAGGTGGGTTCGTCCGCGACGATCAGCGCCGGATCAAGGGCGAGTGCGCGGGCGATGGCGACGCGCTGTTTCTGCCCGCCGGAAAGGCGTGCCGGTTCGACTTGTGCCGCCGAGCGCGGCAGGCCGACGCGGGAAAGGAGCTCGTAAACCCGCGCCGTGCGCTGCCTTGCCGGAAGAAAGTTGTGAATATCCATGGGGTCGCGCAGGATGTCGTGGACTTTCATGCGCGGATTGAGTGCCGTTGCCGGGTCCTGAAAGATGACGGACACCTGGCGTCCGAAGAGGCGGCGCATTTTTGCCGAGCCATGCTGGATGCGCTGGTCGCGGAAACGCACTTCGCCGTGGGTGGGCTTTTGCAGCCCGATGACGACGTTGGCAAGCGTCGATTTGCCGCAGCCGGATTCGCCGACAACGCCCACGGTTTCCCCAGCGCGGATGGCGAAATCGACGCCGTTCACGGCTTTGACCTTGCCGCCGCCGAAGAGTTTGCCGTCTCTTGAGGGGAAATGGACGTGAATGTCTTTGAGTTCAATCAGGTTCATGAAGTTTTCTCCTTAAGCGCTGCGGGATTGGCAGTGCGCTGGAAAAGTCTCTTTTGCCATACATATACATGTTCATATGCGCTGTTGCTGAATGTCAGCGAAGACATTCCCTCCCCTGCTTGCGGGGTGACTGGCTTCGCCAGCTCGTCCAGCAGGACGAGAAAGTTAGGATGGGGGTGTAAAGCTGCGTGCGTAAAAAACGCATGATTTCCCCCTCTCCCCAACCCCAATCTCGCTTCGCGAGCTCTGACGAGTCCCTCAAGGGAGAGGGGCTTGTGTGGCTTTGACGCACGCGAGAAAGTCTGTGCCTGAACGGGGTATGCAATCAGGTTCATGAGCTTTTCTCCTCCTGCGATGCCCAGCCGTGCTGTCCGTCGCTGTGCCATTCGGGCTGGTGGTCGGGGTCGGCGTTGTTGAGCGAGCGCGGGGCAAAGCGGTCGCCGCGCGCGAAGTCGAAGGGTGCGGGGACGCTGCCGGGGATTTGGTAGAGGCGCTTGGCGCGTTTTTCCGTGGAGAGTACCGAGCCGAGCAGTCCGCGCGTGTATTCGTGGCGCGGGTTTTCGAGGAGTTCGCGCACCGGCGCGGCTTCGACGACTTGCCCGGCGTACATGACGGTGATGCGGTTGGCGATTTCCGCAACCAGCGCCAGATCGTGGCTGACGAAAACGAGGGCAAAGCCGAGTTTGCGTTGCAGTTCTTCGAGCAGCGCCACCACTTCCGCCTGCACGGTAACATCGAGCGCGGTGGTGGGTTCGTCGGCAATGAGGAGGCGCGGCTCGCGCGACAGTGCCATGGCAATCAACACGCGCTGGCGTTGCCCGCCGGAGAGTTCGTGCGGGTAGCGCGGCAGGACTTTGGTGGGATCGAGTTTCACCCATTCGAGCAGGGTTTCCGCGCTGACCTTGCCGCCGCGCTTGATGAGCTGCTGCAACTGGCTCTTGATGGTGAGCGAGGGGTTGAGCGCGGAAAGCGCGTCCTGATAAATCATCGCGATTTCCGTGCCGCGCAGCTTTTCCCACGGCACGTTGCCGCCGAGGAGCTCATGCACCTGGCCGTCGCGGGCGTGGAAGCGGATGTGGCCGGAAATTTTCGCGCTCTTGCCCAAAAGCCCCAGGATGGAGAAGGCGGTAATCGATTTGCCGCAGCCGGATTCGCCCACCAGGCCCATGGTTTCCCCGGCGCGCACGGTGAAATTGACGTTTTCCACCAGGGCGGTCTCGCCATAACGCGCGGGGAAGCGGATGTGGAGGTTTTCCACTTCGAGTACCACGGGCGCGTTGTCGTCGCTGCTTTTCAGTTCGCGGCGCGCGGCAGTGGCGGCGCGCAAATCGTCGAGATAGCCGATGAGCGCGGGCTGCGCGGCGCGCGCTTCGGCAACATCGGCTTCGAGACGCGCGCTTTGTTTGACTTCCATTTCCGCTTCGGCCTGGGCGCTGTGGCTGCCGCCCGCGCGCAGGCGCGGATTGACCATGGCGTCGGTCATGCCTTCGGCGAGGATGTTGAGCGCCAGCACAGTGAGGAGGATGGTCAAACCGGCAAAAGTCGTTGCCCACCAGCCGCCGTTCAGCACCAGATTGCGCCCGTAGGAAAGCACATTGCCCCACGAGGGATCGGGCGGTTGTACGCCCGCGCCGAGGAAGGTGAGCGAGGCTTCAAAGATGATGGCATCCGCCACCATGACGGTGGCGAATACCAATACCGGCGCGGCAATGTTGCGCACGATGTGGCGGGCGAGGATGTAGAAGCGCGAGGCACCCAAGACGCGCTCGGCGCGCACATAGTCTTCCTCCCACTGGGCAAGAACGTTGGCGCGCACCACGCGCGCGAGCTGGGGGATGTAGACCACGGCGATGGCCATGATGATGATGTCCATGGTGTTGCCGAAATTCACCAACAGCACGGCGGCGAGCGCGATGCCGGGGAAGGCCATGATGATGTCCATCAAGCGCATGATGGCTTCGTTGCCCCATTTCGAGGCGGTCGCCGCCATCGCGCCCAGGGCACCGCCAACGAGAATGGCAAGCCCGACAGCGCCGAGACCAATCAGCAGCGACACGCGCGCGCCGTAAATGATGCGCGAGAGAATGTCGCGGCCAAGACGATCCGTGCCGAACCAGTGCGCGGCGCTCGGCGGACGCGCGGGCACGCCGCTCGCGAGCGGATCATGCGGCGCAATCCACGGCGCGAAAACGGCAATCACGATGATGCAAAGCAAGAAGATGAAAGAAATTTTCGCGGGAAGCGTGAGGGCGCGGAAACGCGCGCCGCCATTGGCGAGGCGCTCGGCGAGACTGCTGCGGGGAGAGAGGCTTTGCATCACACGCTCCGAATCTTGGGATTGATGAGGACGTAGAGAATGTCAACGATGACGTTCACCACGAGGAAGGCAAAGGCAATGGTCAGCACCACGCCCTGCACCAGATTGAGGTCGTTGTTGGTAATCCCGTTCAGGATCAGTTGCCCCATGCCGGGCAGGGCGAAAATTTGCTCGATGACCACCGCGCCG
>JAUNKJ010000081.1 GCA_030532785.1 Cardiobacteriaceae bacterium
CGAATCCCCCCACCAGATCCAAAAAACTCCAATCCCCCCCTACTCAACAAACGCCAATCTACCCCACCACCCACCGGCAAATCCCGCCAAAATCCCCCTTCCCGGCAAAAAAATTTACCTTTTTTTCATTACCATTTTCGTGAGAAATTTTCTCACCAGAAGCGCTTCATCATGGTAAAAAACCACCATAAATCCGCCAAAACATGATAAAATATCGCACAAATTGGCGCTCAAGCTCCGGTCCGGTCCGGTCCGGTCAACCATGCTCGCCTTGTGGCGGAAAAAGTCAAGCATTATCATCGCCCGCCTTGATTGTTTTTCCCGTCCATCACAAGGAGTTGATCATGAAAAAATCCCTGTTGGCGCTTGCCATCGTCTCCGCAGCCGCCAGCGCTGCCGACCACACCAATCTTTACGGCTCGCTCGCCTTCGATGTCGGCGCTGTCGACAACAACCAGCCCGGCACCAGCGCTACGTTTGATGCCAACAATATCAAGGCGCGATTCGGCATCAAGGGCGAGGAAGACCTCGGCAACGGCATGGCTGCCGTGTTCCGCTTTGAACTCGATGCCGAAAAAGACGGCGGCGACAAGGGTTTGAACAACACCCGTCTCGCCTATATCGGCCTTAAGGGCGACAGCTGGGGCGCAATAACGCTCGGCAAGCAACAGGTTTTGAGCAATCTTTACGCCGACAAAACCGATATTTTCCAGTCATTTGATCTTCCAGAAGGCTTCTATCCGAAATCCCTGCGCTATACCTCGCCCGAGTTCGGCGGCTTTGTCTTTGCCGTCGATGCGGTGATCGACGGCTCGCACACTGTCATCGCCGATGGCAAGCGCAAGCATATCAACTACTATGACGTGGCGGCGCATTACCGCAACAGCGGCTTTGAGGTCGGTGCAAACTATTGGAAACTGAGTGGCGAAGGTCAAAGTTCCACACTGGGGCCCATTGGCAGCAGCGTCGGCCGCAATGAAGCCATGGGCATTTCCGCCGCCTATGGCAACAGCCAGTTCCGCGTCGCCGGCGATTATTTCCACAGCGCCAGCATTGGCGATACTTACAAGCTCAGCGGCGAATACTTCCTCGGCCAGCACACCTTACGCGCCAAAGCAGCCATGGTTGATTTCGACCACGCCAAAAAGGCCTATGAATACCACGCGGGTTACCAGTTCAACTTCAGCCCGCGCACCGCCGCCTGGGTGGAAGGACAATACGCCGAGCAGGGTAATTATGACGAGTGGCAGGTGTATACCGGCATGCGCCACGATTTTTAAATCGCCGGTTTTGCCTGATCCGCGATTTGCTAACGATTCGACGGCGGCCATTGGCCGCCGTTTTTTTGTGCGCAGACGTAGGGTGGGCTTTAGCCCACCAAAAACCCCTCTCCCCCACCTTTCTCGTCCTTCGGACGAGCTGGCAAGCCAGTCGCCCCGTGGGGGGAGGGGCTTTGATTTGCCCTGCGGGCAAACCGTAGGCTGGGTTAGGTGCGCAGCACCGTAACCCAGCGGTTGTAGGTACGGTTAGCGCCAAAGGCGCGTAACCGTACATTTTCCATATAATTTCATAAAAACATCAAAAATAGATGGTTTTTACCATATTGAAGCGCTTATCGTGATAAATTTTCTCACCACAAGCGCTTAATGATGAGAAAATTTCTCACACCAACCGTAGGATGGGTGTAACCCCATGCGGTATCGCGAAGCGATTGTAGGTTGGCGGTGAGTGCGAAGCACGAACCCCAACATGCAATGCCGATTTTTATGTTGGGGTTCACGACATCGCAGGGTGGTTCGACAGGCTCACCAACCCTGCTACTGTCGTTCACCGCCAACCTACGCCTTGCCCTGCGGGCAAGCGGTGGGTTGACACCCACCCTACGCCACGCGTTGCGCGGTTGTAGGTACGGTTAGCGCGCTGGTTCGACAGGCTCACCAACCGCGCCGTAACCGTACATTTTTCATGATGGTAATCGCTGCGCGATTTTTAACACCCCTCTCTGCTCCGCAGCTCTTCGAGTCCCCAACCTTTCTCGTCCTTCGGACGAGCTGGCAAGCCAGTCGCCCCGTAGGGGGAGGGGCTTTGTTTGCCCTGCGGGCAAAACCGCATGGGCTTACGCCCATCCTACGACTTTGGTGAGAAATTTTCTCATTAAAAGCGCTTATGGTGGGAAATTTTCTCACAAGAAGCGCTTTATGATGGTAAAAAATGACTATTTTTGATGTTTTTATGAATATGTGGAGAGGGACTTTTTGCCCTGCGGGCAAAACCGCATGGGTTGACACCCATCCTACAAATCGCTTCGCGATGGTGGGTTGACACCCACCCTACGCCGCGCGTTGCGCGGTTGCAGGTACGGTTAGCGCGCAGCGCGTAACCGTACAAATCCCCGATGCAAATGTACGGTTACGGCGCTACGCGCCTAACCGTACCTACGTTCATGGTGGGCTGAAGCCCACCCTACATTGCATCGCGCGGTTTTTCCCGGTGTCAAACGAATGTCGGCCACAAAGTGGCCGACGATAACGCTGGTTTGACGCCCGTTTCACACAAAACGGTTCATCATCAAGAGGTTGGTGAGGCTGCTTTCCGAGCGGCGGTCGGTGTTGGGGTTGAAGGCGTCGTAGCGTTTGTCGCTTTCGGGTTCGATGGCGAATCCGTCGAGGCTGAGTTTGTCGGCGGGGGTGCCGACGAGGGTGAGGACGAGGGCGCCGTCGCGCACGAGCTGGATGCGGTAGAGGTTGAGGGCGGGGGTGCGGCCAAAGGCGAGTTCGATGCCGTAGCTCACTGTGTGGTGCGCGCTGTCGTAGCTGGGCGGGGGGGCAAATTTTTTGAAGCGGATTTCGTCTGCGCCCTGGAGGCCGTTTTCCTGGTTCAAGATGAGGAGGTCTTCTTCGGCTTTGCTTTTGACGGCGGCGACGTCGATGTGGCCACCGGCGGCGTCAATGTAGCCGACGGGCAGGGTGGCGAGGAGGGCGAAGACGCCTTCTTTGCCGGCTTTGGGTTTGGCGACGGCGAGGATGTTGCTGCCGCTGTCGGCTTCGCCGTATTCGTCGGCAAAGAAGCGGCGGCGTTCGTTGTCGTTCAGGATTTGCCAGTCGGCGGGGACGATGAGTGTGTTTTGTGTCATGAGGGGAATCCGTATCCTATGTTGTCTGCCCAGAGGTTGACGATTTTGCAGAAGATGTCGGCGGTGAGTTCGGTGTCGTATTTGGCGGAGTGGGCTTTGCCGCTGTCGTATTCCAGCCCGGCTTCGCGGGCGATGCGCGCGAGGACGGTTTGCCCGTAGGCGAGTGCGCCCAAGGAGACGGTGTCGAGCGCGCTGAAGGGATGAAAGGGGTTTCGGTCGTAGCCGGTGCGTTCGGCAAGGGCATTGACGAAGCCGAGGTCGAATTGGGCGTTGTGGCCGACGAGGATTGTGCGGTTGCAGCCGTGTTTTTTCTGGTATTCGCGGATGGGGGCGAAGAAGCGTTCGGCGACTTTGGCTTCTTCAAGGGCGGGGCGCAGCGGGTGGTAGGGGTCGATGCCGGTGATTTTCAGCGATTCGGGGTCGATGTTGGCGTTTTTGAAGGGCTGGACGTGGTAGTGGATGGTTTCCACGGGGACGAGGCGCTGTTTGTCGTCAAAGTTGACGAGGACGGCGGCGATTTCCAGCAGCGCGTCTTTTTTGGCGTCGAAGCCGCCGGTTTCCACGTCGACGACGACGGGGAGGAAGCCGCGAAAGCGCTGGCTGATTAGGGATGTGGTCATGAATGTCCTTCAGATGGTCAGGGAGCCTGTACGCCACGCCAGGCGGCCTGGGTGTAGAGGATCATGGAGTAGAGGGTGAGAGCAGCGGCGATGATGAGAAGTACTTGCCCGATTTGCCAGATGGGCAGGCCGATGAAGCGTTCCTGGTAAATCAAAAAGCCGAGGGAGAACATTTGCGCGGTGGTTTTCCATTTGCCGATGCTGGAGACGGCGACGACGCTGCGTTTGCCCAGTCCTGCCATCCATTCGCGCAGCGCGGAGATCCAGATTTCGCGGCCGACGATGATGATGGTGCAGAGCATGAGCCAGATTTCCGGGCGGCTTTGCAGCACGACGGTGAGCACGGTGCAGACCATGAGTTTGTCCGCCACCGGATCGAGAAAGGCGCCGAAGGGGCTTTCTTCGTGATATTTGCGCGCGAGCCAGCCGTCGAGATAGTCGCTGATGCAGGCCACGGTGTAGATGATGAGCGCGAGCCACTGCCCCCACGCCTCGGGGTGCCAGTAAAAGGCGATGATGAACAGCGGGATGAGGATTACCCGCAATATTGTCAGTTTCATGGCCATGCCTTGCATGATGTCATCCCCTGTCGTGAAAGCTCGCGTAAATGTCTTCGGCCAGTTGCAGCGAGATGCCCGGCACCCGCGAGAGTTCCTGCACGGAAGCCGCCTCGACCATCGCCAGACCGCCGAAATATTTTAGCAGGGCTTGGCGGCGTTTGGCACCGACGCCGGGGATTTGTTCCAGCACCGAACCCCGGCTTTTCTTGTCGCGGCTTTTCCTGTGGGCGCTGATGGCAAAGCGGTGCGCTTCGTCGCGAATCTGCACGATGAGCTGCATCGCCTGGCTGTCGGCGGGCAGGAAAAACGGCGTCGTTTTCCCCGGCAGCCAGAATTGCTCCAGCCCCGCCTTGCGCCCCTGCCCTTTGGAGACGCCCACAAGCTGCACATTGGCAATGCCGAGTTCGGCGAGCGCTTCCACCGCCTGGCGCAACTGCCCCTTGCCGCCGTCGATGAACATCACGTCCGGCCATTTCGCGTCCGCCGTCTCCTTCAGGCGCGCGAAGCGCCGCGTGACCACCTGACGGATCGCCGCATAATCATCGCCTGCGGCCACGTCCTTGATATTGAAGCGGCGGTAATCGCTTTTCAGCGCCCCGCGCCGGTCGAAGACCACGCACGACGCCACGGTGCTGTCGCCCTGCATATGGGAAATATCCACGCATTCCAGGCGCTCCGGCACCTTCTCCCAGCCGAAGGCTTCGGCGAGCGCGGCAAAGCGCGTTTGCATCGACAGCTTGGCAGAAAGTGTCAGATTGAGATTGAGGCGCGCGTTTTCTTCCGCGAGCGTCAACCATTGCCGCTTGTTTTCGCGCGGATTCTGCTGAATCACCACCTTGTGTCCGCCGCGTTCGGCGAGCCACGGCAACAGCATCTCCGCCTCCTGCGGCTTGGCATTGACAATCAACTGCGGCGGCGGATGGCGCTCGGCATAAAACTGGGCAATGAAGGCCGCGAGAATCTCGCCCGCCGCCGTTTCTTCGGGAATTTTCGGGTAATAGGCTTGGGAAGCGACCTGATCGCCGTCGCGGTAAAACACCACCTGCACGCACGCCTCGCCATACCCCGTCGCCACCGCCAACACATCGCAATCCTGCGCGCCGTGGCTTTGATGCTGCGGCCCGCCCACCTTGCGCAACAGCGCAATCTGATCGCGCAACTGCGCCGCGCGCTCGAAATCGAGATTTTCCGCCGCCGCATTCATCTCCGCCGACATCTGCGCGAACACCTCGTCGCTGCGCCCGCTCAGAAACGCCCGCGTCTGCGCCACCGTCTGCGCATAATCCGCTTCATTGATATAACCCACGCACGGCGCATGGCAGCGCTCAATCTGATACTGCAAACACGGACGGCTGCGGTTGGCGAAAAAACTGTCCTCGCACTGGCGCACGCGGAACACCTTCTGCAACACATCCAGCGCCTGACGCACCGCGCCGCTGTTGGGATACGGCCCGAAAAACTCGCCATTCCTGCGCGCGCCGCGATGAAACGCGAGACGCGGAAAATCGTGATTCGACAACTTGATATAGGGATACGACTTGTCATCGCGCATCAGAATATTGAACCGTGGACGATGCGCCTTGATCAGATTGTTCTCGAGAATCAGCGCCGCGCTCTCGTTCTCCGTCGCCGTCGTTTCAATATCGACCACCAGCGCCATCAATGCCTGCGTCTTCACGCTCAGCCCAGTCTCGCGGAAATAACTCGCGAGCCGCTTCTTCAGATTCTTCGCCTTGCCGACATAGAGCAGCGTGCCGTGCTTGTCGCGCATCTGGTACACGCCGGGCAACGTCGTCACATGGCTCAGAAACACCTTGGCATCAAAACTGCGGGAATCACTCATCTCAAAAAACAGTCAAAAATAGTAATTTTTTACCATCATGAAGCGCTTTTCGTGGTAAAAATAATGCATAAATTGATTATTTATAAAAACAGTAGGGTGGGTGTAAACCCACCGCATCAGAGACTTCACGGCCATTGCAGGCAATATTCCTGCAATGGTGGGCTGAAGCCCACCCTACGGACATCATGAAACCATTTCTCACTTGTTCAGCAATTCTTCCGCAATCGCGCGCTTGCCCTCCGGCAGCGTCGCCACATAATCGCGGACAATCCCGGCAATCCTGTCATCCTGCTTCATATTGCTCTTCGTCGACCAAATCGCCGCCTGCTGGTCGAGCGATACCCTTTCCTCGCCCGACTTCGCCACCTCGCGAACCTTCTCCTCTTCCGCAACCATGAAATCGACAATCTTGTGCACTGCCGCAGGCTTGCCGCTCGCGTAAAACACCGTCCAGGCAATATCGATGTCCTGCGCGCCATGCACCGGCAAATCCACCCAATCGCCTTGCAGCGCAAAAGGATTTGCCAGCATGTCATCCTTCTTCTCGGCGGGAATATCCAAATCCTTCAGGCAGGCAAGGCTTTCCGGCGAATTGACGAAATAAAACAGCTCTGCCGCCACTTCGCGCGCGCCTGCGTCATAACCCGCCGCCGCCTGGCACCAGTCCGCCACATGCGCCGGTGCATCGCGCAAAATCTGCGCGCCCCAAATCGTCGTGTACAGGCGCGCCGAACCCTTTTGCCTCAGCTTGCTGTCCGCAGCAAACCCGGCAAACACCTGCTGCGCCCGCGCCGGATCGGGATCGCGGTAATAACCCTGCAATTCGTCCGCAGCGGCAACAGCGCCCGCCGCCAAACACAGAAAAGTCAACATCTTTTTCATCATTCATTCCTCCAGAAAGGGAAAAGCGTTCTTGCAGGTTGGGGTGAACATCGTGAACCCCAACAGGCAATGCCCATTTTTATGTTGAGGTGCGCTTTGCGGTTATTGCATTTCGACAGGCTCAATAACCGCTTGCCGAAATGCACCGCCAACCTACGGCATCAGAGCGATTGTAGGCTGGGTTAGCCCGCAGGGCGTAACCCAGCAAAAGATTCCAATATTGCGCTGGGTTACGGCTACGCCTAACCGGGTTCCCACGACAAAACGCTTCGCGTTTTTCGTGGGTGCCCGCCCAGCCTACGCTTTACCCTGCGGGTAAACGGTGGGTTGACACCCACCCTACGGCATCGTGGTAATTTTTCTCACCAAAAGCGCTTGGTATGAGAAATTTTCTCACGATAAGAGCTTTATGATGGTAAAAAATGACTATTTTTGGCTATTTTTCAGATAGGCTTCCATGCGTTCGACGTCGGCTTCGCAGTCAATGCCGGCGGGAGGGATGCCATCGACGATGCGCACGGCGATGCGGTGGCCGTGTTCGAGGAAGCGCAGTTGTTCGAGGTTTTCCGCCTGTTCCAGCGGGGTGGCGGCCATGTGCGGGTAGGCGTGGAGCGCGGCGACGCGGTAGGCGTAGATGCCGATGTGGCGCAGGTAGGGAAAGCCGGGGTCGATGCCGCCAGCGTCGCGGACAAAAGGGATGGCAGCGCGCGAGAAGTAGAGGGCGTGGCCGTTTTGGTCGCAGACGACTTTGACGGCGGTGGGCGCGGCGATGTCCTCATCTTGCGCAAAGCGCGCGGCCAGCGTCGCGACGCTGGCTTCAGGGCGCTGTTCGAGGGCATCGGCGACGGCGTTGACGAGTTCGGGCGGCAGCAGAGGTTCGTCGCCCTGGACGTTGACGACGATGAGGTCGTCGGGGAAGCCGAGGAAGGCGGCGACTTCCTGCAGGCGCGCGGTGCCGTTGGCGTGGTCGGGGCGGGTCATGACCCAGGGGACGTCTTCGGCGTCAACCAGGGCGGCGACGCGGCCGTCGTCACAGGCGACAAGCAGCGGCAGGCCCGCTTGCTTCACCTGGCGCACGGTGCGCACGATGAGGGGGATGCCGTCAATCTCGCGCAGCATTTTGCCGGGGAGACGGCTGGAGGCGTAGCGCGCGGGGATGACGACGACGGGTTTCATGCGTCGCCCTGCGCGATTATGCTTTGGGCGCTTGTCCCTTGAGCGGGGATGTCCTGCGCGTATTCGGGCAGCAGCCGGGCGATGCCGTCTTCCACCGGGTAGCGCCGGGTGCCGTCGGCGGTGACGAGCCATTGCCCGTCATCGCTGGCAATGAGGCGCTGCCCGTCGAGCGGGCAGCGCAGGCGGTCAATGATTGCCGATGTTGTCATTGTCTTCTTCCCCGGCTTCGTCATCGTCTGCGGCAGCGGGCAGGGCAGCCTGCGCTTCGCCGCGGATGGCGTTCATTTTCGCTTCGAGGGCGTTGAGGAGGTCGGCAAACGCGCCTTCAAACTGGGCGACACCTTCCTGTTCGAGGCCGTCGGTGATGGCACCGAGGTTGATGCCCGCGTCTTCGATGCTGCGGATGAGCGCCGGTGCCTGGTCGATGTTGTGCAGCAGGGTGGCGGCGGGTTGGCCGTGGTCGCGGAAGGCGTCGTAGGTAGCGGGCGGCACGGTGTTCACGGTGTCCATGCCGATGAGCTGGTCGATGTAGAGTACGTCGGAGTAGGCCGGGTTCTTGGTGCCGGTGCTCGCCCAGAGAAGGCGCTGCACGGCCGCGCCTTTTTGCGCAAGGGCAATCCAGTCGTCGTGGCTGATGCGCTCCAGATAGTAGGCGTAGGCCATTTGCGCGTTGGCAATGGCGGCGCGGCCACGCAGCTCGGCCTGTTCTTCGCCGAGGAGGTCATCAATCTTGCTGTCGACGCGGCTGACGAAGAAGCTCGCCACGCTTCTGATGAAGTCGATGGACTGGCCTTGTTCGACGCGCGCCTTGAGGCCGTCCATATAGGCTTCGAGGACGGCGGCGTAGCGCTCGACGGAGAAGAGCAGGGTAACGTTGACGTGGATGCCTTCGGCGATGAGGCGGCGGATGGCGTCCACCCCGGCTTTGGTGGCCGGGACCTTGATCATCACGTTTTCGCGCGCCACGCGGCGGTGCAGGTCAAGCGCTTCGGCGACGGTCTTGTCGGCATCGTGGGCGATGTCGGGCGAGACTTCGAGGGAAACCATGCCGTCGGTGCCGCCGGTTTTCTCGAAGACGGGCATCATCTGGTCGCAGGCGGCCTGGATGTCTTCAATGGCGAGCGCGAAGAAGGCATCGCGCACCGCGCCCTGCGGGTTGGCGGCCATCCACTGGCGCAGCCCGGCGTCGTAGGCATCGCTGCTGGCGAAGGCTTTCTGGAAGATGGCAGGGTTGGAGGTAACACCGCGCAGGTCGTCTTCGGCAATCATGCGCGTCAGTTCGCCCGCTTCGAGCATGCCGCGATGAATGTTGTCGTACCAGATGCTCTGGCCGTAGAACTCGGGCAGGAGACGCAGCGGGTTGGCAGGCGTTTTCGCCTTGCGTTCGCGGCGCGCGCGGGGCTTTTTCCGGTTTTTCCACTTTTTCCTCATTGGCTTTGGCAGCGGGGGCGGCAGG
>JAUNKJ010000082.1 GCA_030532785.1 Cardiobacteriaceae bacterium
TCACCCCTGCCCCTCTCTGCTCCGCAGCTCTTCGAGTCCCGCAAGCGGGAGAGGGAACTGTTTCTACTAATATTTCGGGATTTACGTTCTTATAACGCACTGCTGTTTTTCAGCCAGCATACTTTTCAGGACACCACCCCGCATTTTTATGGGTACCCGGACGGCACCCACCCTACGCATCGCCCAGTTTTTTCAGGTACGGGCGTGAGTTGCGCTGGTAGTTGTAGGCTTGTTGTTTGGCGACGGGGAGGTCTTCGATGCCGATGGCGGTGAAGCCGCGTTCTTCAAACCATTGCGCGGTTTGCGTGGTGAGGATGAAGAGGTTTTCCACGCCTTGTTCGCGTGCTTTGGCTTCGAGGGCGGCGAGGAGGAGGTCGGCGCGCTGGTTTTTGCGGTAGTCGGGGTGGATGACGACGCAGGCGAGTTCGGCGGCTTTTTCTTCCGCATAAGGGTAGAGGGCGGCGCAGCCGATGATGGCGCCGTCGCGCTCGAGCACGAAGAAGCGCGCGATTTCCATTTCGAGTTGTTCGCGCGAGCGTTTGACGAGGATGCCTTGCGCTTCCAGGGGGCGGATGAGGTCGAGGAGGCCGCCGATGTCGTTGACGCTGGCCTGGCGCAGGTTGTCGTAGCGGTCGGCGGTGACCATGATGCCGGAGCCGTCGCGGGTGAAGAGTTCGGCCAGGAGCGAGCCTTCTTCGTCGCGTTCGATGAGGTGGACGCGGCGGATGCCGGCGTCGCAGGCGTTGGCGGCGACTTTGAGGTTTTGCCGTATCCACGGGTCGGCGCTGTCGATGGCGAGCGCTTCGCGCGGTGCGAGTTGGCGGGGCAGGCCGTTGTTTTTGTAGGTGTTGACGCCGTCGATGATGTAGACGAGTTTGTCGGCTTTGAGGGCGCTTGCGACTTCGCTTGCAACTTCTTCGTTGTTTAGATTGTAGATTTCGCCGGTGGGGGAGTAGCCGAGGGGGGAGAGGAGGACGATTTCGCCGAGGTCGAGGTGGTGTTCGATGGCGGCGGTGTCGATTTGGCGGATTTGTCCGGCGAAGCCGTAGTCCTGGCCGTCGATGACGCCGACGGGGCGGGCGATGAGGAAGTTGCCGCCCGCGACTTTGACCGGGGCGTCCTGCATGGGGGCGCTGATGGAGAGCGCGGCTTCGATGCGCAGGCGCAGGCTGCCGACGGCGTCGAGGATGTGCGGCATCATGGCTTTGCTGGTGATGCGTTTGGCGTTGATGAATTGCGAGGGGATGCCTGCGCGTTCGAGGTGGGCGTCGATTTGCGCGCGCGCGCCGTGGACGAGGATGAGGCGGATGCGCAGGGCGTGGAGGAGGGCGCAGTCGTGGAGGAGGTTTTTTTGTTGCGGCAGGTTGATGTCGCCGTTGAAGGCGATGACCATGGTTTTGTTGCGGTGCGCGTGGATGTAGGGCGCGGCCTGGCGGAAAAAGCGGAGGAAGGGGGTGTCGGCCATGGGGGCTCCCGCGATGGTGGTGGCAAAGGGGAATGGTATAGCGCGGGTTGGAAAATATCCAGCAGGTTTTTGTGCCGGGTTTGTGTTATGGGTTGATGTTTTTGCTTTGGGTGATAAAAAGGCGCTATTTTTTGGGTTTTGTTTTGCAAAAACGTGGGCTGGGTGCGTGAAGCGTAGCCCGGCAAAGATATGAAACACCGCGCTGGGTTACGCGGCGTTGCCGCTAACCCAGCCTACTTTTTTGCCCTGCGGGCAAAACCGCATGGGTTTACACCCATCCTACGGTTTGTTTATGATGGGAGATTTTCTCATTACGAAGCGCTTGGTGTGAGAAAATTTCTCACGATAAGCGCTTCATGGTGGTAAAAAACGACTATTTTGGGTGTTTTTTTGGTTTGCGTTTCTGGTAGTTGTGGAGGATGGCACCGGTTTCCAGGGCGAGGCTGGCGAGGCAGATGACAAGGCCGATGCGCCAGTCCGCCCATAGCCAGACAACGCCGCCGATGAAGAGGTAGACGGGGGCGAGGAGGGCGAGCGCCTGGTAGCTGCGCAGGTCGTGTTGCCATGCGCCGCGCACGAAGAGGAGGAGGGGGAGGAGGGTGATGGCGCTGCCGATGAGGCGGCGGGGGAGGCTGCCTTGCATGGTGATGCCCATCCACGCGAAGGTGAGGAGGAGGAGGGCGAGGGCGGCGATGACGAGGCGGTGTCCGAGGGTTTTACGCGGTGGCATGGGTGGTTTTCCGGCGGAAGAGGCGGGAGAGGTCGTCCATGAAGGTGTAGACGACGGGGATGACGACGAGGCTCAGCAGGGTGGAGGTGACGAGTCCGCCGATGACGGCGGCGGCCATGGGCTGGCGGAAGGTGGGGTCGGCTTCGCCCCAGCCGATGAGGAGTGGCAACATGCCTGCACCCATGGCGATGGTGGTCATGATGATGGGGCGGGCGCGTTTGCGGCAGGCATCCAGCAGGGCTTCCGTGCGCGGCAGGCGGTCGCGGCGCTGGGCGATGATGGCGTAATCGACGAGGAGGATGGAGTTTTTGGTGGCGATGCCCATGAGCATGATGAGGCCGATGAGGGAGGGCATGGAGAGGCTTGCGCCGGTCAAGAGCAACCCGGCAAATGCGCCGCCGATGGACAGCGGCAAGGCCATGAGGATGGTGAAGGGTTGCAGCACGCGGTGGAAGAGGAGGACGAGGATGGCGAAGATGCAGAAGATGCCGACGCCCATGGCGAGGAGGAAGCCGGTGAAGAGTTCTGCCATGTTTTCCGCCTGGCCGCCGTCGGTGGTCTGGATGGCGGCGGGGAGGTTTTGCAGGGTGGGGGTGGCTTTGACGGCGCTGACCAGTTCGCCGAGTTCGCCGCTGCCGACTTGCACGGTGATGCGGATTTCGCGGGCGCGGTCGAGGCGGCTGATGAGTGCGGCACCGCCGGCAAAGCGCAGGCGGGCGACATCACCAATGCGCACCGCGCCGCGTGCGCCGCTGACGAGGAGGTTTTCCAGGGTTGCGAGATCGTGGCGCGCGGCGTCGGGCAGGCGCACGAGGATGGGTATCTGGCGGCTGTCGAGGTTGAGTTTGGCGAGGCGTTGTTCGTAGTCGCCCTGGGTTGCGATGCGGATGGCGCTGGCGATTTGCAGGGTGGTAACGCCGTGGTCGGCCATTTTCAGCGGGTCGGGGAGGATTTGCAGTTCTTCGCGCGCGAGGCTGCGGCTGCTGGAGATGAGGCCGGCATTGGGCAGGGCGCGGATGTCGCGCATGAGCGCTTGCGCCGTGGCTTCGAGGAGGTCGGGGTTGTCGCCGGTGAGCGATATGGAATAGCCGGGGTCGCCGCCGTTGCTCAGTCCCACCTGAAAATGCGCACCGGGGACGGCGTCCAGGCGTTGGCTGATTTCGCGTTCGATAGTGGTTTTGTCCGGGCGGGTGCGGCGCGGTTCGAGGACGATGTCGAGGCTGGCCTTGTGGGCATCCTTGCCGCCAAAGGAGGAATTTTCGCCCATGTCGCGCGCGCTTTGCCCCACGGCGCTGAAGACGTGGGCGACGCCGTTCACGTTGGCGATGATGGCGCGCGCCGCTTCGGCGACGGCGAGGGTGTCATCCAGCGTGGCATCGGGGGTGAGTTCGATGTTGACGCGGCTTTGGTTGATGTCGTCATTGGGCAAAAAGCCGGTGGGCAGGTATTGCACGAGCAGCAAGGAGGCGGCGAAGAGGGCGATGGTGGTGAGGATGGTGAGCCAGCGCAAGCGCACGACTTGTGCCACAAAGGCGAGATAGCCGCGCATGAGGCGGCTGTCCTTGCGTGCCGTTTCCCGCTTTTCCGGGCGCAGGAGGTAGGCGGCCATCATCGGGGTGATGAGGCGGGCGACGACCAGCGAAAAGAAGACGGCGATGGCCGCTGTCCAGCCGAACTGGCGGAAGAATTGCCCGATGATGCCGTCCATGAAGGCGGTGGGGAGGAAAACGGCAATCAGGGTGAAGGTGGTGGCAATCACGGCAAGGCCGATTTCGTCCGCCGCTTCCATCGCCGCCTGATACGGCGTTTTCCCTGCGCGCAAATGGCGGATGATGTTTTCGATTTCCACAATCGCGTCATCGACAAGGACGCCGACCACGAGCGACAGCGCGAGCAATGAAATGATATTGAGGCTGAAGCCGCCGAGCCACATGAAGAGGAAGGTGGGGATAACGGAGAGCGG
Source organism: Cardiobacteriaceae bacterium (assembly GCA_030532785.1). Lineage (GTDB taxonomy): Bacteria > Pseudomonadota > Gammaproteobacteria > Cardiobacteriales > Cardiobacteriaceae > JAUMXB01. Next base: position 4,159 of record JAUNKJ010000082.1, read on the forward strand.
CAGGGCGGTCGCGGCAATCAGCGTCGCGCGCACATTGCGCAAAAAGAGGAAAACGACGACCACGGCGAGGATGCCGCCTTCCATCAGCATGGCGAGCGAGGCGCGGTAGTCTTCATAGACCGGGGTGGCGAGGTCATAGACTTTTTCGATGCTGAGCTGCGGGTATTCGCGGCGGATGTTGTCCAGCTCGGCATCGACCGCGCGCATCATCGCCACTTCGCTCGCGCCCCGGCTGCGCACGATGCTGAAGGCGACGACGGTGTTGCCGTCGAACAGCGCCATGCTGGAACGCTCCGCCGCGCCGTCGCGAATCTCGGCAATCCCGCCCAGGGGCTGCGCGCCGCTGGCGGTGGCGATTTGCATGGATGCCAGCGCGCCCGCGTGATCGGGGGCGGCCAAGGTGCGAATGTTCTGGTCGCGCCCGCCCACTTTGGCGGCACCGCCCGGCGCATCCTGCTGCATCGCCGCGACCTGCGCCGCGACATCGGCGAGCGGCAAGCCCAGCGCGTTCAAGGTGAGCGCATCCGGCAGCACTTCCACCGTGCGCTCCTCGCCGCCGATGCGGCTGACGCTGCCGACGCCGGGCAACGCCGTCAAGCGCCGCGACAATTGATCATCGACAAACCACGACAACGCCAGCACATCCATCTCGCCGGAGACGGAATAGGTCAGCGCCGGAAAGCCGCTGGTGCCGAGCTTGGCAATCACCGGATCCAGCGCCGCCGCCGGCAAATCGCTCTTGATCTCACCAATGGCGGAGCGCACATCGTCGAGCGCTTCCTGTATCGGCTTTTCCAGACGGAATTCCACCACCGTGGTCGACACCCCCGTCTGCACCACGCTGCGCATCTTCTTCACGCCATCAATCGAGGCAAGGCGGCTCTCCACCTTTTTCGCCACATCGCTTTCCAGCTGCGGCGGTGCTGCGCCCGGCAGCGCTACCGTGACCGTCACCACCGGGAAATCCATATCGGGAAACTGCTGGATTTTCATGGCATGAAAGCCGTACCAGCCGCCGAGCGTCAATAAAATAAAGAGCAAAATGGGGGCAAGGGGATTCTTGATCGACCACGCGGAGAAATTCATTCGGCTACCCTCACCAAATCGCCATCCTGCAAAAATGCGCCGCCGCGCGCGACAATCCGCGCCTCTGCGGCAAGCCCGCTTTCGACCACCACGCGATCATCAAGCCGCGCGCCGAACACCGGCTTCTCGCGCACCACGCGGCCATCGCCATCGACGCGCATCACATAATCATAGCCATCCTCGCGTACCAGCGCGGCGGCGGGAACGGTCAGCACCTCCGCTTCGCCGAGACGGAAATCCCCGCGCAGAAACAGCCCCGCGCGCAGCAGCGGATGGGCATCGAGCGCCACAAACGCCGTCACCCGGCGCGAACGCGCGTCCGCCACCGGGGCGAACTTCTTCAGCCGCCCGGTAACAGACTCGCCATCGCCGAGCGCCAGTTGCACCGGCATCCCGAGCTTGAGCTTCGCCACATCGAGCGCCGCCACCTGCGCGCGCCATTCAAGCTCGCCGCCCGCCATCAACGTAAAGAGCGGCACGCCGATATTCGCCGTCATCCCGATTTCTGCCGGGCGCGCGATGATGACGCCATCGAGCGGCGCATGCACCGTCGCATAGCCGAGACGCAGTTGTGCCGCGTCGCGTGCCGCCAGCGCGCCATCGAGCGCGGCACGCGCCTCCAATTCACCGCTCGCGAAACGGTCGGCATCGGACTGGCTGATCGCCTTGTCCTTCACCAGCTTGCGCGCGCGCGTGGCATTGGTCTTCGCCAATTGCAGCGCCGCCTCGGCACGCGAGACCGCAGCGGTTGCCTGCGCCAAATCGTGGCGGATCATGGCGCTGTCGAACTCGGCGAGCAACTGCCCGGCTTTCACGCGATCGCCCACATCGGCATGAAGCTTCACCAGTGCCACCCCCGCCACCTGGGCGTTCACCGCCGCCATCTCTCGCGCCGCGACCTCGCCCTCGGCGGTGAGCGTCTGCGCATGACGCATCCGCTCCGGCTGCACCACGGCAACCGTCAACACCGGCTTCTCCGCCGCCTGTGGCGGCTCTTGCGCGAACACGAACCACGGCAGCAGGGCGAGAAGGGCTGGGCATAAAACCTTTGCAAACATCGTTGGTTATCCTTTTGGTGAGCGGGGCACTATAGCAAAAAGCCCTGAAAAAATGGGATGGGAAATTTTCTCACTTAAAAGCGCTTGGTGTGAGAATATTTCTCATGATAAGCGCTTATGGGTGGTAAAAAACAACTATTTTTTATGTTTTGATGAAATTCGTAGGATGGACTTAAGCCCGCGCGGTTTGCGATGTTTTGTATCCGCATGGGCTTACGCCCATCCTACGCCTCTGCCCTCACCCCAACCCCTCCCCCACAGGGGGAGGGGCTTTTTGATCGTGATTTTTAAAAGGGAGAAGAGTTTTATTGTGCACCAAGGTTTTTGTCAAAAAATCATTCTCTCAACGGAATATAAATCTGGAAGCGCTGCGCATTGGCGTCGCCGTCGCGCAGTGGCGAGAGGAATTCGATCACGGCGGGCGTGTCCGCATCCGCCTGCCAGTCCGTGCCGGGCAGCCACACGGTGAAGAACCAGCAGAAAACGCGGTCGATTTCCGCTGCCGCGCCGTGATGTTGCAAACGGGCATAGCGGCCGGCGGGCAGGGTTTGCGTGCTGATGGGCGCATCGGCATGATCACCGGCGATGGCGATGAAACTGCGCAAATCGTCTTCCGCGATCTGCACCGGATCGCCGTAGAGCAGGGCGAAAACGCGCGGCGCGTCCGGCATTTGCCCGCGCAGGCGCAGCAACGCTTCGAGTTTGGCGTAGGACTCGCCGAGGCGCTGGTAATCGCCGTGATGCGCAAGCCCCGCGAGCGGCAGGGCGGCGAGCTGCACCACCTCCACGGCAAAGGCGGGCGCGGGGCGCTGGCGGTATTGGTGCGGGGTCATGCCGTAGGCATCGCGGAAGAGACGGGCAAACGATTGCGCATTGCCCTGGTAGCCGCACTCGCGGGCGATGGTGGCGACGGATTTGTCGCTGTTGGAGAGCAGCCACGCGGCGCGGTGCAGGCGCATCCATTTCACCGTGGCGTGCAGGGTTTCGCCCATGAGCTGATGGTAGAAACGGTGCAGATACCACGGCGAGAGATGCGCTTCTTCGGCAAGGCGATGCACGTCGGGCGCGTGGGCGTAATGTTCGCGCAGATAATCGAAAAGGCGGGCAACGCGCTGTTCATGCAGGGAAAGATTTTTCATGGCCGTATGATAGCGCTGCCGTGCGGACATTTTTTGTCTTTTTCCGCGCTCAGAAGGCGTATTTCACCGTGCCGAGGGCGGTAACACCGCTTTTTTCCCGCACCAGCGGGCTGTCTTTGGCATCGCCCGTGATCTGCGTCCATTGCACATTCGCGCCCAGCGTCCAGTGGGCGTCGAGTTGGCGTTCCCACGCCGCCCCGGCGGAGACGGCATGGATGCCCTTGCCCGCCTTGAACGCGGGGAAGGCGCTGCGTGCCGCTTGCGCGGGGCTGACGCCGAACCAGGTTTGCTGGTAATCGCTGTTGCCGCCGTGGAGGTTGGCGTTCACTTTCAGCGTGTCGCGTTCGTTGGCGAGGACTTTGCCTTCCACGCCGATGCGGAAATCATGGCCGCGATGTTTCTGCCCGCCGAGATGAATATTGGCTTCGCCGTTTACCGTGAGCCAAGGGGTAACGTCTTGTGCCAGCGCGATATTCCACAGGGCGCTGGCGTCAATTTCGCCCATGCCGCGCAAATCCTTGCTGCCGGGGCGCAAGACACCTGCCTTTTCGCTGCGCCCCGGTTCGTAGGCAATGGCGGTGCGCGCGGCAAAGCCGTTGTCGTTGCGATATTGCACGCCGATGCCGCGCCGCGAATCGGCAAAGAAAATGCCGCGCGAGACGTTCACTTGCGGCACGAGAACGGCGCGCATGTCGTCCGCGCCCATGTATTCGGGGGCGATACCGGCGGATGCGCCAAGCGTTACTTTGGTTTTATCGCCCCAGAGGGAGGGCGTTTCTGCTGCCGCCGCGCCCGGCAGCAGGATAAGAATGTAAAATGCGAATTTTTTCATGAAAACCTCCTGTATGATGTTTTTTTACCATCATAAAGCGCTTATGGTGATAAAATTTACCGCGATAAGCGCTTTATGATGAGAAAATTTACCATTCATGAATATGTTGTGTTGCCTGGTACACGATAAAACGCGCTTTCTTCCTTGAAAGCGCCGCGCCAAAACGCTCCGCTTGCGCAGCGCGTGGATGGCGTGCGTTTTTCGCGATTCACCGCGTACCAAGGCCGTGGCACTATAATTCAGCACAATTTTTGTATAAACCGGGAAAAAACGTTTGCACCATGCACAATAACGACACAATCACACCGCCTGCGCGCGATCTTTTCGACGGCATTGCCGTTTTCCTCAGCGTCGCGCGCCACAAGAGCTTCCGCGCCGCTGCCGACGAATTGGGGCTGTCGCCCTCTGCCGTCGGGCAAACCATCCGCAACCTCGAAGCGCGTCTCGGCACGACGCTGCTCGCGCGCACCACGCGCCGCGTTGGTTTGACCGAAGCGGGCGAGCGCTTTTTGCCGCAGGCGGAAGAGGCGGCGCGCTTGATGATGAGCGCGCGCGACACCCTGCACGATTTCGCGGGCGCGGCCAGCGGTACCTTGCGCCTCACCATGCCTCGCGTCGTCGCAGGCCTCATCGCGCCGTTGCTCGCCGAACATTTCCTGCCGCGCCATCCGGGGCTGGCGCTTGATCTCGACGCCAGCGACCGCCTCGTTGACCTTATCGCGGAAAACCGCGACGCCGCGCTGCGCCTCGATGACAGTCTGGAAAAGGACATGGTGGCAGTACGGGTGAGTCCGCCGTTTCCCTTTGTGATCGTGGCAAGCCCGGCGTATCTCGCGGCGCACGGCACGCCCGCAGAGCCGGAAGACCTCGCCCGCCACGACTGCCTCAACATGCGCCTCGGCGACGGGCAGGGCTGCTACCGCTGGGAATTCGTGCGCGGCACGCGGCGCTTCAGCATGGCGGTGCCCGGCCATATCGTCATCAACGACATCGCGCTCGGCATCACCCTGGCGCGGCACGGAGCGGGGCTGCTCTATATCGCGCGGCCGCTGGTGGCAGAGGCGCTGGCGCGCGGGGAATTGGTGGGCGTGCTGGATGATTTTTTGCCGGAAAGCGACGGGCTTTTTCTTTGCTATCCGAGCCGCCGCCAGGCGCTGCCGAAAGTGCAGGCGTTCAGCGCCTTTGTGCGCGAGTTTCTGGCACCGGGGTTGGCAGGGGAAAGGGCAGGGTGGGAAATTTTCTCATGAATCTCTAAGGGTACATTCCCCGCCGCTTGCGGCGTAAATAACCTGAGTTCGGGATAAGGACTGATATAGCATTGTTCTCCAATCAGTTCCTTCCCCCGCTTGCGGGGGACTCTCGCTTACGCGAGC
>JAUNKJ010000083.1 GCA_030532785.1 Cardiobacteriaceae bacterium
TTACGGGCATCAGGCGGAGGAAATCGCCGGATTTGCCCGCAGCGCACAACAAGAAGCCGTGGGCTTTCATGGCACGCGCGGCGCGATTACCGAGTAAGCGCCTGGGGTAATCGCTGCGCGATACCCCTCACCCCAACCCCTTTCTCGCTTCGCGAGCTCTGACGAGTCCCGCAAGCGGGAGAGGGGCTTTTGTTTTGTGGCATCCGGCGTTTTTTGTGGGTTTCGCAAACACCCACCCTGCAATACCGTGGGAAATTTTCTCACTATGAAGCGCTTTTCGTGCAAAATTTTCTCACGATAAGCGCTTCATGATGGTAAAAAACCACTATTTCTTACTCAATATTGAGCGGCAGGTTTTTCAGGTATTGCAGGATTTTGCGCTGGTGTTTGCCGCCACGGTTGGCCGCGTTGCCGCCTTCTGCTTCGGGGAGCGCGGCTTGCTGTTTTTGCGCTTCGCGGACAAGGGCGCGCAGGTGCTGGATGTCGAGGCCGTCATAGCGGGCGATGAGTTCGCCGAGGATGTCGGGGTCGGCGGCGATCAGGCGCTCGGTTTCGCGCTGGATGCGCTGGTGTTTGGCGCCGTCGTTCAAGTAGGGGTGGTTGATGTGTTCGTGGGCGTGGCGTACTTCTTCAAGGTTGTGTTCATCAAGGAGGCGCGTGAGGTAGTTCATGTGGCGTTTCAGGGCGTTGCCGCTGAGTCTTTTGCCTTCGACGAGGGCGGCGGCGAGGGTGTCGCTCACGGGGAGGAGGGCGTATTGGCGCGCGGGGAGTTGCAGGAGTTCGGCGGCGAAGGTTTTGATTTGTTCGCGTTCGCGCTTGGCTTCGCTGCGGTTTTCGCGGATGACGCGGCCTTCTTCGTCATATTGTTTTTCGTTTTCAGTCATATTTGATCTTTTCTCTCGCAGGGTGGCGCGTATAATAGCAGCCTTTTTTGTGGAAGGAAGTCAGGGTGTTTGTGCGTTTTGTGGCGCTTCTCGCGGGTTGTTTGTGGGCGTTTGCGGTGTCGGCGCAGATGTTGCCGGCGGCGGTGGCCGAGATGATGAAGAAGCAGGGGGTGCGCAGCGAGGATGTGTCGATTCTGGTGCAGGCGGTGGATGCGGAGCATCCGCTGGTGGCGCTGAATGAGGAGGTTTTCCGCCATCCGGCGTCGGTGGCGAAGTTGCTGACGACGGCTGCGGGGCTGTTGCGCATGGGCGCGGATTATCGCTGGGAGACGCAGTTTTTTGTGGACAATATGCCGGATGCCAATGGGGTGGTGAACGGCAATTTGTATGTGGTGGGCGGCGGTGATCCGTTTCTGGTGCAGGAGCGTTTCGAGGAGATGGTGCAGGGCTTGCGCGCGGCCGGGGTGCGCCATATTACCGGCGATATTGTGATGGATAATTCGTTGTATCGCCTGTCGGCGGCGGAGCGCGACCGCGAGTCGTTCGATGGCGCGAAGTGGTCGGCTTACAATGCGGTGCCCGATCCGCTGATGGTGAATTTCCGCACGGTGAAGATCACGATTGTGCCGGAGGGCAAGGGCAAGGCACGCCTTGAGATGTATCCGCAGGTGATGAACTGGTCGCTGAAGAATGCGCTGAAGGTGAGCGCGGCGGCGTGCGGCAAGAAGACGTATGCGCCGGATGTGCGCATTGCCCGCGATGATCGCGGCTATGCCACGGTGGAGATTTTTGGTCTGTACAGCACGGCGTGCGGCGCGCAGGAGTTGCAGGTGGTGATGGGCGAGGCGAGCGAGCAGTTTTACTATCTTTTCCGCGATTTGTGGTACGCGGCGGGCGGTTCGTTCGATGGCGCGGGGCAGATGGCGATTCGTCCGTCCACCGCGAAACTGGTGCATACCGCGTATTCGCTGCCGCTCGCAGAGCAGATCGCCAAGATGAACCAGCTTTCCAACAATGTGATGACGCGGCAGTTGATGCTGACGCTCGGCACTTATACCCACGGCGTGCCGGGGTCGCTGGAAAGCGGCCGCCGCGCGCTGCTCGATACGCTGGAAGCCTTCGGCATTCCCACCGAGGGCATGGTGGTGGACAACGGTTCCGGCCTCTCGCGCGATACCCGCGTCAGCGCCACCCAGCTCATGATTCTCCTGCGCAATCTGTATCACTCGGCGCAGGCGGAGACGTTTATCCAATCGCTTGCCGTTGCCGGTCAAAACGGCACGATGGAAAAGCGCTTTCGCGGCGAAGCGCTCGCCGGACGCGTCTATGGCAAAACCGGCACGGTCAACAACGTGCGCGCCTTTGCCGGATACGTCCAGGCGGAAAGCGGACGCGTCTACGCGCTCGTGATCATGGGCAACGGCAAATCCGCCCTGCCCAGCCGCTACATGCAGGATGACCTCATCAGATGGATCTACAAACAATGAACACACGCAACATGCTGAAAACCACACTCCTCCTCGCCGCGCTCGCCCTTGCCGCGTGCAGCACCCCGCCCCCGCCGCCGAAAGTCGCGCAAAGCGAACCCGCGCTCGACCCCATCGCCCGCAACGTCAAGGAACGCATCGAAGCGCGCGGCTTCCGCTGGGGCGCGCCGCTCTATGTGCGCATCTTCAAAACGGAAAACGTCCTCGAAGCGTGGATGCAGAAAGAAGGCGGTCACTACGAGCTTTACCAGCGCTACCCCATCTGCGTCTACTCCGGCGAACTCGGCCCCAAAGTCAAACGTGGCGACAAACAGGCCCCCGAAGGCTTCTACAAAGTCGGCCTGCGCGCCCTCAACCCCAACAGCCAGTACCACCTCTCCTTCAACCTCGGCTACCCCAACGCCTACGACCGCGCCCACGGCTACACCGGCGACTATCTGATGGTTCACGGCGACTGCGTCTCCGTCGGCTGCTACGCCATGGGCGACCGCCAAATCGAAGAAATCTACACCTTGGTCGGCATCTCCCTGCAATACGGGCAAAAAGAAGTCCCCGTACACATCTTCCCCTTCCACCTCACCCCGGAAAACCTGATGCGCCACGGCGGCCACCGCTGGGCATCCTTCTGGCAAATGCTGAAACCCGGCTACGACTACTTCGAAGCCTACCGCTACCCGCCGGTCATCGACGTCGTCAACAAACGCTACCAGGTCAACTACGACAAAACCGCCGAACAACAAATGGCCGGCAACGCACGCAACCTTGCGCAGCAATAGCACTCAAAGTCCCTCTCCCTTGAGGGGTTGGGGAGAGGGGGAAAACATCCATCAACCACCAAATATCCCCCATCGCATTAAATCCATCCCCCCAACAACACCGATAAAACAACAGGAGCAACCCCGCCATGTGGCGCACCCTCCCCCTCTGCCTCGCCCTGATCCTCTCCACCAGCCTCGCCGCCACCCCGCAACCGCAATGGATCACCCTCGCCTCCGGCGAACGCGACGGCATGTACTACTGGTTCGCCAACCTCCTCGGCGGCATCGTCTCCCAGCCCCCCGGCGCGCTGCCCTGCAACAAAGGCTGCGGCATCGACGGCAGCATCCTCGTCAACCTCGCCAGCGAAGGCTCCCTCGACAACCTCCAGCGCCTGCGCAACGGCAGCGCCGACACCGCCTTCGTCCAATCCGGCCTCGCCTACGCCGCCTACAGCGGCCATCCCCCCTTTGAAAACCAGGGCAACGACACCCTGCGCGCCATCGCCAGCTTCTACCCGGAAATGCTCCACATCGTCGTCAGCAAAGACAGCGGCATCCAACACCCCGGACACCTCGGCGGCAAACGGCTTGCCATGGGCAGCATGCAAAGCGGCACCCTCGCAAGCGCCAAAACCCTCCTCGCCCGCCACGGCCTCGAAGAAAGCGACTACCACAGCGCCAACCTCACCCTCGACGACGCCATGCAAGCCTTCCTCGAAGATAAAGTCGACGCCCTCTTCTTCTTCTCCGCCGCTGGCAACCCGCTCATCAAAAACATCGCCGCGCAAAAAGCCGTGCGCCTCCTGCCCGTGGAAAGCGACACCCTCAAACAACTCGTGCGCGACAACAGCTACTACCAGCCCTACACCCTCCCCGCCCACACCTACCACCAACAGGAAGAAGCCGTCAGCGCCATCGCCGTACAAGCGCTGTGGATCACCACCAGCGCCATGGACGACGCGCAAATCTACGCCCTCACCAAAGCCGCGTGGGAAGGCCAGCCCCACATCACCTGGCTCAAAGACGCCCTGCCGCTTGACGCCTGGAACCTCGACCACGCCCTCAAAGGCATCGGCATCCCCCTGCACCCCGGCGCGAAAAAATACTACAACGAAATCGGCAAACGGTTTTAAAAAACAGCCTGAAATAGTGATTTTTTACCACCATTAAGCGCTTATCGTGAGAAAATATTTCACGGTAAGCGCTTATTGATGGGAAAATTTCTCATATTGAATATGGATGGGTGTAAGCCCATGCGGTTCACGCAGCGATGGTAGGCTGGGTTAGCCCGCAGGGCGTAACCCAGCAAAACCTCCAACATCGCGCTGGGTTACGGCTGACGCCTAACCCAGCCTACCAACGTGCCAAAACACCCTACCCATGCCGAAAATTCCTGCTCAATCCGTAGGGTGGGCTTCAGCCCACCGACCCACAAAAAAACGTCGGCCACAAAGTGGCCGACCTAATATTATCCATAAAACTATAAAAAATAGTGATTTTTTACCATCACGAAGCGCTTTTCGCGATAAAAAACTACTATTTTTACGACAATTTTGGAAAACCGTAGAATAGTTTTTCCCGCAAGGCAAAGCGTGCGTGCCACTGCGCGGCACACACCCCACCCATGCCGAAAATTCCTGCTCCATCCGTAGGGTGGGCGTAAGCCCACCAACCCACAAAAAACGTCGACCACGAAGTGGCCGACCTACGATTATTCATAAAATTATCAAAAATAGTGATTTTTTACCATCACAAAGCGCTTCTCGCGGTAAAAAATCACTATTTCCACACTTTTTCTATCAACCCCAGCAGATTATCGCGGAGGATGCCGCGAATGGCGGTGTCGTCGTAGCCGAGGTTTTCCAGGCCGAGACGGATCTCGCCGAGCGCTTCCGGCGGCAGGTATTTGCCGGTCAATCCTTTTACCGGGTCGTAGCCCGCTTCCGGCGGCCACCAGTATTGGCGGTCAACGTCGGCGGGGATATCGGGGATGCCGTCGTCGTAGCAGTAATCCAGCCCGATGCCGGTTTTGTCCGCGCCGATGAGCTGCACCACATGGTCGATAAAGGGGATGAGGCTTTGCGGTTTGAGGTCGGGGTCGCCGGTGAAGCGCGCCACGCCGTTCAGGCAGACGATGCCGCCGGTCGCCGCCACGGCCTTGATGGCGCGGTCGGTGATGTTGCGCCCGTGCGCAACGATGGCTGCGGGGTTGGCGTGACTGTAAAGCACGGGGCGGTCGCCGCTGTGCGCGCAGATGTCGAGCGCGGTTTTTTCGTCGCTGTGGCTCAAGTCCATGAGGATGCCCGCGTCGTGGATGGCGTCAACGACGCGTTCGCCGAGTTTGGTCAAGCCCTGTGGCACATCGTGCGCGCCACCGGCGATGCTGTTGTTGCGGTTGTAGGCAAGATGCATTTGGCGCACGCCGAGGCGGTGATAAAGCGCGACCATTTCCGGCTGTTCGAGGAGCGGCAGCCCCCCTTCGAGGTCGAAACTCACCGCGAGTTTGTTTTCGCCTGCAATGCGCAGGATGTCGGCATGGGTCTCCGCCAAGGCGATCCACGCGCTTTGCGCGATCTGGGCGCGGAATCCGGCAATCGTCGCCATGATTTGCGATAACGGGTTCATATCCATGCCGATATTGATCGACACATAACGCACACCGGCGTCGAAATGGCGGCGCAGTTGGTGAATGTCGCTGTCGGCGCGTACCGGCAGGCAGCTGTGGGCATCGGCGTACCAGAAGGTCATGGCGGTTCTCGCAAGGTGGAAAGGGCAGGATTATATAGCGGGACATTGGATAAGCGCGGTGGTTATTGCGGATAGCGCGCCAATCGCCACACACCATCACGATATTGCAGCACTTCTCCGCCCGTGTCCGACCAATCACCGAGGACGAAGCGTTTTTCATGTTCACCCGCGCGATGGGTATGGCCATGAATCAGCCTCTCGCACTGATATTTTTTGAGAATGTTTAGCGCTTCGTCGTGATCGGCATCGGTGATGCGCCCATTCTTGCGCGCGCCGCGTGCCTTGCTTTGCGCGCGCAGCTTGTGGGCAATGCGCCGTTTCAGCGCCGTGGGCAGGCGGCGATAAAGCGCTTGCGTCGCCGGATGGCGCAGGATGTTGCGCAGGCGCAGATAACCGCGATCATGAATGCAGAGCAGATCGCCGTGTTCGACGAGGATGCGTTGTCCATCCATATCCATCACATGGCGCTCGGGGAGCAGCGTCATTCCCGCTTTTTTGGCAAAGGCTTCGCCGAGGAGAAAGTCGCGGTTGCCGTGCTGGAAATACACCGGACACGGCAGCGCAGCGATGCTCGCGGCGATGCTGTCGGCAAAGTCGTCCGCGAGGTCATCGCCGAGCCAGACGTTGAACAAATCGCCAAGAATGTAGACGGCAGCAGGCTGTTCGTCCGCGATTTGCGCAAGCGCACAGCGGAACGCGGCGGTGATGCCCGGCGTGTCGGCGCTTAAATGAATATCGGCGAGGAAGTAGTGGTTGCGCATTATTTTTCTCATAAAAGTGATGTTTATAGTATATTTTTACCACCATGAAGCGCTTATCTCGGTAAAAAATAACTATAAAAACCATTTTTACAATGATTTTTCAAACTTCTTCAGTGCATCTTGCACCCACGATGGCTGGACAGATACATGATGGGTGATGTCTTGCCGATGGCTTTCGTAAAGCAGAATTCTTTCTTTGCCGCTGTTGTCATAGAGGTTGATGATATCGGCAAAACGCATGGCAATCGGTAACTGATTCAGGCTTTTGTCGTAGCGGCGCAGAATGGTTTCCCGTGGAATATCATGCCCGCCTGCGGCAACCCGTTGCGCGACCCGCTCAATGGAGAGTTCGCAATCCGCGAGACCAATATAGTGCAGCTCGACAAGATAACCCTGCGCTTTGGCTTGTTGCAGCATGGCCAGGGATTGCTTGCTGCTCAAGGTCGTTTCAAAGGCAAAGGATTGTTTCCGCAAAAGCATTTCCTGCATTTGCACGAGCGCCTGCCGCCCCGCCCGGATGGAGATTCGCGGATCATTGAGGCGCTCGGGGGCAATTTGCCGGGCGATGCTGTCCACATTGATGAAAGGGATGTTGCGGGTAAAGGCTTCTTCAAACAGGGTGGATTTGCCCGCGCCGTTGACACCGGCGAGGATCAGGAGGGTTGCCATGGACGCTGGCTGATGCGACGGCCGTTTTTCGTGACGATCAGAAAGGTGCGGCCATCCGGGTATTCAAGGATGGCCTCGCCCGGCGCAAGGCCGGGGATTTTGTAGACGATGTGTTGTCCCTGTTGCAGGAGGCGTGCGCCGATGTTGGCGCTTTGCCGTTCCCGGCGGCGACGTTCGGCGTAGCTTTGCATTCAAATCACTTCCGCTTTCTCGATGACGATGTCTTCGGTGGGGACATCGGCGTGTCCAGCGAAGCGGCCAGTGCGAACTTTGGCAATTTCGTCAACCACTTCCATGCCGGCGACGACTTCGCCAAAGACGGCGTAGCCCCAGCCTTGCGCGGTTTTGCCGCTATGGTTCAGGAAGCTGTTGTCGACGAGGTTGATGAAGAATTGCGCGCTCGCCGAGTGCGGGTCGGAGGTGCGTGCCATGGCGATGCTGCCGCGTTTGTTGGGCAAGCCGTTGTCGGCTTCGTTTGCAATGGGGGCGCGGGTTTTCTTTTCTTTCATGCCGGGTTCCATGCCGCCGCCCTGGATCATGAAGCCGGGGATGACGCGGTGGAAGATGACGCCGTTGTAAAAGCCGTCTTTGACGTATTGTTCAAAGTTTTCAGCGGTCTTCGGGGCTTTGTCGAAGTCGAGTTCGATGTCGATGATGCCTTTGTTGGTGGTGAAGCGGATCATGGGGTTTCCTTTGCAGTGTCAGTTGAAACAAGGGTGGCGCTTTGGATGACGACGAGCGGCTGGGGGACGTCTTGGTCAAACATGCCTTTGCTGCCGGTGGGCAGGGCGGCGATTTTGTCGGCGACGTCCATGCCGGAGACGACTTTGCCGAAGACGACGTAGCCGTCAGCGGCGGTTTGGCTCGGGTCGAGGAAGGCGTTGTCCACCACGTTGATGAAGAATTGCGCGGTGGCGGAGTGTGGATCGGAGGTGCGCGCCATGGCGATGGTGCCGCGCGTGTTTTTCAGGCCGTTGTAGCCCTCGTGGGCGATGGGCGCGCGCGTGGGTTTCTGTTTCAGATCCGTATCAAAGCCGCCGCCCTGGATCATGAAGCCGGGGATGACGCGGTGGAAAACGGTGCCGTTGTAAAAGCCGTCGTTGACGTAGGCGAGGAAGTTCGCGGTGGTGGCCGGCGCCTTGTCTTCGTCGAGTTCGAGGGTGATGCTGCCGAGCGTGGTGTCAAGCATCACGGTCTGCGCGGCAAGGGCGGGAAAGGCTGCGAGAACAGCAGCGAGGAGAAGAGGTTTCATGTGGTTGCCTTGCAAAAAAGGATGCCTATACTAGCCGAATTTCATTTCGGGATACACCAATGCCAGCACTCGTTCTCTACAACAGCCTCACCCGCCAGAAAGAAACCTTCACCCCGCGTGAACCCGGCAAAGTGGGCATGTATGTGTGCGGCATGACCGTCTACGACTACTGCCACATCGGCCACGCCCGCGTCATGATCGTCTTCGACGCCATCGCCCGCCATCTGCGCGCCGAAGGCTACGCCCTCAACTATGTGCGCAACATCACCGACATCGACGACAAAATCATCGCCCGCGCCCATGAAAACGGCGAAACCATCGACGCGCTCACCGCGCGCTTCATTGCCGCCATGCACGAAGACGAAAAAGCCCTCGGCTGCCTCCCGCCCGACCACGAACCGCGCGCCACCGACGCCGTCCCCGGCATGATCAATATGATCGAAACCCTCATTGCCAAAAATCATGCCTACGCCGCCGACAATGGCGACGTCTACTACGCCGTGCGCAGCTTCCCCGGCTACGGCAAACTTGCCAACCGCAGCCTCGACGACCTGCGCGCCGGCGAACGCATCGCCGTCAACGACGCCAAAAAAGACCCGCTCGACTTCGTCCTGTGGAAAGCCGCCAAACCCGGCGAACCCTACTGGCAAAGCCCTTGGGGCAACGGCCGCCCCGGCTGGCACATCGAATGCTCCGTCATGAGCCGCGACGCACTCGGCGACCACTTCGACATCCACGGCGGTGGCATGGACCTCAAATTCCCCCACCACGAATGCGAAATCGCGCAAAGCGAAGGCGCCTGCGGCCACAAAAACGTCAACTACTGGCTGCACAACGGCTTCGTGCAAATCGACAACGAAAAAATGAGCAAATCGCTCGGCAACTTCTTCACCGTGCGCGACGTCC
>JAUNKJ010000084.1 GCA_030532785.1 Cardiobacteriaceae bacterium
TATCGTGAGAAAATTTCTCACTGTAAGCGCTTATTGATGAGAAAATTTCTCATTTTGATAAAATGCCTGACAAAGCCCCTCTCCCTGCGGGACTCGAAGAGCTCGCGTCAGCGAGATTGGGGTTGGGGAGAGGGGTTAGAAAAATCGCGCAGCGACACATGAAACAAATTCAAATGGTTTGATCGTTTCAAGATTCCCTTCCATATGATGAACAGCCCAACCCGCCGGAGAACGCCATGAAAAAAGCCCTGATTCTTGCCTGTAGTCTCGCCCTCGGCACCCTGTCCGCAGGCAACGCCGCCATGCTCTACGAAACCGCGCAGCCGGAAATCTATGTGCGCCTGCCCTCGCAGTGGCAACTGCTGTGGGCGGACGCGCGCCGCGACGAAGCCGCCCTTGCCCCGCACTGGAAAGCGGTGCAGGAAAAGCTCGCGGCGCTGCCGACCAAGGCCACGGAACTTTCAGAAGTGCAAAGCCGCCTGCTCGACGAATTCCTCGCGCGCATCGACAGCGGGCTGGAACTCGGCTTCTATCTCGGCAAGAACGGCGCCTTCACCCTGGCCATGCGCTTCCATTACACCTTCCGCGACGAAGCGGAGTTCTTCGCGTGGTGGCAGGCCTTCGTCAAAGAACAGGACGCCACCCTTTCCGGCAACGGCAAGGAAGGGCGCATCACTCTCGACAACGGCGAGGCGGCGGCCTACCGCTTCGATGCCGCGACGGGACGGGTGGAAATGCTCTTCGCGCCGCAATTGCCGCAAACCCCGGACTGGACGCCCTTCAGCGGCGAGGGCGACCCCTCGCTCAAGGCCGCCGCTGCGGACATCGACCCCAACGGCGACGGCTTCCTCCTCTGGTCGCGCAACAACCCGGTAATGCTCGCTGCCCTCGGCGGCGAAAGCACGCGCAACTGGGTGAAAGCGCTGCAACTGCTGAAACTCAAATCCGTTGCACTTGGCTACGGCGTGGCGGGGAACGGCCGCCCGCGCCTGCAATTCAACGCGGAAATCGCGGAAGGCGGCCTGCGCGACTTCCTGCCGCTGGCCACGCCCGCGAGCGACCTCGCGGTACACGGTGAACTGCAATCGCTCTACGCCTTCACCCTGCCCGACGCCGCGCAAATGAAGAAAATCCTGCGCATCATCGAGCAAGGCACGGGCAGCACGGAAAACCTCTACAACTTGCTGCAAACTGAACTCGGCACGGCATTTGCCCTCGACCTCGCCACCCTCTTCGACGCCCTCGGCGGACAATGGACAGTGATCAATGACGACTTCGGCACCGTCTTCGCCGCGCCACAAAATCCGCGCTTCGATGCTGCCATCGCCATGCTGGAAAAAGCCGGGTTTGCCCGCGTCGCAGCGCTCGGCGACAGCGGCCTGCACCATCTGCGTCTTGACCCCGCGCCCCTCATGCAAAAAGATGCCAACCTCGCGCAACAACTGGCGAAAAACCCGCTGCTCAACGCCATTGTCAGCGTTCCTTACCATTTCTACTGGCAGGACGAAGGCGACTACCGCGTCTTTGCCACCCTGCCGAACCCGATGATGTACCGCGCGCGCAGCAAAAGCGGCAAAAGCGTCGCCAGCCAACTGGCGCTCGCGGGCATCGACGCCGCGCAAAACAACGCCTACGCCATGAGCAGCATTGACCATCTCGCGCGCCAGCATTACTACAGCCGCCTGCGCTGGCTGCAATACCTCGCCGATGTCGCAGGCGTTGACGTTTCTCTGGAAAAACTGCCGAGTCCGCACATGTTGAACCTCCCCGTGCGCGGCCACATTGGCGCGGCAATCAGCGGCGACACCAAGAATCTCCGCGTACAAATCCATTTGGAAAACAGCCTCTTCGACCTCTTTCACGAAGGCGGCGCTTCCAGCACCATCTCCACCGTCGCCGTGGCCGGCATCCTCGCCGCCATCGCCCTGCCCGCCTATCAGGACTACATCGAACGCCGCCAGACCGCCCTCTTTGAACCCGCGCCGGAAATGGACGAAGCAGAAATCGCCGAGATTCAGCAAACCATCGAAACCGCCTACCTCGCGAGCGCCGCCCTGCGCGACAAAATCGACCGCAACGCCAACATTGACGAAGCCGACATCGCCGCCGTGCATGACGCCATTCCCGGCATCGTCGAATACGAAGCGGACTACGGCCTCTACTTCACCTTCACCAGCGACGCCCCGCCATACCTGCAGGAAAGCACCCTCATCATCCACCCGGTGGCAGACGAAGACAGCGGCAAAACCCGCTGGTACTGCTACCTCGAAGACCCCTACCTGCAAGGCGACGCCCTCGTCCCTGCCATTTGCAGTCCTTACGAAATGTAGAAAAATCGTGATTTTTTACCACGATTAAGCGCTTGTCATGCAAAATTTTTGTAAGACAAGCGCTTTTTCATGAGAAAAAAACACTATCCGCACCGCACGGGAGAGAGCGGTAGTTCCGTGGTGTTTTTCACGGTTTTCAGGATGATTTCCGCCTTGAGGTTGCGGATGCCGGTGTCTTTGTTGAGGTAGCGCTGTTTGATGAGATCGAATTCTTCAAGATCGGCGACGACCATCTTGAGGATGAAATCGTGTTCGCCGGTCATCAAACAGCATTCGAGGATGTTGGGCACGAGGCGGATTTCAAAGATGAAGCGCTCGCGCTTGCGCAGGTCTTCGTCTTCAAAAGTGCCGAAGACATAAAGGGTAAGCGGGCAGCCAACTTTTGCCGGTTCGAGTACCGCCACATACTGTCGGATAATCTCTTCGTCTTCCAGCAGTTTTACCCGGCGCAGGCAGGCGGAATTGGACAGCCCCACTTCTTCGGCGAGTTCGTTGTTGTGCAGGCGGCCGTTTTTTTGCAGGGCGCGGAGGATGCGCACGTTGATGTTGTCGAGGAGGTTGTTTTTCAACATGGCTGTCCTGCGGGAAGGGATGGGTGGCGGCATCATAGTCAGCGGGCAGTGGCTTTTCAACGCCTGACAGGCCGCGTGTGTGCGGCTTGCTAGGCGGATTTTTCCGCGTCAACCGGCGTAGAGCGCAACCTGGATCAAAAGCAGGGTGGAGCCGATGACGAGCAGCGCGCCGATCATTGGCATCACGAAGCGCACCCATTTGTTGAAGGGGATGTCGAGCATTTGCAGGGTGACGAGTACAAGGCCTGTGGGCGCGAGGAAGAGCATGGCGTATTGCCCCCAGTTGTAGGCCGAGACCACGATGTGGCGCGGGATGCCGACGGCATCGGCAAGCGGTGCCATGATCGGCATGGCGAGTACGGCAAGCCCTGAAGAGGATGGCACGATCAGCCCGAGGAAGATGAAGACGACGAGCTGGCCGAGGATGAAGAGGCTGGGCGGCATGCCGCTGACCATGTTGGAGAGGTAATCGAGGATGGTGTCGGAGATCATCCCCTGTTCGAGGACGAGGTTGACGCCGCGCGCAAGGCCGATGATGAGGGAGACCGCCACGAGTTCCGATGCCCCTTCGCTGAAGGCATGGATGGTGTCTTTTTCCGAGAGGCCGGAGATGAACATGATGACGATGGTGATGGCGAGGAAGGAAGCCGCCATTTGCGGGAACCACCAGCCGCCGAACATCACGCCCCACACCATGAGCGGAAAGGCGATGCAGAAGAGGGCGAGGATGATTTTGCGCCGTTTGTTGAAGGGAATTTCTTCGTGGCTCTGGTTCATGTGCTTCATGTAGCGGGCAACGAAGGCTTCGCGTTCGTCGTAGGTGTAGGAAAACGCGGGATCGGCCTTGATTTTCTTGCAGTACCAGTAGAGATAGGCGATGACGCAACTGGCGCCGAGGAGCAGGCCGACGCTGCGGAAACCGATGCCTTCGGTAAAGGGAATGCCGGCGGCGTTGGAGGCGATGACCACCGAGAAGGGGTTGATGGTGGAAAAAGCGGTACCCATGGAGGCGGCGAGGAAAATGGCACCGACGCTGACGATGGCGTCATAACCGAGCGCGAGAAACACCGGCACGAGGATGGGATAAAAAGCCACTGCCTCTTCTTCGATGCCGCAGGTGGTGCCGCCGATGACCATGAGCACGGAAACGCTGAAAACAATCATGAATTCATTGCCCTTGGTGCGTTTGGCGAGTGCCATGAGGCCTGCGTTGAAGGAACCGGTGCGGTTGATGACGCCGATCATGCCGCCGAGGACGAAGATGAAAACCATGACATCGGCGGCTTCTATCGTGCCTTCCACCATGCTGATGGGGATATCCTTGAGGTGTTTGGGATTTTGTTCCACGCGGCGGTAAGTGCCGGGAATGGCAACGGGTTTTTTGATAACGCCTTCAGTGAAGTTGGAAAGTTCGATCTTGATGTTGAGCCTGTCCAGCGTTTCCCGGCTGGCGGGGAGCATTTCGTCCGGCTGGCGATGGCTGCGGATGACGAAGCTGTCGTGGGCGGCGTCGTAGGTGAGCTTGGAATAGCTGCCCGAGGGGATGATCCAGGTCAGTCCCACGGCGAGGATGAGAATGGCGAAGAGGATGGTGAATGCCGAGGGAAAGTGGAAGGTTTTTTTCATCTTTTCCATCACAAACTCCTTTGTTTGCACGGTAATCAATAAAAGGAAATGTCTTGTGTCCGTGTGCTGATGCGGGTGCCGGCCTTGCCGGTGACGAGTTCGCCAAGGTCGGAGAGCGGGCCGATCACGGCATCGCGGCCGCTGCGGCGGACGAAGCTGATCGCCGCCCTGACTTTCGGTGCCATCGACGCGGCGGCGAAATCGAGGCGCTCCAGGGCATCGGGATGGGCGAGGGCAATGGCCTTCTGTTCTGGCGTACCCCAGTCGGTGAACACGGCGGAGACGTCGGTGGCGATCACGAAAATATCGGCGTGGATGTTCTCCGCGAGCAGCGCCGCGCAGAGGTCCTTGTCGATCACGGCATCAACGCCGCGCAGGTTGTGCTGCGCATCGTAGTAGGTGGGAATGCCGCCGCCTCCGGCGCAGATGACGATGCTGCCCTTTTCCAGCAGCCACTGCACCGGGCGGATTTCGAATATCCGCTTCGGTGCGGGGCTTGGCACCACGCGGCGGTAGTGTTCGCCGTCTTGCGCCATCGTCCAGCCTTTTTCCCGTGCAAGTTTTTCCGCCTCGTCGCGGGAGTAAAACGCGCCGATGGGTTTGTCGGGCGCGGCAAAGGCGGGATCGTCGCGATCTACTTCCACCTGCGAGAGCAAAGTGGCGAGCGGTACTTCAAACGGCACGAGATTGCCCAGTTCCTGCTGGATCATGTAGCCGATCATGCCCACCGATTCCGCGCCGAGGACATCGAGCGGCATGTCGGCGCAGGCGGCGTCCTGCATGGCGAGCAGGCCGATGTGCGGACTGTTGCCGTGGGCGATGACCAGCTCGTTGCCCGGATAGATGCGCGCAATCTGTTCGCAGGCGATGCGGATGTTGTGCCGCTGGTTGGCGGCGTTCATCGTCTCGCCGCGCCTGAGCAGCGCATTGCTGCCGAGTGCAACCACGATTCTCATGATGCTGCCATCAGGTCAGACTGGCATACAACACCGCCTTGATAGTGTGCATGCGGTTTTCCGCCTGCTCGAAGGCGACGTTCATCGGCGATTCGAAGACGTCTTCCGTCACTTCGATGCCGTTGGCCAGTGCCGGGTATTGTTCGGCAATCTGTTTGCCAACTTTGGTTTCGCTGTTGTGGAAGGCGGGCAGGCAGTGCATGAATTTCACTTTGGGGTTGCCGCTTTTCGCCATCAGCGCGGGCGTGACCTGGTACGGCATGAGGAGCGCGATGCGTTCGCCCCAGCTTTCCAGCGGTTCGCCCATGGAGACCCAGACGTCGGTGTGGACGAAGTCGACGTCTTTCAGCGCTTTGTCAATGTCGGAGGTGATCATGAGACGCGCGCCGCTGTCTTTGGCAAAGCCTTCGCACATTTGCACGAGTTCGGCGTCGGGCAACAGGGTTTCGGGGGCGCACATGCGCACGTCCATGCCGAGTTTGGCACCGACGAGGAGGAGGGAGTTGGCGACGTTGTTGCGCGCATCTCCTATATAAACGTAGCGGATGTCGCTCAAGGGTTTGTCGCAGTTTTCCATCATGGTGAGGACGTCGGCGAGCATTTGCGTGGGGTGGAATTCATCCGTCAAGCCATTGAAGACGGGGACGCCCGCGTATTCGGCGAGTTCTTCAACCACGCTTTGGCTGAAGCCACGGTATTCGATGGCGTCGTACATGCGGCCAAGGACGCGGGCGGTGTCTTTCATGCTTTCCTTGTGGCCGATTTGCGAGGAGGCGGGGTCGATGTAGGTGACGTTTGCGCCCTGATCATACGCGGCGACTTCAAAGGCGCAACGGGTGCGAGTGGAGGTTTTTTCAAAGATAAGGGCGATGTTTTTGCCTTTGAGTTTTTGCTGCTCGGTGCCGGCGTATTTGGCGCGTTTCAGGTCGCGCGAGAGGTCGAGCAAAAAGCGGATTTCGCGTTCGCTGTGGTGGACGAGGCTTAACAGGTGGCGGTTTTTCAGGTTGAAGGCCATGAGGTAACTCCTTTGCAGATGAAACGACAACGGGAAAATCCCTCTGTCGCGGAAAATCATAGCCAAGGTGGTGCGCAACAGGCGTCGCGCTTTTCCGCGCAAAACGCCACGATGGTGCACAAAATTGCGCAAAAGAACCGTTTTGCCGCATGGCATGCGGTTTTCGCCAAAAACGTGCATTACCAATCCGACACGCCGGGGTTTTTGCCGCTTGTGGCAAGGCCAGAATGATAAAATCCGCGCTGCGGCCAACGCATAACAGGAATTATTTTATAAAACCGTTAAAAATGATCATTTTTTACCACTACAAAGCGCTTATCGCGGTAAAAAATCACGATAAAGGTGACTAAAATGAAAAAAACAGCCTTTCTTTTCTTTCTTCTCACAACCGGAATTGCCATGAGCCAGACTCCGCCCGATCTTGAAAAACGCCCGCACACCGTTACCTCGCCGCACGGCGACCGCGCTGACGAATACTACTGGCTGCGCGACGACAGCCGCAGCAACGCCGAGGTGCTTGCCTATCTCGACGCGGAAAACGCCTATGCCGACGCCGTCATGCAGCCGCTGCAAGCGCTGGAAGACACCCTGCACGACGAAATCCGCGCCCGCGTCAAGGAAGACGACAGCTCCGTCCCCGTCCTTGACCACGGCTTCTGGTACTACACCCGCTATGCGCGCGGCAGCGAATATCCCGTCTACGCGCGGCGCGCGGCGGCGGCAGGGGTGGACGCGCAAAGCATTCAGGCGGCGAACGACAGCGGCGATTTCGCCGGGGAAACCGTGCTGCTTGACGTCGAAACCCTCGCGCAAGGACATGATTTTTATAGCGCCTTTCCGGTGGACATCAGCCAGGACAACCGCCTGATGCTCTGGGGGGAAGACGTCAGCGGTCGCCGCCAATACACCCTGCGCATCAAGGATTTGGCGAGCGGCGAAACGCTTGCCGACGTTCTGCCCGGTACCAGCGCCAGTGCGGTGTGGGCGGATGATGGCAAAACATTGTTTTACATCGAAAATGACGCGGAAACCCTGCTCACCGTGCGCGTGAAGAAACACACCCTCGGCACGGATGTGGCGGCGGACGAAACCGTCTACGAAGAAGCCGACGACAGCTTCTACATGGGGCTTTCCCGCAGCCGCGACGAACAATATCTGTTGATTACCCTGCAAAATACCGTCTCCGGCGAAGTGCGCTACACCTCCGCCGCCGAGCCGGGCGCGTTCAAACTCCTCGCCGCGCGCGAACGCGACATCGAATACTCCGCCGACCACTTTGACGGCCGCTGGATCATCCACACCAACGCCGACGGCGCGGAAAACTTCAAAATCGTCACCGCCAAAGACGACGCCACCGCGCGCAAACACTGGCAGGACTGGATCGCGCACGACCCCGCCATCCTCATCGAAGACATCGAACTCTTCGACACCTTCACCGCCATCGGCGAACGCTCCAAAGGTCTCTCGCGCATCCGCATCATCAAAAAAGACGGCGCGAGCGATTATCTTGCCGCCGACGAAGATGCCTACACCATGCATCTTGCCGCCAACCCCGACCCGGCGAGCAGCCAATTGCGCTACGCCTACAGCTCGCTCACCACCCCGCCCACCACCTACCGTCTCGACCTCGCGAGCGGCAAACGCGACACCCTGAAACAGGAAGCCGTCCCCGGTTATGACGCGAGCCGCTACCAAAGCAAACGCGAATGGATTCCCGCGCGCGACGGCACGAAAATCCCCGTCACCCTCGTCTACCGCGACGATCTCCCGCGCGACGGCACAGCCGCCATGCTCCTCTACGGCTACGGCAGCTATGGCGCGAACATCGACCCCTACTTCGACCCCGACGTGGTGAGCCTCCTTGATCGCGGCATGGTCTACGCCATCGCCCACATCCGTGGCGGCCAGGAAATGGGGCGGCAATGGTACGAACAGGGCAAAATGCTGCACAAAATGAACACCTTCACCGACTTCATCGACGCCACCCGCTGGCTCGTGGACAACGGCTACGCCGCCAAAGACCGCGTCGCCGCCATGGGACGCAGCGCTGGCGGCCTCCTCATGGGTGCCATCGCCAACCTCGCCCCCGAAGATTACCGCGTCATCGTCTCGGAAGTCCCCTTCGTCGACGTCGTTACCACCATGCTCGACCCCACGATCCCGCTCACCACCAACGAATACGACGAATGGGGCAACCCGGAGGCGAGCGCGGAACACTACGCCTACATGCTCGCCTACTCGCCCTACGACAACCTCAAAGCGCAAGCCTACCCCGCGATGTTCATCGGCACCGGACTATGGGACTCGCAAGTGCAATACTGGGAACCGGCGAAATACGTCGCCCGCCTGCGTGATGTGAACAGCGGCACCCACCCCGTCATCTTCCGCACCAACATGGACGCCGGCCACGGCGGCAAATCCGGGCGCTACCGCGCCATCCGCGAACAGGCGGAAATCTACGCCTTCATGCTCGCGCAACTGGGCATCAACAAATAACGCCTTGGCGTCGTAGGGTGGGCTTCAGCCCACCGTCGCGCAGCGACACGCCCTGTCATCACCCCACTTCATCCCCCTGTCACCTCAAAGGAAAATCCCATGACCCTTCGCCCCCTTGCCACCGCCCTCATCCTCGCTTACTCCGGCACAACCCCGGCACAAAACGACCCCTTCATTGCGGAAATTCTGAACAAAAGCTATCCGGCAAACAATTCTGAAGCGACAGATATGTATCGCATGAAATTGAGCAGTGACGGCGTAAAAGGCGCCGACAAAGCCGTATGCCACTTGCGCGAACCCACCGCC
>JAUNKJ010000085.1 GCA_030532785.1 Cardiobacteriaceae bacterium
TCGGCGGCGAAGTCGAGCGCGTGCTTTCCATGGTCGATTGCGTGCTGCTGCTGGTGGACGCGATGGACGGCCCGATGCCGCAAACCCGTTTTGTGACGCAAAAAGCCTTCGACATGGGCTTGCGCCCCATTGTGGTCATCAACAAAATCGACCGCCCCGGCGCGCGCGCCGATTGGGTGTTGAACGAAACCTTTGATTTGTTTGACCGTTTGGGTGCAACCGACGAACAGCTCGATTTCCCCATCGTCTACGCCTCGGGACTTAACGGCTACGCCGGGGACAACCCCGATATCCGCGAAGGCGACATGAGCTACCTCTTTGAAGCCATTGTCAATTATGTGAACCCGCCGCAAGTTGACCGCGAAAAGCCCTTCCGCATGCAAGTCTCCTCGCTCGATTACTCCAGCTACACCGGCGTCATCGGCGTCGGCCGCATCGAACGCGGCAGCATCAAAAGCAACACCCAGGTGAAAATCATTGGCCGCGAAGGGGAAATCCGCAACGGCCGCGTCCTGCAAATCTTCAAATTTTTGGGGCTGGAAAAAGTGGAAGTGGACAGCGCCGCCGCCGGCGACATCATCTCCTTCACCGGCATCGATCCCCTTTATATATCAGACACCTTGTGCGACCCCAACCACGTCGAAGCCCTGCCCAGCCTCTCCGTCGACGAACCCACCATGAGCATGACCTTCCAGGTCAACAACTCCCCCTTTGCCGGGCGCGAAGGCAAATTCGTCACCTCGCGGCAAATCAAGGAAAGACTTGAGCGCGAACTCATCCACAACGTCGCCCTGCGCGTCGAAGAAATGGACGACCCGGACAAATTCAAAGTCAGCGGCCGTGGCGAACTGCATCTCTCTGTTTTGATTGAAACTATGCGCCGCGAAGGCTACGAACTCGGCGTCTCGCGCCCCGAAGTCATCTTCAAGGAAGTGGATGGCGAGATTCACGAGCCTTACGAATTCGTCGTCCTCGACCTCGACGAACAGCACCAGGGCGGCGTCATGGAACGCATGGGCGAGCGCAAAGGCGAACTGCGCAACATGATCCCCGACGGCAAAGGGCGCATGCGCCTCGAATACCTCATCCCCACCCGTGGCCTCATCGGTTTTCAGACTGAATTCATGACGCTCACCTCCGGCTCGGGACTCAAATTCCAAACCTTTGACCACTACGGCCCGAAAAAAGAAGGTCTTGGCAAAACGCGGCACAACGGCGTCCTCATCTCCATGGCGCCCGGCAAAGCGCTCGCCTACGCGCTTTTCAATTTGCAGGATCGCGGGCGTCTCTTTATCGGCCACGGCGATGAAGTCTACGAAGGCATGGTCATCGGCATCCACAGCCGCGACAACGACCTCACCGTCAACCCCCTGAAAGCCAAACAACTCACCAACATCCGCGCCGCCGGATCGGACGAAAACCTCATCTTGACGCCGCCGATTCGCAACACCCTGGAACAGGCGCTGGAATTCATCGACGAAGACGAACTCGTCGAAGTCACCCCGCAATCCATCCGCATCCGCAAAAAACTGCTCATCGAAAACGAACGCAAACGCGCGAAGAAATAGGCGCGGCGTGGGGTAGGTTGATACCCACCGTTGTAGGGACGTTGCCTGCAACGTCCATGTATCCATCAGCAGGTCGGGCACAAAGTGCCCGACGTTTGTTTGATGTCGGCCAAAAATGGCCGACCGACGAATGACGTACCGCATTTCATGGGTAGGCCGTAGGGTGGGTGTCAACCCACCATCGCTGTGCGATACCGCATGGGCGTGAGTGCCCAGTGTTACGTCCATTCTGCGTTTATTTCATAAAATAATCAAAAATAGTTATTTTTTACCATTATAAAGCGCTTATCGTGAGAAATTTTCTCAAAATAAGCGCTTAAGAATGAGAAAATTTCTCGGTGGTGTCCTGAAAAGTATGCTGGGTCTTGATTTTCCCTCCCCCGCTTGCGGGGCGACTGGCTTTGCCAGCTCGTCCGAAGGACGAGAAAGTTAGGGTGGGGGTGTAAAGATTTACATTCCATAGAAAAATCAAGAAATGCTGCGCATTTCACCCCTCACCCCTGCCCCTCTCCCGCTTGCGGGAGAGGGGGACTGTTTCTACTAGGGCGTGTTGACAGTTTGTGAGTGGAGCTTACGGACGTTTGAAAAGCAGCTTGAAATCTTGAAAGTTTTGCCGCTGCGCGATTTTCTCTATCCCCCTCTCTGCTCCGCAGCTCTTCGAGTCCCCCACCCCTCCCCCTCGAGGGGGAGGGGTGTTTGTGGTGGGTTGACACCCATTCTGCGTTTTATTTCACGAAATGGTTTAAAATAGTGATTTTTTACCATCATTAAGCGCTTATCGTGAGAAATTTTCTCACAATAAGCGCTTAATGATGAGAAAATTTCTCATGCTATTTGATGGTTGTACGTGGTTTGCGGTAGACGTCGATGGCGAGCGCGCCGCTGTCCCGGTCGCGGTCGGGGAGCGAGCAGAGGGCGGCGACGGCGGGGTGGCGGCAGAGGAAGTCGATGACGGCTTGTTTGAGTGGGGCGCGGTCGTGCGCGGGGCTGTTGCGGCCTTTGCCGTGGATGATGAGCCAGATTTCGCCGTGGCGGTTGTTGCGTTGGTGCAGGGCGTCGTCGAGGCGGACGATGCCGTCGGCGACGTAGTGGCCGTGGAGGTCGATGATGCGGGCGTAGGGGAGTTCGCCGCGTTGCATGGCGGTGAAGCGTTCGCCGGGGATGCCGTCGAGGTTGAGGGCGACGGCGTCACGCGGGCGCACGAGGAGGGCGGGACGGGTGCCTTGGGCGGCGAGGCGGCGTTGCAGGGCCTGGGCAGCGGGGCGCGGTGCTTTGCGGGCAAATTGCGGGTGCGCTTCCGGGCTGCGGATGGGGATAACAGCGCCGATGAGGTCGGCGAAGGTGTGTGGCGGGTCTGCTTTTTCTGCTGGCATGTGTTCAAGGCTTGAGGTGGATGCTGGGCATGGGCGAGAATAGTAGCGTTGTAGTCGTCGAGAAGGAAATGTTATGAAGATCGCTATCCACGGTATCAATGGAAAAATGGGGCTGGCCATTGCAAAATCGCTTGAAAATCATGCGGATTTGCAGCTTGCCGGGGCGTCGGTGCGCAGCGGGCATGCCTGGGCGGGCAAGCGGCTTTCCGAGGTGAGCGATTTGGCGCATCCGGTGCGGATTACCGCGAATCTGGATCAGTTGTGCGCGGCGGCGGATGTGGTGGTGGATTTCACCCGTCCCGATGCGACGCTGTCGTTGTTGCCGGTGTGCGAGCGGGCGAACAAGCCGCTGCTGGTGGGGACGACGGGGTTTAACCGCGAGACGGCAGCGTGGCTGGAGCGGGCTGCGGGCAAGATTCCGCTGTTGCTGGCGGCGAATACGAGTATCGGGGTGAATGTGCTGGCGGCGGTGTGCCGTCAGGTGGCGGCGGCGCTCGCGCCGGAGCAGTGGGATGTGGATATTCTCGAGGCGCATCACCGCCAGAAGGTGGATGCGCCGTCGGGGACGGCGATCAAGCTGGGGCGGGCGATTGCCGAGGCGCAGGGCAGCGATTTTGAGGCGAGGATGCGTTATCCCTATCAGGATCGGCGCAAGGCGGGCGATATTGGCTTTGCGGTGTTGCGCAGCGGCGAGATTGTGGGCGAGCATACGGTGTTTTTCAATGCCGCGCATGAGCAGCTCTCGTTCAGCCACCGCGCGCATGACCGCCGCATTTTTGCCGATGGCGCGTTGACGGCGGCGCGCTGGCTCGTCGGACGGCCTGCCGGGTTTTACGATATGGAAGATGTGCTCGGGCTGTAAGCCCGGATGACGCAGACGCCGGGGCAATCCCGGCGTTTCGCTTTGCGGGCGCAAGCGGTATCATAGCGCCCGATTTGCGCCACCCCGACTCTCTGGAAAGGATTATTATGAAGTGGATTAACTATTTGTTTGTATTCATTATCGGCATCTGGTTTGCGTTGATGGGGATTTTGAACAGCGCGGCCGTTCCTTTCAATTATGCGTTCGGCAAGGGCGATGTGCCGCTGGTGCTGATCATGCTGGTGTGTTTCGTGATCGGCGCGTTGTTTTCCCTGCTGATTTTCGGTTTCAGTGCCTGGTTCTGGCGCAGCCGCGCCCATGCCCTGGGTCGCCAGATTGACCGCGAGCATCGCGAGGCGGACGAGGCGGCCATCAAGGCGCGCTTCGAGGAAGAAGTCCAGCAAAGATGAGTGAATGGCTCGTCATTCTGTTGCTGCCGGTCGCCGCGTGGTCGGGCTGGTGGATGGCGATGCGCAAGGAGGCGCGCGAGGCGCGTGCCGACAAATCGCGCAGCGCCTATTTCGAGGGGCTGGGTTTTTTGCTGAATGACCAGACGGATCGCGCGGTCGATGTCTTTCTCGGCATGGCCGACGGCAACCGTCAGGCGGTGGACAACCAGCTCACCCTGGGCAATCTGTTCCGCAAGCGCGGCGAACTGGATCGCGCCTTGCACCTGCACCGCCAACTGGCCGATTACGTGGGGCTGGACGAGAGCCAGCATCAGGCCGTCACGTTTGCGCTGGCGCAGGATTACGCCGCTGCCGGGATGTATTTGCAGGCACAGCAGTATCTGGAAGCGCTGAGCGCTGCCGGTTACCAGTCGCACGAGGTGATTCCGCTATTGCTCGGCATTTATGAACGCACGCGCAACTGGACGGCGGCGATTGCGCTTGCCAATGGATGGATGGCGCGCGGTTTCGGCGAGCGCCGCCTGCAAGTGGCACATTATTATTGTGAACTCGCGGAATGCGCGATGCAGCGTGATGACCGCGAGGGGGCGTATGCCGCGCTCGATCAGGCGCTGGCGCTGGATCGCGACCATATCCGCGCCTATTGGTTGCGCGCGCGTTATCTGCTCGCGCACGGCCAGGCGGTGCAGGCGATTTCCTCGTTTTTGGCGGTGGCGGAACGTGCGCCGTCGTTCATCCCGGAGATACTCGGCGATTTGCACAAGGCTTATGGCGCGGTGGGGCGCAGCGAGGAATTCCATGCGTGGCTGGTGGAAAGCGAGGCGCGGCATGGCAATATCCGTTTGACGCTCGCGGCGGCGAAGATGCTGCACGAACACGATGCGGAAAAAGCGCACGAGTTGCTCGACCGCCGTTTGCAAGAGAAAAAAAGCGCTTTGCTGCTCGCCTCCTGGCTGGAAGGAGAAAAGCATCCCGAGGCGCAAAAGCTGCACGGGCTTTTGCAGCGCAGCCTGGCGCCTTATACCGTTTACCAATGCAATGAATGCGGCTTCCGCCAGCAGCGCCCGGTGTGGCGTTGCCCGGCGTGCTTTGCCTGGAGCAGCTTCGAGCCGCTGATTGAACTCAAACTGGAGGAAAAATGATGTCTCCCGTGATTGTCGCGCTCGATTTCGATACCGGCGGCGAAGCGCTGCAACTGGCGCGGCAATTGCCGCCTGCTGCCTGTCGCGTGAAAGTGGGCAAGACGCTGTTTACCCGCGAGGGGCCGGATGTGGTGAAGGCCTTGCAGGATGCGGGGTTTGACGTTTTCCTTGATCTCAAATTTCACGACATTCCCAATACCGTGGCCGGGGCGATTCGCGCGGCGGCGGAGCTGGGGGTGTGGATGGTCAATGTACACGCGGGCGGCGGCGGGGCGATGCTTGATGCCGCACGCGCGGCGGCGGACAGCGTTGCGCGTCCGCCCCTGCTGATTGCGGTGACGGTGCTGACCAGCATGGACGAAGCCACGCTGGCCACCCTCGGCGTTGCCGACGGTTTGGCGGCGCAGGTGGAGCGTCTGGCGGCGCTCACCCATGCGCACCGCCTGGATGGCGTGGTCTGTTCGGTGCGCGAAGTGGCGGCGCTGAAAGCGCGTTTCGGCAAGGCATTTCTCACCGTCACCCCGGGCATCCGCCTGCCCGGCAATGCGCTGGATGACCAAAGCCGGGTGGAAACCCCCGCTTCGGCGCGGGCGAACGGCAGCGATTACTGGGTGGTGGGGCGGCCGATTACCCGCGCTGCCGATCCCGCAGGGGCGCTCGCACAAATCCTCGAACAGGCGGGGCTGTCATGAAACGCCGTCGCGGGATTTACTGGCTGCCCAATCTGATCACCACCGGCTCGATGTTCTGCGGCTTTTATGCGGTACTCGCGGCGATGGACGCGCGTTTTGCCTTTGCCGCCGCGCTTGTTTTCGTCGCCATGCTGCTCGACGGCATGGACGGGCGGGTGGCGCGCTGGACGGGTACTTCCTCCGAATTCGGCGTGCAATATGATTCGCTCTCTGATCTCGTTTCCTTCGGGGTCGCGCCCTCGTTACTGCTGTATCAATGGTCGCTGCATCTGGTGAGCCGTACCGATTATCTGCCGGAAAAACTCGGTTGGATGGTCGCCTTTCTCTATGTGGCCTGTGCCGCGTTGCGCCTTGCGCGCTTCAACGTGCAGGTGGCGCAGGTGGACAAGGCCTTTTTCGTCGGCCTGCCCAGCCCGGCGGCGGCAGGAACGGTGGCCGGTTATGTGTGGGTGTCGCAAGTGTTTGGCTGGCGGCCGGAATATGTCCTCGTCTCCCTCTTCATCATGGGCGCGGCGGCGCTTTTGATGGTCAGCAACATCAAGTTCTACAGTTTCAAGACCTTCAAACTCGACGATCGCATTCCCTTCGGCAAATCCGCCATTCCCGCCGTGCTGCTCGGCGTGCTTTTCCTTGAACCGGCACCAACGCTGTTTGCCGTGTTCAGCCTGTACGCATTGCACGGGCCGCTGTGGGCGCTGTACCGGCAAATGAAAAAACGCAAACATGGCTGACACGCTGCCGCTCTCTCCGTTGCAACAGCTCCAGCGCCTGCTGGGGCTGCCCACCTGGCGCTTGCGCCGCGACATCGCCGCCGAAGCGGCAAAACCTTGCGCCCCCGCCGCAGCGGTGGACATGCCCGATCATCCCGCCCCCGTACCAGCAGCGCCGGTAGCGGCAAAGGCAGCGGCCGACGAAACGCCCGCGTTGCCCGTGGTCTATCCCGTTGCGGAACATACGCTGCACCTCTTCGCCGACCTCACCCTTCTCACTCTCAAAGACCACGGCACCTGGTGGCTGCCGCCCGTCTCGCACGGCGACGGCCACATGCGCCTCTTCCGCAGCGACGCGGAAATGGCGATGCTCCACGCCCTGCTTGCCAGCGTCGGCCTCACCGCGCTCATCGCGCCGCTGGCAGACATCGACGCCTTCCTCGCCACCCGGCCGATGCCCCCCCGGCGAGTTTCCGCACGCGGGGCAGACCTGCTATCCTTGCCCGCACCGTGGCTCCTTTGTGGCGCACTGGCGCAAAAACAGGCGGCGACGCTCGCGGCGGACAAACCCGCACTGCCCCTGCCGCACCCGCTCCTCCTCCTCAAAGACCCCCGGCAAAAACGCCTCGCCTGGCAACAAATCCTTGCATACCAACAGAAGCTCCATGACTAACATTCGCCCCAACACCCGATTCGCCCTTGCCCTCATCGTGGCAAGCCTGTGGCCGCTCGCCCTCCACGCGCAAACCACCGCCTGGGTCAGCGACCAACTACCCACCACCGTCAACGACAAACCCGCGCGCAACGGCAAATTCCTCGGCACCGTCAGCGCCGGGGAAACCCTGGAAATCACCGGCGCGGAAAAAGACGGCTACCTCCCCATCCGCACCGACAAACTGCAAGGCTGGGTACTTGCGAAAAACATCATGACCACCCCGAGCGTCCACGCCCAACTCGCCGACATCCAGCGCGAACTCAGCAACCTGCAAGCGCAAAACAAGGAAATCGCCAGCCGTGGCGACTCACTCACCGCCGCCATCGCCGAGATGAACGCGAAAATCCGCGCCGCCGAAGCAGACGCGGAAAACGCCAAAGCCGAACTGCTGGAACTGCGCCGCGTCTCCGGCAACGCCATTGCCATCAGCGAACGCAACAAAGCCCTGCAAAGCGAAACCGTCAACCTCGAACAGCGCATCGTCGCGCAAACCCACGAAATCCACCGCCTGCAACAAGCGGCCAACCGCCAGCAATGGCTGGTCGGCGGCGGCCTCGTCATCGCCGGCTTCATCCTGCAATGGTTCTTCTCGCTCCTGCGCCAGCGCAACAAACGCCGCGACCAGTTCATGGACCTGTAAACCCGTCACACCAGGCGGAATATCTGTCATCCATCTGATTTCGCAGGATGAGAAACTTTTTCATGATAAAGCGCTTGTGGTGAGAAAATTTTTCACAACAAGCGCTTATTGATGGTAAAAAATCACTATTTTTGGTTAATTCATAGAGTGTTGTAGTCACCCCGCGCATTTCCCTCCATCCCATACCGGAAACCGCCATGCCCACCACTTCCCTCTTCTTGAAAATGCTGCTGGGCGCGCTGATGGTACTTGCCATCCAGTGGCTTGCCAGCAGCCGTCATTACTACCTTGCGGTGCTGGCACCGTTGTTTCCCACCTTTGTGCTGTTCGCCCATTACGCAGTGGGCACGACGCGCAGCCCCGCCGATTTCAAGGCGAGCGTGCTGTTCGGGATGCTGGCGATGCTGCCGTATTTCGCTTACCTCGGCGGAGTGTATGTGAGCATTGGCCGCTTGCCACTCGTGTGGGGGATGCTGCTCGGTCTGG
This sequence comes from Cardiobacteriaceae bacterium, assembly GCA_030532785.1. GTDB lineage: Bacteria > Pseudomonadota > Gammaproteobacteria > Cardiobacteriales > Cardiobacteriaceae > JAUMXB01. Next base: position 8,599 of record JAUNKJ010000085.1, read on the forward strand.
CACTGTGGAGCGCGAGTGCGCTGTTGCTGGTGGCGGGGTGGCAGCGCTGGATGGGGTGAGTGGTTTTGGCGGTGCGCGGAAATTCGCCCTGCGCGCATCAATGCAATCTTGCTTGCAGGTCGGCCATAAATGGCCGACCTGCGAATGGTATAGTAAAATCATCATAAAATCGAAATAATAGTAAAGAACCAGAAAAAGAGCGCATCCACATCATCCATGCGCCAACTTTTGCGCAAGGATTTTATCCAAGCCCATAATTTCTCAATCGGATTGAGGTCGGGGCTGTAAGGAGGCAACCATAAAAGTACATGCCCCTCTCTTTCGATCGCCTCAACAATATCCTTGCGTTTGTGAAAAGCGGCATTGTCCATCACGATCACGCTCTTTTCCGTCAGTTCCACCAGCAAAGCCTGCGTGACCCACGCATAAAACACGTCGCTGTCCACCGCGCCATCAAAAAGGCGCAGGGCAAACAAACCTTGTTTCCCCAACGCCCCAATGGCATTGCAGCGCTTGCCCTGCTTGTGCCAGTTGTGTGTGCCATAACAGGGCTGCCCTACCGCAGCGTAGCCGTGTGTGCGGAAA
>JAUNKJ010000086.1 GCA_030532785.1 Cardiobacteriaceae bacterium
CACCCAAAGCGCTTCATCATGATAAAAAACCACCATAAAAACACCAAACATAAAAAACACATCCCCGGTTTTTATTCCCGCGCCGTTACGGTATTATCGGCAACGCTTTACACCCGTGTAATCATTGACAGGAGAACATCATGAAAAAAACCCTTATCGCCAGCCTGCTCCTCGCCGCCCTCAGCGCCCAGGCCGAAACCGTCTTCCGCCGCGGCAACGGCTCCGAACCGAAAAGCATCGACCCGCAGCTCGCTTCCGAATCCTCCGGCAGCGCCATCATCTACGACACCTTTGAAGGCCTCATGACCCTCGGCGCGGATGCCAGCATCCTCCCCGGCGTCGCCGAAAAATGGGACATCAGCGAAGACGGCAAAAAATACACCTTCCACCTGCGCGACAACGCCAAATGGTCCAACGGCGATCCCGTCACCGCGCATGACTTCGTCTACGCCTGGCAACGCGCCGTCAACCCCGCCACCGGCGGCGAATACGCCTTCATCCTCTACGCCGTGGAAAACGCCAAGAAAATCGCCGAAGGCGAAGAAAAAGACCTCAGCACCCTCGGCATCAAAGCCGTGGACGACCGCACCCTCGAAATCACCCTCGACAACCCCACCCCCTACTTCCTCGACCTCCTCACCCACTACACCACCTACCCCGTGCCGCAAAAAGTCATCGAACAGCACGGCGAAAAATGGACACAACCCGGCAACATCGTCTCCAACGGCGCCTACCTCGTCAGCGAATGGCAACCCCAGGCGCAAATCACCGCCAAAAAATCCGACACCTACTGGAACGCCGCCAACGTCGCCATTGACAAAGTCGTCTACTACGCCACCGAAGAAGAAAGCAGCGCGCTCAAGCGCTACCGCGCCGACGAACTCGACTACATCCTCTCCATGCCGATTGAGCAGATTGATTGGGCGAAAGAAAACCTCCCGGACGAACTGAAAATCAGCCCGTATCTCGCCACCTACTGGTACAACTTCAACCTCACCCAGCCCCCCTTCAAAGACAACCCCAAACTGCGCGAAGCGCTCACCCTGGCGATTGACCGCAAAGTGTTGGTCGAAAAAATCACCAAAGCGGGGCAAACGCCCGCCTACAGCGTTGTGCCGCCTGCCATAGCCAACGCTCAACCGTATTTGCCGGATTACGCCAAACTTTCCAATGAAGAACGCATCAAACGCGCGCAGCAAGCCTACGCCGAAGCCGGCTACTCCAAAGACAAACCCCTGAAAACCCACATCCTCTACAACACCAACGAAGGCCACAAAAAAATCGCCATCGCCATCGCCGCCATGTGGAAACAAACCTTGGGCGTGGAAACCGAACTGGAAAACCAGGAATGGAAAGTCATGCTCGAAAACGTGCGCCAGAAAAAATACAGCGTCTCGCGCTACGCCTGGATCGGCGACTACAACGACCCCTACACCTTCCTCGAAATCTTCCAGCAAGGCATCGAAATGAACCAAACCGGCTTTGACCGCCCGGACTACGACGCCAAACTCAAAGAAGCCGCCGCCACCCTCGACCTCGACGCCCGCGCCAAACTCCTGCACGACGCCGAAAAAATCCTCACCGACGAATACGCCATCATGCCCATCTACCACTACGTCTCCGTCAGCATGATCAAGCCCTACGTCAAAGGCTACAAGGAAAACATCAAAAAAGTCCTGCCCACCCAATACCTCAGCATCGAGAAATAACCACACTCTCCCTCCCCTGCTTGCGGGGGAGGGCTGGGGTGGGGGTGTTCAAACACCCCAAGCCAACCGTAGGCTGGGCGGGACCCCACGAAAAACGCGAAGCGTTTTATCGTGGGAACCCGGTTAGTTGTGCAGCAACGTAACCCAGCACAAGACTTGAGACACATCAACCCAATGATAAAAAACCACCATACCAAGCGCTTCTAATAGTCATTTTTTACCGCAACAAGCGCTTGCCAATGGTAAAAAAACACCATCCACACCCAAAACCAGGAACCCACATGAAAAAAACCCTGATCACCACCCTCATCGCACTCGCCAGCATCGCCAGCGCCGAAACCATCTTCAACCGCGGCAACGAAGCCGAACCCTCAAGCCTCGACCCCATCCTCGCCCAAGGCACCGCCGAAATGGACATCCTCCGCGACATCTACGTCGGCCTCGTCGACGAAGACCCCGGTGCCCGCCTCATCCCCGGCGTCGCCGAAAAATGGGACATCAGCGAAGACGGCAAAACCTACACCTTCCACCTTCGCGACGACCAATGGTCCGACGGCACACCCCTCACCGCCCACGACTTCGTCTACGCCTGGCAACGCGCCGTCAACCCCGCCGAAGGCAGCAAATACAGCTTCTTCCTCTACCCCGTGAAAAACGCCAAAGCCATCGCCGAAGGCAACGCCCAACCCGACACCCTCGGCGTCACCGCCCTCGACCCCAAAACCCTCCAAGTCGAACTCGAAAACCCCACCCCCTACTTCCTCGGCATGCTCGTCAACGCCGTCACCTACCCCGTCCCCAAACACATCATCGAAAAACAAGGCAAAACCTGGAGCAAACACCCCATCGGCAACGGCGCCTTCAAAATCGACAAATGGAACCCGCAATCCAACGTCATCCTCGTCAAATCCGACACCTACTGGAACAAAGACAACGTCGCCCTCGACAAAGTCATCTACCACAACGCCGAAGACAAAAACGCCGAACTCTCACGCTACCGCGCAGGCGAACTCGACTTCACCACCAGCATCCCCAACGACCAAATCAAATGGATAGAAAACAACCTCAAAAACGAATACCACGTCCACAACCACCTCGGCACCCAATACTACGGCTTCAACCTCACCGTCGAACCCTTCAAAAGCAACGCCAAACTGCGTGAAGCCCTGACACTCGCCATCGACCGCGACATCCTCACCCAAAACGTCATCGGCACCGGCGAAACCCCGGCCTACGGCTACGTCGTCCCCGGCATCGCCAACTACACCCCCTACCAGCCCGACTACGCCAAACAAAGCCAGAAAGAACGCATCGAACGCGCCAAAGCCGCCTACCTTGAAGCCGGCTACAGCAAAGACAACCCCTTCAAAAGCGAAATCCTCTACAGCACCAGCGACAACAACAAAAAAGTCGCCATCGCCATCGCCGCCATGTGGAAAGAAAACCTCGGCGTAGAAGTCGAACTCGTCAACAAAGAATGGAAAGCGTATCTGGCCGACCGCCGCGCCCACAACACCAAAATCTTCCGCGCCTCATGGCTCGGCGACTACGACGACGCCAACACCTTCCTCGAAATGTTCGTCACAGGCGGCGGCTCCAACACCATCGGCCTCGCCGACCCCGCCTACGACAAACTCCTCGCCGACGCCGCCGCCGAAACCGACATGGAAAAACGCGCCGCCATCCTGCAGCAGGCGGAAAAACACCTCATCGACGGCTTTAACCTCATCCCCATCAACTACTTCGTCTCCAAACACATGATCAAACCCCACGTCAAAGGCTACGAACCCAACGTCATGAACCACTTCCAAAGCAAATACATCCGCATCGAAAAATAAGCGGAATCCCAAAAAAAAAAAGCGCTTCCCCGGAAGCGCTTTTTTTATGCCGCAACATCCATACCTCCCGCAGGGCAGGCTTTAGCCCACCGTCCGTAGATACCGTTAGCGCCAAAAGCGCGTAACCGCACGAATGCGCTAACAACAGCCACTTCGTGGCCAACATTTGTTTGATGTCGGGCGTAAATGCCCGATCTATAGTGAAATCATCATGAAAACATCCAGACTGTAGGTTGGTGGTGAGTGCGCAGCACGAACCCCAACATTTTGGAATTCATGATGTTGGGGTTCGCCTGACGGCTCACCACTAACCTACACCTTTGTTCTATTTTGGTAGTGTCCTGAAAAGTATGCTGGCTGAAAAACAGCAGCGCGTTATTAAGAACGCAAATCCCGAAATGTTAGTAAAAACAGCCCACTATTTCGCAAGCGGGACTCGAAGAGCTGCGGAGCAGAGAGGGGCAGGGGTGAGGGGTGAAATGCGCAGCATTTCTTGATTTTTCTATGGAATGTAAATCTTTACACCCCCACCCTAGGGGCTGTTGACAATTTAGATTCCTGTGCAATGAACTTTAAACAAAGCAATGAACTAAAGCCCCTCCCCCTCGAGGGGGAGGGGTTGGGGAGAGGGGGATAGAAAAAATCGCGCAGCGGCAAAACCTTCAAGATTTCAAGCTGCCTTTCAAACGTCCGTAAGTTCCACTCACAAATTGTCAACACGCCCTAGGGGCTGTTGACAATTCAAATTCTAATGCGATGAACTTCAAATAAAGCAACGAGCTAAAGCCCCTCCCCCTCGAGGGGGAGGGGTTGGGGAGAGGGGGATAGAAAAATCCGCGCAGCGACAAGACCCCTCAAATTTTCAAATTATTTTCCGAAGCCTTGCAAATTCCATTCACCAATTGTCAACAGCCCCTAACTTTCTCGTTCTTCGGACGAGAAAGTAATAGTTTGTCATTTCATAGAAAATTTCGAGAAATCACTCAGGAATGTTCGCTCTCTTATCCCGAACTCAGGTTATATACACTCACAAAAAAACCGGCCACCCTTGCGGATGGCCGGTTTTTCTCATCAAGCTCCCATCACGCGCGGGTGATGACGACTTTCGCTTTCAGTTCTTCGATTTTTTCCTGCGAAGGCAGTTGCACGCCGGTGACCATGATATTGCCGGCGCTGAAGGCGGTGGCGGTGCGCGCGATGTTTTCCAGATCGCGGCCGTTCAGGATGCCGCGTACCACGCCGGCGACCATGGCATCCCCCGCGCCGACAGTGCTGGCCACTTTCACTTTCGGCGGCGCGGCGTGTACCGCTTCCGTGGGGGTGACGAACCACGCGCCGCGCTCACCCATGGAGACGACGACCATTTTCATGCCGCGCGCGATGAATTCGCGGGCAGCGGCGAGGATGTCTTCGTCGCTTTCGATGGCGCGGCCAACGAGCGCCTGCAATTCATGAATGTTGGGCTTGATGATGTCGGGGAGGACGTCGGCGTTCATGGTTTCGGTGAGCGCCTTGTCGCTGGTGTCGACGACGATGTAGTCGCACTGGCCGCGGTAGCGCTTGACCATTTGCGCGTAGAAGTCTTTGTCCACCGAGGGCGGGAGGCTGCCGCCCATGACGAGCATGGAGGCTTCGGGCACGGCGCGGTCGAGGAAGTCGATGAGCGCTTCCTTGCGGTCGTCGGGGATGGTTTCGCCGGGGAGGTTGAAGTCGGTGGTCTCGCCCTTATCAATGATTTTCACGTTGCGGCGGATGTCGCCGGGGATGCGGATGAATTCATCGCGCAGGTCCAGCATTCTGAATTCGCGAGTGAAATGGATGTCGTTGCCTTCGCCCATCCAGCCGGTGACGAGGGTATTGACCCCGGATTCGATGAGGTTGATGGCAACGCTCACGCCTTTGCCGCCGGGGGTGACGGTCATGGACTGGCCGCGGTTGACGATGCCGCGCTGCCAGCCTTCGGCGTTGATGGTGAGATCAAGGGCGGGATTGGCCGTGACGGTAATCACTGGTTTCATATTCTGTTTTTCCATAAATCAATTGCATTTTTTCAGGTTGACCGACCATTCCGGGCCGGGGGTGATGCCGTGGCTCGCGGCAAAATCGCCCATATTGAGGGCGAAGCTCACATCGAGCAGGCTGTTCAGGTAAAGCAGCGGCGCACCTTCTGCCACATCGCCGAAACTCGGCACATAAGGCATGGATTCACCGTATTTTTTCTCGCCATCTTTGAAGATGTCGACGCAGACGGTATCGCCGTGTTTGATGCCCGCTGCTTCGAGCAGACCGTCGCCGATATTCGTCCACACATTGCCGTATTGCACATCCAGCGCAGGAATCGTGCCCTTGAGCACCTCGCCGTCGAGCGCCGCTTTTTCGTAATCGAGACGGGTCACTTCCGCCTTCAGTTCGGGGCCGACATCCTCAAAGGCAATCTTGCCGGAAGCGAGACGCGCGCCGGTATAGGCATACACATCGCGCCCGTGGAAAGTGTATGATTTTTCAGAACCTTGCAAGCGGTTTTTCGTCTCGTCGATCTCGCGCACCGCTTCCACGCCGAAAGTATCGGCAACAAGCGTCAGCGTGCCATTGTCCGGGGTCACGAAATACTGGCCGTTCTTGCTCTTCATCACCACGGACTTGCGATCCGTCCCCACACCGGGGTCGACCACGCTCACGAAAACCGTGCCTTGCGGCCAGTAAGACACCGTCTGGTGCAGGCGATACGCCGCCTCCCAGATGTTGTACGCCGGAATTTCGTGTGTGAGATCAAAGATTTTCAAATTGCTGTCCACGCCAAAGGAAACCCCCTTCATCGCCGACACCGCGCCATCCTTCAGGCCGAAATCGGTTTGCAAAACGAGGGCATGATCAGCGAAAGCCAACTGCCCCGCCGCCAACAGCGTCAAGAGAATGGATTTTTTCATGAAAACACTCCGCATCGACAAAAACAGCGGCACACTATAGCGAAGATTGCCGGTCATTAACACTGCCCGGCGACGCATTTTTTCCCGCCATTTCAGCATATTCATAAAATCATCCAAAATAGTAATTTTTTACCACCACAAAGCGCTTGCCGCGGTAAAAAAACACCATTCAAGCGCTTTATAATGAGAAATAATACAACCCTCATCACCCGGAGCATCTCATGAACCTCCCCCTCAGCGCCACCCTGCCCTACCGCGTTCACAACACCTGCGCACCGCCCGCCGCCCTGCGCGCCCTCATCGATTGCGGCACAGCGGCACAAACGCAACACTGGCAACTGGACTGGACGCGCCTTGACGCGCGATCGCGCGCCATTCTCGAAAGCGGCGAATATCTGCCCGCGCTCGCCTTCCACTGGCTGGAACGCACCGCCGCGATTCTCCAATTTTGCACACAACAACAATACTCTGCTGCCATCCTCGACGTCCCCGCACGCCGCCTCACCCAGCTTTCCGTGAGCGACGTCCTCGCCGTCATGGGCAGCGATTTGTGGCTCGCCGACGGGCAAATCGCGCTCGTCTGGGGCTTTGCCTCGGAGGCGCTCATCCGCCGCTGGCAACATCCGCTCTCCTGCCGTGGCGCGCTCTACCCCTGCACCGACGGCCTCGACACCGCCTTTTGCGCGCAGCCCGACGATCTGGCAAAAATCGCTGAATTTTCATGACAACTTATTAAAAACATTGACCAAAACCACTTTTCCGCTACACTGTGCGCCGTTTTTTTTCTGATCACGAGAACATCATGAGCCATACCCCCGCCGTCGGCTTCATCAGCCTCGGCTGCCCCAAAGCACTCGTCGACTCCGAACGCATCCTCACCCAACTCTCCGCCGACGGCTACGACATCGTCGACACCTACGACAACGCCGACCTCGTCATCGTCAACACCTGCGGCTTCATCGACGACGCCATCGCCGAATCCCTGAACACCATCGGCGAAGCCATCGCCCACAACGGCAAAGTCATCGTCACCGGCTGCCTCGGCGTCAAACCCGACATGATCAAAAGCCTGCACCCAGGCGTCCTTGCCATCTCCGGCCCGCAAGCCTACGAATCCGTGATGGGCGCTGTACACCAACACCTGCCCAAACCTGCGCACCAACCCTTTGCCGACCTCATCCCCCCCTCCGGCCTCAAACTCACCCCGCGCCACTACGCCTACCTCAAAATCTCCGAAGGCTGCGACCACCACTGCTCCTTCTGCATCATCCCCTCCATGCGCGGCCGCCTGCAAAGCCGCCCGGCGGGCAAAATCCTCAGCGAAGCGCAAAACCTCGTCAACGCCGGCGTCAAAGAACTCCTCGTCATCGCCCAGGACACCTCCGCCTACGGCGCCGACATCAAATACCGCCTCGACTTCTGGGGCGGCAAACCCGTGAAAAGCCGCATCCTCGAACTCGCCCGCGAACTTGGGCAACTCGGCGCATGGGTACGCCTGCACTACGTCTACCCCTACCCCAGCGTCGACGACCTCATCCCCCTCATGGCAGACGGCCTCATCGCCCCCTACCTCGACATCCCCCTGCAACACGCGAGCCCCCGCATCCTCAAAGCCATGCGCCGCCCCGCGCATGCCGAAAAAACCCTCGCCCGCATCGAAAAATGGCGCGACATCTGCCCCGATTTGGCACTGCGCAGCACCTTCATCGTCGGCTTCCCCGGCGAAACCGAGGAAGAATTTGAAGCGCTCCTCGACTTCATCGACGAAGCCGGCATCAACCGCGCCGGCTGCTTTGCCTACTCACCGGTAGAAGGCGCCGCCGCCAACGCCCTGCCCGACCCAATCCCCGAAGACGTGAAAGCCGAGCGCGTCGCCCGCTTCCAGGAAAAGCACGCCGAAGTCAGCGCCAGACTGCTTGAAGAAAAAGTCGGCAGCGTCCTGCCCGTCATCATCGACAGCGTCGACCCCGACAACCAAAGCGCCATCGGCCGCACGCCCTACGACGCCCCGGAAATCGACGGCGTCGTCCACATCAGCCACATCGACGGTGCCGAACCCGGACAAATCATCCACATCGACATCACCGACAGCGACGAACACGACCTTTACGGAGAAGTCTATTGACCACCCTCATGCGCAACGTCAAACGCCACCTCTACTTTGCCATCGGCTGCCTCGCCCTCGCGCTCGGCCTCCTCGGCGTCTTCCTCCCCGTCATGCCCACCGCGCCGTTTATCATCGTCGCCGCATGGGGCTTCGCGGAAAGCTCACCACGCTTCAACCGCTGGCTGCGCAGCCATCATCTTTTCGGCACACTCATCCACGACTGGGAAACACGCCGCGCCGTACCGCGCATGGGCAAAATCTTCGCTACCGCCGCACTTTCCATCTCCCTGCCCTTCACCGCCTGGATGCTCGGCGCGCAATACTGGTGGATCAGCGCCATCCTCATCGCCATCTGCAGCGGCGTCATGATCTGGCTGTGGCGCTTGCCAAATGCCTGAATGGAAAAATTTCCCATCATGAAGTGCTTATTGTGAGAAAATTTCTCACCATAAGCGCTTTACAGTGGTAAAAAACCATCATCTTTACCCAAATCATAATTTTTATTCTCCTTAATCCGCAACAAGCCGTATTTTTT
>JAUNKJ010000087.1 GCA_030532785.1 Cardiobacteriaceae bacterium
TCTGGCTGACACTTGCCCCCATTTTGTCGGTAGCCGTCACGATGATGCGGTAAAGCGCTTGTGCATCGGCGGGCGGGGTGCCGACAAAGTGGGCTTGGGCAGCGTCGAAGCTGAGCCAGGCGGGCAATGGATCGCCATTGTCCAGAGTGGCGCTGAGCGTCAGGGTGTCGCCCTTGTCGATGTCGACAAAGGCGTTGGCGGGCAGGGTGTGGCTCAGGGGTTTGCCACGTTCTGCCTGTACGTCGAGCAGCGTTTCGCCTGCTTGCGGGGCGTCGTTGACGTTGGCGATGTTGAGGGTGAGGCGTTGGCTCGCGCTGCCGCCTTTGCCTTTGGCACGGATGTCGATGCTCAGGGTGCCGACGTCGTCGTTGCCGGGGGTGCCGCTGAAGGTGCGGGTGGCGCTGTCAAAGGTGAGCCATGCGGGGAGCGGTTTGCCGTCGGCGAGTTGTGCGCTGTAGCTGAGCGGATCGTCCTTGCCGCTTTGGAAGGCGTTGTCCGGCACGGTGTAGGAGAGAGGCTGTTTCTCGTCGATGTGCTGGGCAGCCAGCGGGGTGCCGCTGCTGGGCGGTTGGGGATTTTGCGGGTCTTCGAGGGTGGGGTCTTCAGGCGTTTTGTATTCCGGGAGCGCCAAGCCCAGGAAACTCTGTTGGCTGAAAAAGTTTTCAATCAAAATAGAGCCCTGCGAACCTAATATGGCATTGGTGATCAACAAATGATTGCTGTCTTTTTGTAATCTGGCGCTGCCATCTGTCGTCAACCATTCACTCTCCGCTACTGCGCGTACACGCTGCACATCCAGAACACGCCCGTTATGCAGGATTTTGCCCTTGCCATCGCTGTCTTTGACAACCGTCTTGCCCGGCAAGGCAAGGTGGCCAAAGCTGGTTAGATAAATGTCATAGCCGCCTTGGTCGGTGATGACATCATTGCCCGAACTCAAGTGATAGACATCATCGCCACTTTCGTCCGTCATGATGTCATGGCCGGTACTGCTGTGATATGTGTCGTTGCCGCTACCGCCTTGCATGCGGGTGTCGTCGGTTCCGGCGCGCAAAGTGTCATTGCCCTCGCCGCCATCCAGCTCATCCTTGCCCGTACCGCCAATCAGTTCGTCATCACTGGCTTCGCCATAAAGTTTGTCTTGATCATTATCGTCTTCATGGGCATCCAGACGGTCATCATCGGCACCGCCATAAAGAATATCCTTGCCTGCTCCGGCATAGAGTCTGTCCTTGCCATCAGCAAATTCTCCCGACAGTGCCACGGCATCGCCGCCATAAAGCACATCATCACCGGCATCGCCATACAATGTGTCCGCGCCTGCCTGACCGGCAATCCAGTCATTGCCGTCGCCGCCATAAAGAGTATCGTCACCTGTTCCCTGCACGCGTTCATCGTCGGCAAAACCTAATCCCGGCTTAAGGTTGTAATCTTTTTCCGATGCATTCCATTCCCAATTATAATTAGCGGCATTTATAACAAGAATCGTGCTGTCTTCTGGATGCCGGGGGCCACTAATCTTGCCTTGCTCTGTCCAAACATAGGCTAGACCAGAGCCGATGGGTCTTTTCTGATCGATCGCAGTATAATTGGCATCTCCTAAAATCAAATCATTCCCTGCGCCACCACGTATGGCATCATTGCCTTCTCCACCAAACAAGATATCTTCTTTGGCACTACCATAAATACTGTCACTACCGTATTGACCACTGATCCAGTCTCCACGACGATCACGTGCATTCGTTGCAACTACGGGTTTTTCATAACTATCTGTGCCATCATCAGCCCAGAGCGTATCGTTGCCACCACCGCCACGAATAATATCCGTATCACTTCCGCCATAAACCGTATCATCATCTTTCTCAGAGTTGGGCAAATTTGCTCCGGCGATGATAAAATCACGCGCACTACCAGCACGAATATAATCATTTCCGAGTTTCGCATCTACGAAATTGGCATTGCCATCACCTGTAAAAATTACATCGTCATGTAATGATCCAGAGAAAGTAGCTGTTCTCCAGTTTCCGCGAATACGTATTCCTTTAGGAGAGTAATCACCAATATATCTTTCAAATGTACTGGAACGCGATCTATCCAAGTCAAAAAACGAACTGTCCGGTTCTATTCCTGAGCCACCTTTTTCAATCTTGACACCAAGCATTCCAGGCTTCCAATTCTGGATACAAGCAATAGCTTTGTATCCTTTTCCTTTATCTATAGCCAATTCCCAATAACTGTTTTCCATTTCAGAAAATCGGAATTGTCTGTCTGCTGTATAGTAATTTTTACCAGCATTGCCATCCATCACCGCCGTTTCCAACGGCTTGAATTGCAAATCGTGATAATCCTTGCCATCCACGTGCAAAATGCCTTTGCCGTCGCTGTCAAAGATGGTATCCACGCCTTCGTGTTGGCTGGAAAGCACATAAATATCCTTGCCTTCGCCGCCTTCCAGATAATCACTGCCATCCTTGCCATCCAGTGTGTCCCTGCCGCCTGCGCCGTACAGGCGATCATCCCTGCCGCCGCCTTCCAGCACATCCTCCTTGCCCGAGCCAAAGACAATACGGTGGTTATCCGTCGTCACACCATTACCATCAATGGAAAATTCCAGCGGACGATCCACATCACCGGCAAACGGATGCTGGGCATAATCCATATAATCCCAATCGCCCTGCACCAAATCATCGACCAGATCGCGATTGAGTTTCAGCCCGTTTTTCAGATAACGCATCTGCAATACCAGCATCGCGGCGCGATCGCGGATATAGCTTTCCGTCATCCCCTGCGGATGATCGGCATCAAACAAATCCAGCGTACCATCCTGATTGAAAGGCGCAAAATCTTCAGGCTTCGCCCCTTCTGCCACCACCGGCATCAACTCGCGCAGCGCATAACGATAGGCGATATCCGTTTTCGCTTTTTCCACCAGCTCGGCGATGGGCATTTCCGCGTGGAGCGCGACTGCCCCGTCCCGAAGCGCTTCGGGAATTTCTTGCGGCTGGAAATCCTGACCGAAGGCAAAGGTCGCCATCCGATCAAATAAATCCGTAACTTTTTTGGTATCTATATCTTTAATGATCTGATACAGCTCCTTGGCAAAATCCTCGCCATAGATTCCAGCCACAATAGTGACCGCAATGCCGGCCACTGCGGCAACAGGGCCGGAAAGACCAAGCAAACCGACCGTTGCCAAACGAGCCAAGATTCCGGCTGCAGTACTTGCAACCTCGGAGCCAACCTCGCCAACCGCCCATTCAATCATGATTTCTTTGGCACGCTCAGGCTCACCTCTTGCTTCTGCTGCTTTTGCTTCGGCAGAAACGCTAGCAAAGCTGACAACAAGCCCCGCGATTCCGGCTTTTTTGAGAATAGCAGCCGTTTTGGGACTGAGCTTGAAAAAAGATGAACCATTTTCATCCAGACCAAGTGCAGATCGCTGCAAATCAGGATCTCTCAGCGCTCTTTCCAACACATCATCATCAATAGGCTTTAGAAAGTCATCAAGATTTTTTTCGGATATATGAGAAATTTTGCTATGCGTAATCGCCACGGCCTTGATGGCAGCGCCCAACTCTTCACGGGATACATTCTTGGCAATCGCGCGCAAATCATCAATCTCTATCCCACTGACTTTGGTTATCTTGGTATTGCCTGACTCGATTTGCTCCAGAATTTCTTCTAATTCGGTAGCATTGAACACCGAATCTGGCCGTACCGGAGTACCGAGCATCACCCGTATCTCACCATCGGTCTCCGCCACAAAGCGCTTGGAAATTTTTGCCCACAACCCATCTTTACCGTCAAATTCAAAACGACTTTCCGGTGAATTGTAATAAGTAGAGGGACGCTTGCCGTCTGCGCCTTTGGGATAGTGCTTATTTATAAAATCGTTCAGTGCGTCGTTGTTGCTATAACCCAACGCCTGAGCACGAATATCTTTAAAATCAATATGATTGAGTAACTTATACGCTTCGGTTTTGTCTAATATCCGAACATCGGAATGCCCTGCCAGCTTGTTCGCAATGCCGGCAGCAGAATCGCCATTTACCTGACCGGAATAGAGCACTGTGATCTTCCCGCCTCCGGGAGAAGATACGGAAACTTGCTGCACCGCCTCATTGAGATAGGCAATGATTTTTTGCTGATGCACCGGATTGCGATAATCCAGACCTTTTATTTTATTCTGCAAGTCAGAAATGACTTCATTGGCACTCGGTGCAGTCATGACAAATTCTCCTCTTTAAAAACCACTTTCCAACAATTGGTGTAACTTCTTGATTTTCCTGGGTCAGAATATTTTTTATCTTCCTCCACTCCCTCGGCAAGCACGGTGCACAATTCCTCTTTGCTGATCCGCATCAATTGTAGCAAACGGCGCAAATCAATTTGCACCCGAAGAACATCGACACGGGGATGGTAATATATATTGTATACCTTTAACGTATAACAAGGCTTATTCTCGGGGATGTGCACCATATCAGCTTCCATCGAAATGAATATCTCGCGATAATAAAATACCCATCTTTCGAAATATGGCGGTTCACGGTCTTGATAAAGATAGCGCACATAGGCATCGCGCTCCCGGTCTATCGTCCAATGACGAAATACACCAGGTTTATATTCATCCGGCTGGTATTTCTCCATATCCGCATCGCTGATCATTTCTTTAACAAAAGCCATGCTTGCTCCCAGTAGTTTACAGCTTGTTAGGCGGAAGTATTTTGCTCATCGGCACAGCGCATTCCATGACGATGACGGCGGCTGTTGTCGGCGGGAGTACGTCTTTGCCCTGATCAATCAGTTGCTGGATGGCGAGGCCGTATGCAAGCGGCCAGTCACGGGCGGGGACGGGCAAGACATCAAGAATTTCGGCTTTCAGAGGCTGCCAGAGGCGCAGGCATTCTTGCGGCGGAAAACGAATTTCCACACCCTCCGGCAGGCGCGGGATGCCGAATTGCGGCGTACCGATGCTTTGTGCGACGTGTTTGACGATATCGCCAATGTCCGGCAATGCGCCGCCGTGTCCCTGCACGGCACCACAGACCAGTGACCAGAGCGAAAGGCGGTCTTCCAACAGCGGGCGGTTGATCGGGTTGCCGTAGTAATAGTTCCGCCCTTGCTTGTCGGTAACGGTAATGAGGGCGTCGTTTTCATCGAGGGGTTTCTTGTCGGCGATTTGCGCTAAAGCGCTTTGCAGGGAGGCTTGCCCGGCGAGGCTGCCGAGAATGGCAAAGGCACTTTCTACGTGCACGCCCTTGCCATCATTCAGGATGGCAAAGGTACGCTCCAGCAGTGCCTGGGCAGCGATTTTGGCGGCGATGTGCGGATCATTGGCGCTTTGTTCGCGGATTTGCTTGCGCAGGGCTTCGAGGGCAGGATCGAGGGTGGTCATCTTGTTATTCCATGGCTTGATTGAAAGGATGTCGCTGCAGGGGAAGAAAAGCACTATGCGAGTTTTTTATGCGTCGGCTATGCCTTTTGGCATAAATGTTTTTTACATGAAATGTTACCGAACAATATCGGTTGCATAACACAAAAGCAAGGTAAAACATGATGAGTGACGGAGGGAGTATGCCTCCGCGAACTTGCTCTTAAGCTGCATAGGGATACGCTTCGGGCTTTGTCGTAATTATTAGCGATATTATGAGAAATTTTCTCATCACAAAGCGCTTATCGTGAAATATTTTCTCGAGATAAGCGCTTGATCATGGTAAAAAATCACTATTTTTCATCAAAATATGAAAAACAGCATCATCCTTATCTTTCAGTGGCATACCCGCGCGGTGGGCTATAAAATGCCGCTCTTTGCGTCGCCAAGGATAACCATGCCATGCCAAGCCCTTTGAATTTTCAGGATATGATTTTGACCCTGCAACGCTTTTGGGCGGCGCAGGGTTGTGTGTTGATGCAGCCTTACGATATGGAGGTGGGCGCGGGGACGTTTCACGATGCCACGTTTCTCCGCGCCATCGGCCCCGAACCGTGGAATGCCGCCTATGTGCAGCCGTCACGCCGCCCCACGGATGGCCGCTACGGCGAGAACCCCAACCGTCTGCAACGTTATTACCAGTTTCAGGTGGTGATGAAGCCGTCGCCCGCGCGTTTTCAGGATTTGTATTTGCAGTCGATGTTTGCGATCGGCATTGATCCGGCGGTGCAGGATATCCGCTTTGTCGAGGACAATTGGGAGTCGCCGACGCTGGGTGCGTGGGGTCTCGGTTGGGAGGTGTGGGTGAACGGCATGGAGATTTCCCAGTTCACTTATTTCCAGCAGGCGGGCGGGATGGAATGCAAGCCGGTGATGGGCGAGCTGACCTACGGCCTCGAGCGCATCGCCATGTATTTGCAGAATGTGGAAAGCGTGTACGACCTCGTCTGGGCGGAAACGCCGCAGGGCATCGTGACGTATGGCGATGTGCATCAGCAAAACGAGCGCGAGCAATCGGCCTACAACTTTGAACATGCCGATGTCGAGGATTTGTTTGCCCAGTTCAATATGGCGGAGAAGATGGCGCTGCGTCTTGCCGAGGGCAAACTGGCGTTGCCCGCCTATGAGCAGGCGCTCAAGGCCTCGCATTTGTTCAATCTTTTGGATGCGCGCCGCGCCATTTCCGTGACCGAGCGCCAGCGCTACATTCTCCGCGTGCGCGCCATTTCCAAGGCCGCCGCCGAAGCGTATTACCAGAGCCGCGAGGCGCTGGGCTTTCCTCTTTGCCGTGACGCCCAGGGAGGTGCCGCATGAATGCAACCGTGAATCTCCTGATCGAAATCGGCGTCGAGGAATTGCCGACCAAGGCAGTGACCGATCTCGCCGCCGCCGGGCGCGAACTCTGGGGGCAGGCGCTGCACGAGGCAGGGCTTGCCTTTGACCGCGTGGAAGCCTTTGCCACGCCGCGCCGCTTGGCGTGGCGCATCCACGATGCGGCGCTGGAACAGCCGGAGCAGCAAATCGAGCGCAAGGGGCCATCGCTCGCCGCCGCCAAAGATGCGCAGGGCAACTGGACGAAAGCGGCGCTCGGCTTTGCCGATTCCTGCGGCGTCGAGGTGGACAAACTCCTCGTCGAAGACACGCCCAAGGGCAAGTGGCTGATGTATCGCGGCTATCAGGTGGGGCAAAGTCTGGAGGCGCTCCTGCCCGCGATGTTTGAGTGGGTGATGGGCAAACTGCCGATTGCCAAGCGCATGCGCTGGGGCGATTACGAGCAGAGCTTTGTGCGCCCGGTCTTGACCCTCGTGGTTCTCGCTGATGACAAAGTCTGGGATCTCGCCTGGTTTGGCGTCTCTTCCAACAACGCAACCCTCGGCCATCGCGTGCATCATCCCGACGCGGTGGAAATTCCCCATGCGCTTGCCTATGAAGACACGCTGAAAAGCGCATATGTCATTGCCGATCACGCCACGCGCATGGACATGATCCGCGAACAGGTACAGGGCAAGGCGCGCGAACTCGGCGGTCGCGCGGTGATGCCGGAAGCGCTGGTGCACGAAGTGGCCTCGCTCAGCGAATGGCCGGTGGCCATCGCGGGCAGCTTCGACGAGCGCTATCTGCAAGTGCCGCAGGAAGTCTTGATCACCACCATGCAGGACAACCAGAAAACCTTCGCCGTCGTCGGCAGTTGCGGCAAAATCCTGCCGCATTTCGTGGCAGTGGCCAACCTCGAATCGCTCGATCCGGCGTCCGTCAGTCGCGGCAATGAAAAAGTCATCCGCCCGCGCTTTGCCGACGCCGAATTCTTCTGGCAGCAGGATTTGAAGCGCAAGCTCGAAGATTATCTGCCGCGTCTGGAAAACGTCATCTATCAGGCCAAACTCGGCTCCGTCGCTGAAAAAACGCGGCGCATTGGCAAGGTCGCGGCAGAACTGGCGCCGCTCTGTGGCGCGAACAGCGACGACGTGGCGCTCGCTGCCAAACTCTCGAAATGCGACCTCTTGACCGAAATGGTGATGGAATTCCCGGAGCTGCAAGGGCTGATGGGGCGCTATTACGCACAAAAAGAAGGACTTGCTGCCGAAGTGGCCGCCGCGCTTGAAGAGCAGTATTTCCCCGTCGGCGCGGGCGGAATGTTGCCGAAAAGCCGCGCCGGACTCGTCCTCGCGCTCGCGGAAAAATTCGACACCCTGATCGGCGGCTTTGCCATCGGTGCCAAACCCACCGGCAGCAAAGACCCCTACGCCCTGCGCCGCATGGCCATCGGCGTCATCCGCCTCATTTTGGACAACCAGCTCACCTTGCCGCTCGACGGCTGGCTCGCGAAAAGCGCCGCCAGCTTCGACGCCGCCCTTGACGCGCCCGCGCAAGTGGGCGCGGTACGCGATTACATCCTCGAACGCCTGCAAGGCCATTACCGCGAACAGGGCATCGCCGCCGGAATTTACCAGGCAGTGCGCGAGCGCGACAACGACGATTTGCTCGACATTGACCGCCGCGTCCAAGCGCTCGCCGCCTTTGCGCAAAGCGCCGCCGCCGCGCAGCTCCTCGCGAGCGCCAAACGCATCCGCAACATCCTCAGGAAAAACGGCGACAACCCGCACGGCGTCAAAGACGCGCTGCTCGCGGAAGCGGCGGAACAGGCGCTGTGGCAGCAGTGGCAACAATGCCAGCCGCGCTTTGCCGGGGCGATGGCCTCAAGCGACTACGGCGCAGCGCTCGACGTCCTCGGCGAACTCGCCGCACCGCTCGATGCCTTCTTCACCGACGTCATGGTGATGAGCGACGACACCGCGCTGCGCGACAACCGCCTCGCACTGCTCACCACGCTGCAACAGGCGTTTGCGCAAATCGCCGATCTGTCGTTGGTGCAGGAATAAGCCATGTAGGTTGGGATACGGAGAGTAGATATATCCACTGATACTGCTTTGTTCTTCAATCAGTTCCTTCCCCCGCTTGCGGGGGACTCTCGCTTACGCGAGCTGTTCCAG
>JAUNKJ010000088.1 GCA_030532785.1 Cardiobacteriaceae bacterium
CCCGCAAGCGGGGGAAGGAACTGATTGGAGAACAACGCCATATCAGTGGATATATCTACCCTTCTTATCCCGAACTGAGGTTATGTATGTTTCGCTATTATTCGTACAACCGGGGCATAAAAAAGCCGGACTTGTGTCCGGCTTTTTTATGCAGAAGCGCCAAACTCAGCCTTCTGATTTTTCTTCGCCATCTTCAGCGGCGTCTTCTTTCATGGATTCCATGCCAGCCTTGCAAACGGCTTCTTTCTGGTCGTCCGGAATCGCCGCGATTTGATCTTTGACGACTTTCATCGCTTCTTCAGTGTAAGCACCATCTTTCTTCAGCGTTTCTTCCATGTACGCGAAATAATCATCGCAAGCACCGGCAAAAGCGGCGGGCATACCGGCGGCCATCAGGGCGGCAATCATGATTTTTTTCATTGTTGAATCCTTGTGTTTTGAAAAGGTGCATTGCAGGCAATGCGGGCTGCATGCTAAGCATCTGCTCCACCGTTATGGATGAACATAATGTCATGCCGCTTTTCTGTCTTCCGCCTCTTGCGGCGGGAGGATGAGGTCGCGCGGGCGTTCGCGGATGTGTTGCCACAGGGTGCGCAGGAGTTTTCCCGTGCTGGGGATGTCGGTGTCGCGGGCGCGAAGCGCGACGCGCAGGGCGAGGAAGAAGCTCGCCCAGAGGTTGACGAGGCCAATGAGGGCGACGCCGAGGAGGGCGTAGAGCCATGCGCCCAGGGTGAGGTCGCCGCTCGCGCCGGCGTAGCTGATGTTGGCAGAGGAGAAGGCGATGTGGCGGATGTCGAGTGGCAGGGCAAGGAGGTCGCCGATGAAGGGGGTGATGCCCAGCAGTACGCCGAAGGCGAAGTTGCCGTGCAGCGCGCCGAAGTGGTCGTGCAGGTAGTCGGCGAGCTTGGCGCGTTTGGCCTCGCCCAGGAAGGCGAGGCCGGGGTGGGCGGCGAGGCGTTCGCGCAAGCGCAGGTAGTCGGCGCGGTTGTCGTAGTAGCCGGAGATGAGGCCGGCGCAGAAGAGCCAGAGGGCGGCGATGGCGGCGTACCACAGGGCGGGGACGGGTTGTACGGCTTTGAGTTGGTAGGCGGTTTCGTCAGCGCTTAGGAGCGGCGCGCCTTGCCAGTGTTGCCAGAGGTGGGCGACGAGGGCGGCGGTGAGCATGGCGAGCGTCAAATTGCCGAGGACGGCGACGGTTTGGCTGCGGTTGACGCTGATCAGGAGTTGCGAGAGGTGTTTTTCCAGCGCGCGGCTGTTTTGCCCTTGTTCAACGGCGCTGGCGATGCTGGCGGCGGTCATCGCCGGTTGTTTGGTGGCGATGGTGCAGCCGAGAAGGTGGATGATGACGAAGCCTGCGCCGTAGTTGAGGGAGATGAGGACGGTTTCCCAGAAGGGCGGGAGATGCCAGCGCGCGATGTGGATTTTCACGAGTGCCATCAGGGCGATGAGGATGCCCGCACCGGCGGCGGAGCGGAACATCTGGCGGTATTCGCGCCGGGTGGTGGTGATGTAGTGTTCGCCGTGGTGGCTTTTGCTGGCACTGATGCTTTTGCTGAGCATGCCGGTGGTGTTGCGGGTGAAAGTGCGGATGCTGCGCTGTTCGAGGCCGCTGGTGACGATTTGCCCGAGTTGTTCGAGGAAGGCGCGCGCGCTTTTCTCCGCGCTGTCGCTCATGAGGATGGCGAGGATGCCGCCCAGACGATCGACGCTTTGTTCCAGGCGTTCGAGGAGGTGCCCGGTGGCGAGCGAGGCGCCGCTGTGGTTGCCGAGGCGTTTCAGGCGCGCGATTTGTTCGCGGCTTTGTTCGAGCATGACGGCGATGGCGGCGTGGTCGCGCGGCGGGGTGTGTTGTACCTCGCCGCGTTCGCCGTCGATATAGGCTTGCACGTCGCGTTGCAGGCTGATGAAGGGCGAGTCGTATTCGAGGAGACGCGGATCGAGGCGGATGAGATCGGGGTCGAGGTCTTCGGCGGCAATCCACAGCGAGAGCATTTCGGCGGCGTAGAGGAGTTCGTTGCGCACATGGCGCGCGCTTTGTGCGCTGTGGGTGTGGTCGAGCTGGCGGTAGAGCATCAGCCATTGCAAGGGCGGGATGGTGTTGAGCCAGTCGAGATCGCCGGGGCGCAGCACGGTTTGCAGCAGATCGCCGAGGTTGTGGGCATCGCGCGGCGGCGGGTTTATCCGGTCATAGAGGCGGCGCTTGAGTTCGCGCACGAAGCCGTGGCGCGAATAAATGCCAGTCTGCACGAAGCCGGTATAGAGCGAGGCGTGTTGCAGCCAATGGTGAAACAGCGCGGAGAGATGGGCATTGGCTTCGCTGTGCTGCTTCAGGGCATCGAGCAGCTCGCGCAGGGCGTCTGCGGCATTGGTTGCTGCGCGCAGATACGCCGCGAGCGCATGCAGCGCGTCTTCGAAAGTGTGGCTTTGCAGAAATGCGTCGGGCAGATTGGAAATGGTAAATTTTCTCATGATGAAGCGCTTGTCGCGGTAAAAAAACACTATTCAAAGCGCTTGGTATGGTGATTTTTTATCATACACAAGCGCTTGCGGCGCGACAGTGTAGCACAGGCGGGAAATCCACCCTTTGCGAGCCATTCAATATTACAATCCGCGCTCCGCCCTGCCGCCTATCCGCATGACCCCAGCCACCGACCTCGCCCTTAGCGGCCACGCCCTCATCGAAGCCTCCGCCGGTACCGGCAAAACCTGGACACTCTCCGGCATCCTCCTGCGCCTGCTCGTTGAAGACGGACGCGAGCCGCGCCACATCGTCGCCACCACCTTCACCCGCGCCGCCGCCACGGAAATGCGCCAGCGCATCTACGCCCGCGTCGGGCAATTCCGCGCCTTGCTCCTGGAAATCATCAAAGCCTACGCCGATGACCCCGCGCTGCTCGCCGACGACGCCGACCTCGCCCGCCGCGTCCTCGCCCATCTTGACACCCTTGGCGACGACGCCGTGCGCGACAGCGTCAACCGCCACATCCTGCAAAAAATGCTCGAAACACAAGGCGTCGACGGCCTCATCCTCGCCTACCGCAGAAGCAGCCTCGCCCTGGAAACCCTCGACCAACTCTTCATCGGCACCCTCGACAGCCTCTGCCAGCGCTGGCTGCACGAACTCGCCCTCGAAAGCGGCATCGACACCATCCGCATCAACACCGCCCCCGACGCCATCGCCCAACTCACCCACGACTACCTGCGCCGCCACTACCAAGAACAGGCGCAGCGCGACGCCGCACTTTTTGCCGCCTACTACGCCACATCGCCCGCGCCAGACGTCTACATCGCCGCCGCGAAAACCGCCCTCAACTACGGCAACGCCCCCTTCGTCCACCCCGCCCCTCCCGACTACGACCCCGCCGCGCGCGCCGCCGCCCTCGACACCCTCGCCACCTTTACCCCGGAAGACCTCGCCGCCGCGCAAGACACCATCGCCGCCGCCGTTGCCGCCGACCACCTCATGGCCAGCCGCAACATCGCCCGCTACGCCCACGCCCTGCCCGCAGCCGCTGCCGCCCTCATCCAACGCCAGCCCCCCAAAGACGACGCGCAAAAATGGCTCGACGGCCTCGACAAAGCCCGCGCATCTGCCGACAGCGGCCAAGACCCCTTCAAGAAAAAAGCCCCCGCCGCCGCGCGCCAAGCGCTCATCAACCACCCCGTCCTCGCCGCCATCCACGCCGCCGACAACGCCCGCCACGCCTTCGACGCCCTCCTCGCCCACATGCGGGCACAAAGCCTCAGCGAAAGCAGCGACCACGTCCGCCGCCACCTCCCCGCCGCCCTGCGGCAAAGCGGCGAAACCACCTACAGCGAACTCCTCGCACGCCTCAACACCATCCTCGCCGACAAACCCGCCCTCGCCGCCTACCTCGCCCACCGCTACCCCGTCATCCTCGTCGACGAATCGCAAGACCTCAACCACGCCCAGGCCGACCTCCTGCGCCACATCTACCTCCAGCCGCACCACAACGGCTTCTGCCTCCTCGTCGGCGACCCCAAACAAGCCATCTACCGCTTTCGCGGCAGCGACGTCGCCAACTACACCGCCCTCAAAACCCGCATCCCCGCCCACGCAAGCCTCGCCGACAACTACCGCAGCGCCCCCGCCCTCATCGCCGCCCTGAACGACGCCTACCAGCACCCCGACAACGCCCGCCTCGGCGACGGCATCGCCTACCAGCCCGTCCACGCCGCCAACCCCGAACGCCCCCTCGTCCAGCGCGACGGCAGCGCCATCACCGCCCCCCTGCAAACCCTCACCATCGACAGCGCCGCCGACGAAAGCCACGCCATCGCCCGCCTCACCGCCCACCTCGTGAGCAATGAAAGCCCCTACCTGCGCCGCAGCAACAACACCCTCCACCCCCTCCAACCCAGCGACATCCTCATCCTCGCCCGTGGCCACAAAAGCCTGCAACGCATCGAACACGCCCTCCAGCAAACAGGCATCGCCACCCACCGCGACGCAGACGCCAGCCTCTTCGCCCACAGCATCGCCCACGAACTGCAATGGTACATGGCCGCCCTCCTCGACCCCGGCAACAGCCCCGCCATCCGCCGCCTCCTCGCCGGCAAATGCTACGGCTTCGACCTCGCCACCCTCGACACCCTCGCCGACAGCCGCGAATACACCGACTTCCACGCCCGCCTCAGCACCGCCAGCGAACGCTGGAACCAACACGGCCTCCTCGCCGCCCTCCAATACCTCTGGCGCCACGACCCGTGGGACGGCAACATCTGGACACGCCTTGCCAGCCAACCCCACCCCGACGCCCTGCGCGACCTCCTCGATCTGCGCCGCCTCCAGGAAATCATCGCCGCCCACGAACAACCCCCGCGCCGCCTCCTCGACTGGTGGCAAAAACAACTCGCCGCCCCGCCCACCGCCGACTGGGCGCTCGCCCTGCCGCTGCCCGGCACAAACGCCGTGCGCCTCATGACCATCCACAAAGCCAAAGGCCTGCAAGCCCCCGTCGTCATCCTCGCCAGCATGGGCAGCGGCAACCACACAAACCCCGTCCACGCCTACCACGACAACGGCCAACTCTATCTAAGCGCCAGCACAGCCGACGACACCACCCGCGAACGCATCGCCCAGGAAACCGATGCCGAAAACCGCCGCCTCCTCTACGTCGCCCTCACCCGCGCCGAAGACCTCCTCTACATCGTCCAGCACCCACGCCCCTCCGCCCCCCTCAAACAAGGGCAACAACACGCCAGCCACCTCCAGCCCCTCGCCCCCGACACCCTCCCCGACACAACGCACCAAACAAGCCCCTCTTCCCTTGAAGACACGCACGAACAAAACCCCTCTCCCTACGGGACTCGAAGAGCTGCGGAGCAGAGAGGGGAAGGGGAGAGGGGTCATAACACCCCGCACAGCGACAACAACAGCGAAACAATACTCCACCTCCCCCCCCTCCCCGCGCAACGCCCGCGCGGCTGGCGCAAAACCAGCTTCACCGCCCTTGCCCGCCACCTCCCCGCCGCCCTCGCCGACACCGCCATCCACACCCCCCTCGACCTCGAACTCCTCGAAGAAGAACGCCGCGCCAGCACAGACACCGCTCCGGAAAACCGCCCCATCCCCTACGCCTTCCCGCGCGGCCCCAAAGCCGGCAGCTACCTCCACGAAACCCTCGAAAAAATCCGCCCCGAACGCCGCGCCCACTGGCCGCACCTCCTCGACAAACTCCTCGACAAACACCACCTGCAAGACCAGCGCCCCCGCCTCCCCGAACTCACCGCCTGGATCACCCACATCCTCGACACCCCGCTCGCAAGCGGCATCCCCCTCGCCCGCATCACAAACGCCCAACGCGAACTCGGCTTCTCCCTCGCCCTCGACCCGCGCGCCCCGCTGCCGCACCACCACTTGCGCCAACACTTCGCCGCCTGGGGCAAAACCCTGCCGTTTACCCGCGACCCCGGCCTCTACCGCTACCTGCGCGGCGAAATCGACCTCCTCTACCCCCACAACGGCCGCTACCACATCGTCGACTACAAATCCAACCACCTCGGCAACCACCCCGACGACTACAGCCAAAACGCCATGCTCGCCACCATGGACCACCACCACTACTGGCTGCAAGCCGCCCTCTACCAACTCGCGCTGCACCGCCTCCTGCAAAAACGCCTGCCCGGCTACCAGCCGCAACAACACCTCGGCCACGTCGAGTACTACTTCATCAGAAGCCCCGACAACGGGCATCTTGCCATCGACATCCCCGCGGACTGGCTGCTGCAACTCGATGACATATTGACAAAAAACCCTAAAAAATAGTGATTTTTTACCACGACAAAGCGCTTATCATGGGAAAATTTCTCACCATAAGCGCTTCATGATGAGAAAATTTCTCATTGCACCGTAGGGTGGGTGTCAACCCATGCGGTATCGCGCAGCGAATTTGTAGGGTGGGTGTCAACCCACCGAAAAAAGCCCCTCCCCCTGTGAGGAAGTTTTTGTAACCTGAGTTCGGGATAAAAGAACGAACATCCCTGAGTGATTTCTCGAAATTTTCTATGAAATGACAAACTATTCCCCTCTCCCGCTTGCGGGGGAGGGACAGGGTGGGGGTGTTGAAAACGAAGTTTTCATTTCAAATCCATAAAAAATGCTGCGCATTTTACACCCCCATCCTAACCTTCCCCCGCAAGCGGGGGAAGGAACTGATTGAGGAACAACGTCATACCAGTGGACGTATCCACCTCCCTTATCCCGAACTGAGGTTTTTGTAGGTTGGGGTGAACGGAGTGAACCCCAACAGGCGATGTTGATTTGATGTTGGGGTTCGCGTGTACCACGCTCACCACCAACCTACAATCGCTGCGCGACGGTGGGTTGACACCCACCCTACGACCGCCCACCACGCAGCACCTCAAAGAGCAGGCGCGGGAGGTTGACGGTAATCGGCGGGTCGCCCGGCAAAAAGGGGCGCAGCACGAGTTCCGCCATTTGCGGCGCGGCGAGGGGGAAGGTGATGGGGTCGGGGTAGCGTTCGCGCTGGCAGTGGTCGAGGCGGAAGTAGTCGAGCGGGTTGCGGCTCGCGAGGAGTTCGCAGCCAAGCAGCCAGTAGCTGCCGGGCGGCAGTGCCGCGATGGTGAAGCGCTTGCGGGCAAAGAGCGCCGCACCGGCGAGCGGCACGCCGCGCGGCACGGGTTCGGGAAAAAGGCCTGCGAAGACGAGGCGGGCGTTGCTGCCGTGGATGTGCACATGCAGGGGGTGGCCGTCGCCAACGGGGACGCGGCGGTAGGGGATGATGCGGCCGCTGTCGTGGGCGAGTTCGGCGTCGAGGAGTTGGCGGTAGGCATCGCTTTGCGCGCGGTAGTCGCGCGGGGTGATGCCGGTGGCGTGGCGGAAGCGGTGGGCAAAGGTGGCGGCGCTTTGGTGGCCGCTTTGCTGCTGGGCGTCGATGACGCTTTGCCGGGCGATGAGGGGGGCGATGCCCTGTTCGATTTTCAGCGCGGCGAGGTAATCGGCGAGGCGCATGTGGGCATGGCGGCGAAACCAGCGCGAGAGGGTGTAGCGGTTGACGCCGAAATGGGCGGCGATGCCCGCCGGGGTGATATCGCGCTGCGCGGCGAGTTCGGCGCGGATGTGGGCGCCGATGGCGTCCAAAAGCGCTTGCGGGTCGTCAGTCATTGCAGGAGGAAGATGACGGAGAGGGTTAAGACAGAGAGGACGTTGGTGGTCATCATGCTCGCGGTGCCACGGTTGGGGAAGCCGTGGTGCTGGGCGAGGATGGCAACGGTGTTGGCCATGGCAACGCCGCCCATGAGCGCGCCCGCGAAGACCATGTCGCGCGTGCCGCCCGAAAGCCAGATGAAAAGGGCGGCGAGCGCGGGCATGAGGACGAGTTTGCCGATCGTGATCTGGATGATGGCGGGGACATTGCCTTGCAGGCGGATGCCGTTCAGCCCACCGCCGATGACGAAAATCGCAATGGGCGCGGCGGCGGCAGCGAGCAGATCGATGGCCTTTTGCACCGGCAACGGCAAGCGCCACTCCAGCGCGGCAAAGAGCAGGCCGAGGATGAGGGCGACGATGAGCGGCTTGCGCAAAGTGTTGGCAACAATGCGGAGAATCCGCGCGGGGAGGCTGCCCTCGCCGCCCTGGTGGATTTCGATCAGCACGAGGAAAAGCGGCAGCAGCAGGACGTTTTCCACCATGGTGTTCAGCGCGAAATAAACCCCGGCATCACCACCCCCCAACACCCCGAGAAGGAGGGGATAGCCGACAAAGGCGCTGTTGGAAAAACTCTGGCCGAGGGCGTTGATGGCGGAGGCGACCAGCGTCTGGCGGCTGACCCACAAGGAAAACGCCAAACCGAGGGCAAAGCAGAGAAGCGCGGCAATGCTGTAGCCGATGAGATAGGCGGGGATGAGAATGTCGGCGATTTGCCGCTCGGCAAGCGTCTTGAAAACGAGGGCGGGCAAGGCGATGCCGATGACGAAACGGCCAAGCGCCATCAGCCCCTCGCGGCTGAAGCCGCCAAAGCGGGTGAAGCCATAACCTGTGGCAATGACGAGGAAAATCGGCAGAAGAACGGTGAGGATATTGAGCATGACGCGGCATCCGGCGAAGAGGCAGGCATTGTAGCGCTTGCACAAAGGGTTTTGGCAAAGGGCTAGGTGTGTTGGCAATTCAGATTCTTATGCAATGAACTTCAAATAAAGCAACGAATTAAAGCCCCTCCCCCTCGAGGGGGAGGGGTTGGGGAGAGGGGGATAGAGAAATTCGCGCAGCGACAAAACCCTCGAGATTTCAAACTGCTTTTTGAGTTCTTGCAAATTCATAGGGGGAAATTTACAAGGCTTAAAAATGTACTGAAATATTAAAAGCTATAAAAGATGTGGAAAGCCTTGTTTCTGCCCTCACCCCAACCCCAATCTCG
>JAUNKJ010000089.1 GCA_030532785.1 Cardiobacteriaceae bacterium
CGATCGTGACGATGAGCGCGATGATCGCGATAACGCCCGCGACGACAATGACAATGAGCGCGATGACAACGACACCGATAAGGACAACGACGGCGACGACAACGATTAAGGACTCGATCGTTGTTGACGCAAAAAGCGCCCCGCGGGGCGCTTTTTTTGTGGGGGAGTGGCTTGGTTGCCTGTCATTCCACCGCCCGCAGCGTCACCTCGGGATGCGCTTGCAGCCAGTCGCGGGCAGCGCCCATGCTGCCGAGGTTGATGACCTGGCGGTAGCCCTGTTCGCGGAGGATGTCGCGCGCGGCATCGGCACGCGCGCCGCTGCGGCAGTAGAGATAGATGGTTTCGTCGTGGTCGGGGGCGACGGCGGCGATGTTGTCGCCAATCTCTTGCACGGGGAGGAGGATGGCGTTGTCGAGGTGTCCGGCGTTGTATTCGCCGGGGGTGCGCACGTCGATAAGGACGTCGGCGAGCGCGCTGGCGGGCAGGAGGGCAAGGAGCAGGGTTTTTCGCAATGGCGTCATCATGATGGCTTTCCGTTCAGGAGAGGGGGCGGAGTATAGCGGAAAAGGCGGTGTTCGGTTTGTTTCTGCCAACATGAGAAATTTTTTCATCATGAAGCGCTTGTTGTGAGTTATTTCTCACGATAAGCGCTTCATGATGGTAAAAAATCACTATTTTGTACGGTTTTATATCAATATACGACAAACTTGAAAACATGCACAAAATCAGCCCCTCTCTCGCTGTCGCGAGCGGTTCCTGTCGAAGGGTTGCGGCGCAGATTGAGACATGCGCGCCCCGCATACTTTTGAGAACAGCAGCAAATTGCAAATGAGAATGCAATTGAAATCGCAATGCGCACGCGCTAAGATGCGCGCTCTTTCCATCCGACCCGGAGTATTTTGATGAACAAGAAGATGATTGCTGGTTTGCTCGCCCTCGGTATCGCAGGGGTGGCGAGCGCGGACGTGAATGTCTATTCCTACCGTCAGGAATTTTTGATCAAGCCGATGCTCGATGAATTCACCAAGGAGACGGGCATCAAGGTCAACAGCGTGTACATCAAGGATGGCCTGGTCGATCGCCTGAAGCAGGAGGGCGAATTGAGCCCTGCCGATATTGTGCTCACGGTAGACATCAGCCGCCTGGAAGAGCTGGTCGCGGCGGGCGTGACCCAGCCGATCATGTCCGAGGTGGTCAATGCCAATATTCCGGCGCATTTGCGCGGCGACAACTGGGTGGCGCTCACCAAGCGCGCGCGCGCCGTGTACAGCTCGAAAGAGCGCGTCGGCAAATTGCCCGCGTCTTTCACTTATCAGGATCTTGCCAAGCCTGAATTCAAGGGCAAGGTTTGCGTGCGTTCCGGCAAACATCCTTACAACGTATCGCTGCTCGCCTCGATGATTGCCCGCGATGGCGAGGCCAAGGCGAAGGAATGGCTCGAGGGTCTCAAAGCCAACCTCGCGCAGAAGCCGCAGGGCGGCGACCGTGATCAGGTCAAAGCCATCATGGAAGGCAAGTGCGACTATTCGCTGGGCAATTCCTATTATCTCGGCGTGATGCTGAAGAATGAGAAAAATCCCGAGCAAAAAGAGTGGGCAAACGCGGTGGAAATCAATTTCCCCAATCAGGAAACCACGGGTACGCACATGAACGTCTCCGGCGTGGCGCTCACCAAACACGCGCCGAACAAGGATGAGGCGATGAAACTCATCGATTTCTTGACCGGCGAGGTTGCGCAGAAGCAATACGCCGAGGATAACAATGAATATCCGGTGAAGGCGGGCGTGCCGGTGTCCGAGCTGGTGGCCTCGTGGGGCAGCTTCAAGGAAGACGATCTGAACGTGACCGACATCGCCAAGCATTACGGCGCGGCGCTGAAGCTCATCGACGAAGTGCAGTTCGACCTGTAAAACGCGTCCATGCGTGCATCCTTTCCGACCCGGCTTTGGCCGGGTCTTGCCGTTTTGGCGTCGCCCGCATGGTGGGCAGCGCTGGCGCTGATGGCACCGGTGGCGATGCTGGTGGTGACAGCGTTTTCCGCACCGTCGCCGATTTTCGCCCATCTCGCGGAGACGGTTCTCGGCGCGTATGTCAAAAACAGCCTCGTGCTGGTCGTCGGCGTCTGTGCGCTGGCGCTCCTCTGGGGGCTGCCCTGCGCGTGGCTGGTGGCGCGCTGCGAATTTCCGGGCAGGCGCTTTTTCCGCTGGGCGCTGCTGTTGCCGCTCGCCATGCCCGCCTATCTCGCCGCCTTTGTCTATACCAATATTTTTGATTACGCCGGATTCGTGCAAAGCACGATTCGCCGCGTGTTCGGCTTTACCTCCGCACGCGATTATCCCTTTTTTGACATCCGCAGCATGGGCGGGGCGATTTTCGTGCTGTCGCTGATGTTTGCGCCCTATGTGTACTGGATTGTGTCGCTCAATCTCGCGCGCCTGCCCGCCTCGCAAGTGCAGGCGGCGCGTCTCCTTGGCGCGGGCGAAGGGCGCATTTTCCGCCGCGTGGTGTTGCCGCTCGCGCGGCCGGCGATTGCCGTCGCCTGTACCTTGGTGGCGATGGAAACGCTCGCCGATTTCGGCACCGTCGCCTATTTCTCGGTGTGGCATCTCACCACCGGCATTTACGACGTCTGGCTCGCGCATCACGATCTCTCCGCCGCTGCCAAGCTCTCCTGCCTGATGCTGCTTTTCGTCATCACTTTGGTGATGCTGGAAAAATACCAGCGCCGCCATTTGCGCCCCGGCGCGCGCAACGCCGGGATTCTCCCGCGCGAGAAGCTCACTGGCGGCAAGCGCTTCCTCGCCATCTTCTGGTGCGCGCTCGTCCTCTTTTTGGGATTCGGGCTGCCTGCGGCATGGCTCGTACAAGCCGCCGTCCATTATTTTGCCGACACCGACTGGCAAGCCTTCCTGCACATGAGCGCGCATTCGCTGCTGGTCGCGGGCGGCGCGGCAGGCAGCGCCATGATCCTCGCTTTCGTGTTGCTCGCGGGCAGTCGTTTGCGCCCCAACACCCAGTTCCTCGTGCGCCTTGCCAGCACCGGCTACGCCGTGCCGGGGACGGTACTCGCCATCGGCGTGCTGATTGTGACCACCGGGCTGGATCACAGCATCAACGGCATCGCCAAGGCGCACGGCTTCGCCCTGCCCGGATTGATTTTCAGCGGCACGCTGTTCGCGATGGGCTACGCCTTCCTCTGCCGCTTTGCCGCCGTGGGCATCGGCGCGGTGGACAGCGGCTTCAACCAGATTCCCGCAAGCCTCGACGAAAGCGCACGCCTGCTCGGCAAATCCTCCAGCGCCATCGCCCGCCGCGTATGGCTGCCGCTGCTGCGCAACAGCCTGCTCACCGCAGCGCTGCTCGTCTTCCTCGAAAGCATGAAGGAACTCTCCGCCGCGATGCTGCTCCGCCCCTTCAACGTGCAAACGCTCGCCACCTACATCTACGAATACATGAGCGCCGAGCGCTTTGAAATGGCGGCGATGCCCGCGCTGGTGATGGTCATCGCCGGACTGCCCACGGTGTTATTGCTGATGTGGTCAATGGATGACAAATAATGATGAAAAATAGTGTTTTTTTACCATGATGAAGCGCTTTGTGTGGTAAAAAATCACGATTTTCCAGGAAAAAACGATATGAATCCTTGCCTTGAACTGCGAAACGTGCATCTTGCCTACGGCAGCACCGACATCATCCGCCATGCGAGTTTTGCCCTTGCGCGCGGCGAAATCCTCTCCCTGCTCGGGCCATCCGGCGGCGGCAAATCGACGCTGTTGCGCGCCATCGCCGGTCTTTTGCCGGTCAAAAGCGGCGAGATTGTCATGCAGGGCGCAACGGTATCCTCGCCCGCCGTGCATCTTGTGCCGCAGCGGCGTCAGGTGGGGATGATTTTTCAGGATTACGCGCTTTTCCCGCATCTGGATGTGCTTGGCAATATTGCTTTTGGCATCGAGCATTTGCGCAAGGCAGAGCGCATGGCCAGAGCGCGCGAGATGATGCGCGTGGTGCAGCTCGACGGGCTGGAAAAACGCTATCCGCATCAACTCTCTGGCGGGCAGCAGCAACGCGTCGCCATCGCCCGGGCGCTGGTGCGCGAACCGGCGTGCCTGCTTTTGGACGAACCTTTTTCCAATCTCGACAACGCGGTACGCGAAGCGCTGATGGACGACATGCAGCGGCTGTTCCGCGCGCGCGGCATTAGCGCCATTTTCGTTACCCACAACAAGGCGGAAGCCTTTGCCCTCGCGGATCGCGTTGCCGTTTTGCAAGCCGGAGAAATCGGACAAATGGACACGCCGACCGCGCTTTACGACCACCCCGCGAACGACGACATCGCCGCCTTTCTCGGACACGGTGCCACCTTGCGCTTCGCCAAAGAAGGCGACGGCTGGGCGAACAGCGCCGGGCGCATTCCCTTTGCCGCGCGTGCGCAGGTCATGCTGCGCGGCGAAAGTGGCGAGCATGCCGACATCTTCCTGCGCCCGCACCAACTCATCCTGCGCCGCGATGCGGGCGGCAATGGCGAAGTGGAACAGGCGCGCTTCCTCGGCGATTTTTCCCTGTACCGCGTGCGCCTCGACGACCAGCGCGCCGACGTCCTGTGCAAAAACCGCCTGCAAGTGGGCGACCGCGTCCAGCTCGGCATTGATATTCGCGGATAAATGGCGTGCGGCTATAATTCCCGGGCGTACTGAGCCTGTCGAAGTACGCCTGCTCAAGCCATCATCCGAAACCACATGACCACACCCCTCCCCCCCCGCCGCCTCGCCACCGCTCCCATGCTCGACTGGAGCGACCGGCATTACCGCTACATGGCGCGGCAAATCAGCCGCCACGCCTGGCTCTACAGCGAAATGGTCAACGCCTTGGCCATCGTGCACAGCGACCCCGAGCGCCACCTCGCCTTCAACCCCGAAGAAAATCCCGTCGCCCTGCAACTCGGCGGTTCCGACCCGCAAACCCTTGCGCAAGCGGCGAAAATCGGTGAGCGCTACGGCTACAACGAAATCAACCTCAACTGCGGCTGCCCCAGCCCGCGCGTACAGCAAGGCGCGTTCGGTGCCTGCCTCATGCTTGACGCCCCCCTCGTCGCCGAATGTTTGAACGCCATGCAGGACGCAGTGCAAATCCCCGTCACCATCAAACACCGCATCGGCGTTGACCGCCAAACCGCCTACCAGCCGCTCGCCGACTTCGTCGGCTTTTTGCGCGAGAAAACCGTCTGCCGCGTCTTCATCGTCCACGCGCGCAACGCCTGGCTCGACGGCCTCTCCCCCAAAGAAAACCGCGACATCCCGCCCTTGCGCTACGACCATGTACACCGTTTGAAACAGGCATTTCCCGACCTCGACATCCTCATCAACGGCGGCATCGCCGACAACGCCAGCATCGCCCAACAACTCGCGCACGTCGACGGCGTCATGATCGGCCGCGAAGCCTACTACAACCCCATGCTCCTCGCCGACTGGGATCATCTTTTCTATCAGGACAAAACCCCGCGCATCACCCACGGCGAACTCGTCGAACGCCTCTACCGCTACGCGCAACGGGAAACCGCGCGCGGCACCGCATTGCGCCACCTCACCCGCCACTATCTTGGCCTCATGCACGGCCTCCCCGGCGCGCGCCACTGGCGGCGTACCCTCTCCGACGCCGCCCTGCTGCAAGCCAATGATCCCGGCCTCATACTCCGCGCCTGGGAAGACATACAAAACCCGTAAAAACAGTGATTTTTTACCACAGACAAGCGCTTATCGCGAGAAAAATTCTCACGAAAAGCGCTTCATCGTGAGAAAAAAACACCATCCTGCAAACACCCAACCACCCCGCGCCAGCACTGCAAAAACCCCCGGCTTCCGCTACAATACCTGAACAAAAAGCAACCCACGGAACTCGGCAAGCCATAAAAGGAATTACCATGCAACCACTCACCGACATGCACCCGCCGCGCGCGCCCGCCGAAAGGCATGTCCAGCATTTTTACGACGGCACCCGCCGCCTCCTCTACATCACCAACGAACACTACATCCTAAACAGCGGCACCATCATCGTCTCGCGCACCGACCCCCGGGGCATCATCACCCACGCCAACCGCGCCTTCGTCGAAACCAGCGGTTACACCGAACGCGAACTCATGGGCAGCCCGCACTACATCATCCGCCACCCGGACATGCCGCGCGCCGCCTTCAAAGACCTGTGGGACACCGTCAACCAGGGCGTCGAATGGCACGGCTACGTCAAAAACCTGCGCAAAGACGGCGGCTACTACTGGGTCTACGCCACCGTCGCCCCCATCGTGCGCGGCGACACCATCATGGGCTACACCTCCGTGCGCCGCAAAGTCAGCGACCGCATCATCGCCGAATACGAACGCAAATACGCCACCATGCGCCTGCGCGAAAGCATGGAAGACAACCGCCGCAACGAAGAAAAAACCGCCGGCCTCCTCGGCCGCCTCTTCGGCCGGAAAAAATAAACAGACCTTGCGGGCAACGCCCCTGCAACCGCAGCGCGATACTGGCACACCCAGCTCACTGCATTGAGAAAACCCCCTTTCTGCGGTAAGGTAAAGCTCCTTTTCACAACCCAAGGAGACACACATGCGCAACCTCACCCTGCTCGCCGCCATCATCGGCACATTCGCCCTGGCAGGCTGCAACACCGTCAAAGGCGTTGGCCATGACATGGAAAAAGCCGGCAGCAAAATCAGCGAAGCCGCAGAAAACACCGGCGGCACCGGCACCAACTAACAGCCTGTTCACAGGCTCAAATGCCAACCCATAAAAAAGACCGGCAATGCCGGTCTTTTTTATGTAGATGCTTAGGGGCTGTTGACAATTCAGAATCTGATGAAATGAACTGCAAATAAAGCAACGACCTAAAGCCCCTCTCCCGTGGGAGAGGGGTTGGGGTGAGGGCAGAAACAAAGCTTCTCACATCTTTTATAACCGTTATAGCGGGGCCCCCGAAAAATGGCATAGACAACCCTTTGAATAAAGCCCTTTATTCAAAGGGTTAAAAAACGAACCCTATGCCATTTTTTGGGGAAGCGGCTATAATCTTTCAAGATTTCCGTACCCTGTCCAACCCCCTGTAGATTTCTCCCCGCGAGTTGTCAACAGCCCCTAACAGCCTGTTCACAGGTTCAAATGCCAACCCATAAAAAAGACCGGCAATGCCGGTCTTTTTTATGCATGAGAAAATTTCTCATAACAAAGCGCTTATCGCGATAAATTTTCTCACCATAAGCGCTTAATGATGGTAAAAAATGATTATTTTTTTGGTATTTTTTGATTTTCGACAGATTGGTTGGGGTAGTTGCGTATAGTGAAATCATCATAAAAACATCCAAACCGTAGGTTGGTGGTGAGTGCGCAGCACGAACCCCAACATTTTTAACCTCAGTTCGGGATAAGAGAACGAACATCCCTGAGTGATTTATCGAAATTTTCTATGAAATAACAAACCATTACTCTCCCCCGCCTGCGGGGCGACTGGCTCCGCCAGCTCGTCCGAAGGACGAGAAAGACAGGGTGGGGGATGTTGACAATTCAGAATCTGATGAAATGAACTGCAAATAAAGCAACGACCTAAAGCCCCTCCCCCTCGAGGGGGAGGGGTTGGGGAGAGGGGGATAGAGAAATTCGCGTAGCGACAAAACCCTTAATATTTCAAACTGCTTTTTGAGTTTTTGCAAATTCCACTCATGAAATGTCAACAGCCCCTAACCTTACCCCGCAGGCGGGGAAGGGAGCATAAGGGTGCAGCATACTTTTCAGGACACCACCAAAAACCACCATTTTCGCCCCTATTTTGTCTTCCCCGCCAGTTCGATAAACCCGCGAATGTAATCCAGCCCGCTGTCCGCCTCGCGCACCCCGAGGAAAATCTGCTTGAACAACCCCTCGCCCAAGCGCACACAACGCAGCGGCAAATGCCCCGCCTGCTGCTCGATCAACCAGCGCGGCAACGCCGTCACCCCGCGCTCCGCTGCCACCATCTGCAACAAAATCTCCGTCGTCTCGATCGTCTTGTGTTCCGCCACCTGCCGCTGCGCCGGCAGCAAAAAGCGCTGGAAAATATCGAGCCGCTCCACCGGCACCGGATAAGTAATCAAAATATCCTGCGTCAAATCCTCGGGATAAACCGCCTCGCGCCGGGCAAGCGGATGCGCTTCATGCACCACCAACACCTGCTCATAATCAAACACCGCCGTGAACACCAGCCCCTCGGCAAACACCGGATCCGGCGTAATCAGAATATCCACCTCATAGTTGTACAGCGCCGCAATCCCCTTGAACTGAAACTGCTGCTTCACATCCACATCCACGCGCGGCCACGCCGCCAGATACGGCGCCACCACATTCAGCAACCACTGATAACACGGATGACACTCCATGCCGATGCGCAAAATCCCGAGCCGCCCGCCCGCATAATGGCGCAACTGCTCCTCGGCATGTTCAAACTGCGGCAAAATCGTGAGCGACAACTGATGCAAAAAATGCCCCGCCTGAGTCAAACGCAATTCGCGCCCCTCCTTCTGCCACAACGGCGTCCCCAGCGCATCCTCCAGCTTGCGCACCGTATGGCTCAACGCCGACTGACTCAAAAACAAACTCTCCGCCGCGCGCGTCAGCGTCCCGTACTCAACCACCGCACGGATCACGGCAAGATGATGGCGTTCCAGCATAAAAAACCCTTTAAGCGACTGTTGCGAAAAATATTACCACACCGCCACCTCGCCGCGCAGCGCCGCCCTGCCCACTATAATCCCCCCTTCCCCCACCACATGGAGACCCCCATGAAACCCATCCTCCTCCTCACCCTCGCCAGCCCCGTCATCG
>JAUNKJ010000090.1 GCA_030532785.1 Cardiobacteriaceae bacterium
CCTGCGGACGAGCTGGCAAGCCAGTCCCCCGCAAGCGGGGGAAGGAACTGATTGAAGAACAAGCTATATCAATGGATATATCCACTTTCCTTATCCCAAGTTCAGGTTGTATATCAAAGAATACGAGAAAATAGATGATTTTTACCATAATAAAGCGCTTACCTCGGTAAAAAAACACCATACTCACCCAAAAAAGGAAAAACCATGGAAACCCCCAGCATCCTCTCCCACGTCTCCTTCGGCAGCAACCGCCTCGACGACGCCATCGCCTTTTACGACCAAGTCCTCGCCACCCTCGGCATCCGCCGCGTCGCAGACGTGCGCGAACATTTCCCCGCCGCCGCCTACGGCCGCGCCTACCCCGAATTCTGGGTGCAACAACCGCACAACGGCCAAGCCGCGCAAACCGCGAACGGCGTCCACATCGCCTTCCTCGCCGAAACCCGCGAACAGGTACACGCCTTCTACGACGCCGCGCTGGCCGCCGGAGGCCAGGGCGACGGCGCGCCCGGCGAACGCCCGCATTACGGCGAGGAATACTACGGCTGCTTCGTCCGCGACCTCGACGGCCACAAAATCGAAGCCATGGCATGGCTAGGAACCGTTGACATTTGATGGTTTGATGCAATGAACTTCAAATAAAGCAATGAACTAAAGCCCCTCCCCCTCGAGGGGGAGGGGTTGGGGAGAGGGGGGTAGAAAACATCGCACAGCGACGAAAATCCTCAAGATTCCAAATGACTTTCCGAAGCCTTGTAAATTCTATTCACAAATTGTCAACAGCCCCTAACCTCGTGATAAATTTTCTCACCAAAAAGCGCTTATGACGAGAAAATTTCTCACCATAAGCGCTCAATCATGGTAAAAAATCACTATTTTTACCGCATGATTAAATCATAACCCAGCGATATAAACGATTGTGCTGTAATCCCCTGCCTGCCACCGGGAGAACACCATGACATCGCGCACCCTGCCCATCCTCGCATTATTTGCCCTGCCCGCTCTTGCCCTCGACCTGCCGCAAGGCTGGCAAAGCAAAAGCGAACAAGGCTTTACCAGCTACAGCCCCAACGCCAGCGGCGACGCCCTCTTTGCCGTCATCGCCCTTGACCCCCTGCCGCTGCAAGGCAAAACCCTCGACGCCTGGGCAACCACCCTCGCCCGCGAACTCACCCAGGGCTACGGCACCCTGCGCGAAGCAGGCACGCCGCAATGCTGCAACCCCGTCTGGCAAGCCACCCACCGCCTCGACCACGCCGGCAAATCGCTTTTTGCCAGCTACACCGCCATGCCGCGCGGCGCGGACAGCGCACAAATGCTCGTCCTCCTCGGCGAAGAAAACCCCGCCCTCCTCGCCGCCCACATGGACAGCGCCGCGCAACTCATCGCCGCCCTTACCGCTGGGGAAGCCGCACCATCCCCCGCCGCCACCGCCCTGGCGCAGGCGCTCGAAAGCGAAGGCGCAACCCTCGGCGGCCCCTTCACCTACGGCACCTACCGCTGCGACATCGAAAACGGCCGCTACCCCTACACCATCACCTTCCAGCTCTACGACAACGGCGAATACCGCAGCGACTCCGGTGCCTACCCCAAAGGCACCTTTGAACACAACCCGGCGAAAGGCACCGTCAGCATCGAATCGGGCCTCAACCTCTCCAACTTCTCGCTCGGCGGCGAAGTCATAAAACTCAGCATCTACTTCAAAGACAAACACGGCCGCGCCTACATCCGCGGCCACGACATCGACGACGACGAAGGCACCCTCTGCACCCACCTCGGCGACGCCACCGACCTCTCCCCCAGCGCCGAAGAAGCCGCGAAAAGCGAAGCGCGCCGCTTCAAATGGACCACCGCCCCCGACGCCGGCGTCCCCCTTGCCGCCATCGAAACCATCCTCTACCACGGCGAACACAAAAACGACTCCCTCGGCATCCGCCTCGAAGAAGAACACCTCCTCCTCATGAAAGACGGCTGGGCATACAACGGCCTGCGCGTCACCCCCGCCGACCTCGACCTCGCCGCCTCGCGGCAAAACGAACCCGAACGCTGGCAACGCTGGCGCAAAAACAGCGGCCAATACCAACTCGAACGCAACGGCGAGTGGTACAACATCCCCGGCATCCCCGCCCGTCCGGCGACACGCGGCGAACGGCTCTCCGGCGCCTACAGCCATTCCAGCATGTACGGCAACATCTACACCACCGCCCACACCTTCAAAGACACCCTCTACTTCAAACGCGACGGCACCATGAGCGGCTCCTCCAGCGTGCGTGGCGGCACCACCGCCATGAACCACGGCACCTTCAGCGCCAACGTCGCCAGCGACCGCATCGGCGACGAAACCATCCGCTATGAACTCGACGGCTACACCCTCATCCGCCACTACCCCGACGGTGCCACCACCCGCAGCCTCGCCTTCTTCTGGGGCGACGGCCAGGAACACCTCAACATCAACGGCACCACCTACTCCATGGAATAAGAAAAAACAATCATTTTTTACCATCATGAAGCGCTTATAGCGGTAAAAAATCACCGTCTCAACCGGAGAAACACATGAAAAAACCCATCCTCCTTGCCCTCCTCCTTGCGAGCCACACCGCCCTTGCCGCCGACGCCATCACCTGCGACCGCCTGCGTGAACCCCTCGAAGACGACAGCTTCGTCATCATCCATGAACAGCCGGATGCCATCCTCCCCGCCATGCGCGACGCCTGCGAAGCAGCGCTCAAAGCCGACCCCGACAACCCGCAACTCCTCTACCAAACCGGCATGGCATACCATCTGCTCGCCCGGCACAAAAACCTGCGCACCCTCGCCCGGGGCGAACCCTTGCCGCAGCCCCTGAGCCCCAGCGCACTCGCCTATTGGCAACGCGCCGCCGACAACGGTCATCCCGCCGCCACCTATTGGCTGGCGCGGCTTACAATCTACAAAGGCAGAGGCGGAAACAGAGAAAAAATCAAAAACGAACTGGAAACCCTGCTGACGCGCGACGCCCGCTTCGGCCACCTCGGCCTCGGCAACTGGTACCGGGTGGTAGACGGCGAAGGCAATAGTCACCGCGACGCCGCCCAACGCCATTACCGCGAAGCCGCCGCCCTCGGCAGCCGCGAAGGCGAACTGGAAGCCATCCTCCTCACCCTGTATGAACCCGCCACCCGGACAACCGCCCTTGCCCAACTCGACACCCTGGCACACAGCGGCTACCTGCCCGCACTGGAAAGACTCGGCGAATACCACTTCCAGCAACACAACGACAGCGCATTCGCCGCCGTCATCGCCACCCTGGACAGCCACAACACCCTGCCCGCCGCCACCATCGCCGACTACCTGCAAGGCCTCGCCCTCTCGCGCAGTGCGGACAGCGCCACCCAGGCACAAGGCAGGGCGCGGATGCAAAACGCCGCCCGCCACGGCCACAGCCGCGCGCAAACCCTGCTGGCCGTAGAAAGCGACCCCTGGTGGTAAATAACCCGAGTTCGGAATGAGAGTACGATCATCCCTGAATGATTCCGCAAAATTTTCCATGAAATGACAAGTCATTCCCCTCCCCCGCTTGCGGAGGAGGGATGGGGTGGGGGTGTTGAAAACGAAGTTTTCATTCCATCGAGTCCTGCAAGCGAGAGAAGGAGTTGTTTCTACAAATATTTTGTTATTTACATTCTTAGAGCCTGTTCATAGTCTCCATTGCGGCCGTATTTCCGGTTAAAAACCGCGTCTGCTGCGTTGAAAATACTTGCAAGGTGTCCAACCTTGCGCGCATTTTCGCCTTGCATACACGATTTTTTCCTCGGAAAACGGATACACAAGAAGACTATGAACAGGCTCTTATAACCTACAGCTGCTTTTTGGGTCAGTATGTTTTTCAGGAAACCACCAAAAATAGCCATTTCTTACCACCATGAAGCGCTTATCATGGTAAAAAAACACCATCTCAACCGGAGAAATATATGAAAAAAACCACCCTCCTCGCCCTGATCCTTGCCAGCCACGCAACCCTTGCCGACGACGCCATCTCCTGCGACCGCCTGCGCTCTCCGCTCGACGGCAACGCCCACCCCATCCACTACCACCCGGACGCCATCCTCCCCGCCCTGCGCGACGCCTGCCTCGACGCACTCAAAGCCGACCCCGGCAACCCGCGCCTCCTCTACCAAACCGGCATGGCCTACCACTTCCTCGGCGCCCAGGAAGAACTCACACACCACAGCAAGGGCATGAAGGCCAGCCGCGCGGAAAGATTGCGCGAACACGCCCGCGTGCAAACCCCGCGCAGCTATTTGCAACGCGCCGCCGACGCCGGCTACTTCCCCGCGCGCCTGCAACTCGCTTCCTTCCCCAGCGCCCTGAACGAGGGCAGCAAAGCCAGCCTCGACGCCCTGCTCGCCGCCGCCCAAAACGACGAAGAAACCCGCGCCGTCCACCTGCTCCTCGGCCACTGGTACGCCACCCACGCCATGCACGATCGCGCCAACGCCGACGCGCACCGCACCGCCATGCGCAGCCACTACCAAAAAGCCGCCGACCTCGGCATGCGCGAAGCCCTCGTCTTCGCAGCCAAAGCCGACACCGACCTCGTCGCCGCCGACAAAGCCCTGCGCGACCTCGCGGCAGAAGGCGACCTCCTCGCCCTGCAAAGCCTCGGCGAATGGCAAGCCTCGCGCAAAGACGACGCCGGACTCGCGCAAACCGTGGCCGAACTGGAACGCCTCGGTGCCGATAACCCCGACTACCGCATCACCGCGCAATACCTTCGCGGCATGGCGCTCGTGAGCCACGGCCAAAACGATGCCGACAGGAAACAGGGCATGCAAAATTTGCAGGAAGCGGCCGCCGCCGGACACACGGGCGCGAAAGCCATCACCACCTTCAACCTGCCCGCGCAGCCATAAGTGCGGAAGGTTTAGCCCCTATATAGCGGGGAAGCGGCTATAACAACGCCCGCTGCTTCACCGCGAGCAAGGTGCGGATCGGCGCGGGCAGGCCGAAATTTTCCTGCGCCGCGACGAAAGGCGCGGGGAGTTCGCCGCTGCCGCCGTCCACCAGATGCAAATGCAGGGTGTAGTGGGTGAAATGGTGGGTGAGGCTGGTGTTGACCGGCGCGGCGGGCAAGCCATGTTCGCGCGCGAAATGGTGCAGCGCGTCGAGGCTGTCGAACCACGGCAGGCAATACAGCCCGCCCCAGATACCGCGTTCGCCGCGCCGCGTCAGCCACGCCGCGCCATGCGCATTGCGCACGAGGAGAAAATAGCCGTCTTTTTCCGGCTTGGGCGCGCGCGTTTTCTTGCGCGGCAATGCGTGGGTACGCCCGCTTTGATGCGCCACGCAATCGCTGGCGAGCGGGCAGGCGGCGCATTGCGGTTTGCTGCGCGCACAAAGGCTTGCGCCCAAATCCATCAGCCCCTGGGTATAGGCGCGCAGATTGTCGCTGCCCTCGGGCAGGCGCGCCTCGGCGATGCGCCACAGTTGTTGCAGGGTAGCGGGCGCGGTGGGATCGGCGTCGATGGCGGCATGGCGCAGCAGAATGCGCTTGACGTTGCCGTCGAGAATCGCCTCGCGCGCGCCATAGGCAAAGACGGCAATCGCTGCCGCCGTCGAGCGCCCCACGCCTTTCAGCTTTTCCAGTCCGGCGCGGGTGTCGGGAAATTGCCCGTGAAACTGGTCGCGCACCTGTTGCGCGGCGTGGTGCAGATTGCGCGCACGGCTGTAATAGCCAAGGCCGCTCCACAGCGCCATCACATCATCGGCAGGGGCATCGGCGAGCGCGACCACATCGGGAAAACGCGCGAGAAAGCGCTGGTAATAGGGGATGACGGTTGCCACTTGCGTCTGCTGGAGCATGATTTCCGAGAGCCAGATGCGGTAAGGATCGTCGCATTGCCAGGGAAGATGGTGGCGGCCGTGGGCGCGTTGCCAGGCGATAAGGCGGTGGGCGAAGGAAGTGTCGGACATGGTTGGGGCGGTGATTTTTTTGACGGCGCAGTATATCCCGGATGCCGGATTTGCATTGCGCAAGGTAGGTTGGCGATGCATTTCGACAAGCTCAATAACCGCGAAGCGAACCCCAGCATGGAAAGCCACCATCTTGATAGTGTTTTTTTCTCACCATCAAGCGCTTGTCGTGAGAAATTTTCCCACGACAAGCGCTTCATCATGGTAAAAAACCACTATTTTTAGGGTGTTTTTGTATCGCTTTTCGCCGCATTTTCCCGCAGCCAGTCATGATACGGCTGCCCGTTCAGCCACAGGCTTTCGGCAACGATGCGGCCGTTTTTCACGCGCACGCCGAGGGAGGCCTGAATATTGGGAGCGTTCTCTTCGTTGCGCCGCCAGCGCCACAGATCATCAATGGCAATCGCATCATCTTCCGGCAGATAAAAACGGGTGAGCGGGATGAACACCTGGGCGAGCGTCTCCGTGCTGCCGTCCTCCGCCGTGATCGTATCGATGACCAATGGTACGGCAAAAGCATTATCCGCAGGCGTTGCCGAGAGGCGCGCGATATGGGCAAGGCCGTCCGCGCCCGTTTCCAGCACGGCATAAACGGTATCGCCTTCCACGCTGCCCGCTGGCGGCGGCACACGCGCGCCCTCCTCGGGAAAGGCGAGGCGCAGATATCGCCCGCGCATAATGTCGTAAGGGTCCACCGGGTGCAGGGCGAGAGTAAAAGGCAGACCGTCGCGGCGGATGCCCTCTTCCTGCCACACTTGCGCGAGCGGCACGGCGAGCTGCGCGGCAAAAAGCAACAACAGCGGAACAAGAAGAAAACGTGAGCTTTTCATGCGGAAACTCCCTTGCGGCGCGCGCGCGCGGCAACAATATTCAGCGTATAAATCGCGCTACCGGCGAGAATGAAAACAATCCCCTTGATCCACAACGGCATGCTTTCCTCGACAAAGCGCAGATAAAGCGCAAACAGCACCCAGAGCAGCGCGGCATTGATAGTCACGAGATCGCCATTGTGCAGACTGCGGTGCAACTGCCAAAGCCCCAGCACCACAATCACCGCCGTCACCAGCCACGGATACCCATCCTCCGGCACCGGCACAGTAATACCGGTTGCCACCAGCGCCGCGCCGCACAGCACAAACGCCACATCCCACGCCGCGAGCCGCCGCCAGCGCGGCAAGGCAAAAAACAGCGCCACAATCGCCAGCAACGCCAGCGCATAAGCATCGGCAAACTGCCACCGCTGCCACCAGAACATCCCGCTCTCCGCCATCAGCAACATCGTGCTACCGAGAAACACCATACCCGCGCGCTGCATCAGACTCGGTCCCAGCGTCGATACCGCAAGATACACACTCCCCACCAGTACCCACATGCACGCCATATCCAACTGCGCATACAGCAGCATCGCGAACACCGTGGCAAACACCATCAGCGTCACGAAACTGCGCCACACCCCGGCCTGCGCCGCATAAGCCTGACCGCGCCGCCGCGTGAAAAACAGCCACGGCAGCAACGCCAGCGAATAGGCGAGATACTCCCACACCCCCGCCCACCAACGGCCGCCATAGAAAAAATCCATCTGGGTAAAAGCAAACGCCTGCACAAGAAACAACACGAAAAACGCCGCCGCCCAACTGCGCGCGAGATACACCATCGGCAACGTCAGCCACAGCCACAAACGCACAAACATATTCGACGATTCAATATGATACGTCTGCGCCACCAGCGCAATCGCTGCCCCCACCGCCACCGCCGTGAACAGCGCACTGCTCTCGCGCCACGCCACACTCTGCGGCCGCTTCAACAACGCAAACAAACACGCCCCCTGCCCCAACAGCAACGGCGCAAGCGACAACCCCACCCGCACCCCGCGCGACAGCACATGCCAATTCGCGGCAAACAGCGCAATAATCCCCGCGCCCACACACAGCGCCGCCAGCACCGACAGCAACACCTGCCACCACTCGCGCCCCTGCGCCTGCGACAGCGGATAATGCCCGGCAAGCAACGCCGCCTGCGCCGGAGAAATCCAGCCATTCTGCGTCCACAACGCAAGCTCCCCATGCAAACGGCGAATGAAACGTGAATCCATAAACCCTCCTCGAAAAAACGCGGGCATCATATAGCGCGGCTTTGCCGCGCCGCTATGGGGATTCGTTAATAATCCCGCCTCCCCCAGCCTGGAATCATCTATAATCCGCCCGCCCTCCGGCAACCCGCAACAACACAAGGACACCCAAATGAAAGGCTTCATGCAAACAACCCTCGCCGCTCTGATGCTCAGCGGCATGATCAGCGCCAACGCCCAGGACGCCATGCCCGGCCAAGCCTCCATGGAAATCAACATGAAAATCATGCAGGAAGTCATGACCGACATCCCGCAAGACAAAATGGCAGACGCCGCCTTCGTCATCGACAAAACCATCGCCAAAATGAAAGACAACATCCCCGCCCTGAAAGAAGCGGCTGCCAAAGACTGCGTCGCCCTCCACGGAGATGCCAAAGCCGACGCCTGCAAATGCGCAGCAGAGAAAACCGACTACGACGAAGTCTTCGCCA
The DNA here is from genome assembly GCA_030532785.1 of Cardiobacteriaceae bacterium. Taxonomy (GTDB): domain Bacteria; phylum Pseudomonadota; class Gammaproteobacteria; order Cardiobacteriales; family Cardiobacteriaceae; genus JAUMXB01. The sequence continues at coordinate 8,512 of JAUNKJ010000090.1, forward strand.
TGATGAAAAAACAGGCCACCAGCCCGGAAACCAACCTCACGGAAGAAGCGCAAAAACTCGCGGCAAAAGCAGAAGAAAACACCATCGCCTGCGGCTTCACCAAAGCGGAAATCGACGCCGCCAACGAAAAAGCCATGCAAATGATGCAGGAAAGCATGCCCAAGCAATAAGCGTCTCCCCCATGCAAAAACCCCGCAACAGCGGGGTTTTTTATTGCCCAGCGCGTAGGGTGGGCTTTAGGGGCTGTTGACAATTCATGTCTTGGTGGTGTCCTGAAAAGTATGCTGGCTGAAAAACAGCAGCGCGTTATAAGAAC
>JAUNKJ010000091.1 GCA_030532785.1 Cardiobacteriaceae bacterium
GGGTTGGTTATTGTTGGTCTGATTATTGCCGCCTTGATGATTGCCGGGTCGGCTGCCGTTGTTATCCGGTTTCGGATTCGGAGCCGGGGTTTTTTCTTTGTTATTTTGGCTGTTATCTTCGCTCGGCTTAAGCGGGGTAGAGGGCTGGTCAGCCAGCGGTGCATCGCCGCTGTTTGAGCCACCGCAGGCGGTGAGTGCCAAGGCGATGGCGCTTGCCAGCATCAGGGGTTTGGTAGCCTGCCATATGGTAAAGTCGGTTTGCATGCAAAGTTCTCCTTTATATACAGTGCAATAGTACTTGATTGTGCGTTTGCTATGCGTGCCGGGAGGGACGCTTGTGCACCCAATCATCGACAGATAAAAAATTGACGGTCGCGGATTTCTGCGACTGGGGACAAAGTTATCAAATCCATGTACAAAAGGCTACCAAATATTCACAATCAGGTAATCTTTTGCTCTGATGTTCATACTTTTTTCGGTTTTTGCTGCCACAAAGATGGCTCATAAAATTATATAAAATGATGATTTTTTGCCGTAAATAGGCGCTTGTCATGCAAAAATTTCTCACGATAAGCGCTTGTTGATGAGAAAAAACCATCATTCTTTTTTCGCATTCTTCTATAATTTTCGCTTTCCCGCTTCCGGTGCCGTTATGTTGCTGATTCCCCGTTTCAATCCCAAGGTTTACGAGTTGCGTCACGGTTATTCACGCGCGCGTTTTGTCCGCGATGTCGGTGCGGGGCTGACGGTGGCGGTGGTGGCGTTGCCGTTGGCGATGGCTTTTGCCATTGCCTCGGGTTTGGCACCGGAGGCAGGGTTGTTTACGGCGATTATTGCCGGTTTCCTGATTTCGCTGTTCAGCGGTTCGCGGGTGCAGATTGGCGGCCCGGCGGGGGCGTTTATCGTGATTGTCTATGGTGTGGTCGAGCAGTACGGGGTATCCGGGCTGTTGCTGGCGACGCTGATGTCGGGGGCGATGTTGTGGCTGATGGGGATGCTGCGCATGGGGGTGCTGATCAAGTTTATTCCGGTGGCGGTGATTATCGGTTTTACCAACGGGATTGCGGTGCTGATTGCGCTGTCGCAGGTGAAGGATTTTCTCGGGCTGGAGATGGCGAAGGCACCGGCGGAGTTTTTTGCGTTGCTTGCCGCGTTGTGGCGGGCGTTGCCGACGTGGAACGGGCAAGCGGTTTTTGTGTCGCTGCTGTCGCTTGCGATCATCATTGCCTGGCAGCGGGTGATGCAGCGCCGGGTGCATTTGCCTGCGGAGGTGGGGGTGCTGCCGCGCGTGCGGGGTTCGCTGGCGTTGATTCCGGGGTCGATTATTGCGCTTGTGGTGGCGACGGTGATTGTGGCCGCGTTTGATTTGCGGGTGGCGACGGTTGGCAGTCGTTTTGGCGGCATTCCCCAAGCTTTGCCGAGGTTTACTGTGCCCGCCTACAGCATGGAGTTGGTGAAGGCGCTGTTTTTTCCGGCGTTGACCCTGGCGCTGCTTGGCGCGATCGAGTCGCTGCTTTGCGCCCGTGTTGCCGACGGCATGATTCGCGATCGTCATGATGCCAATCAGGAATTGCTGGCGCAGGGCTTTGCCAATATGGTGGTGCCGTTTTTCGGCGGGATGCCTGCCACGGGCACTATCGCGCGCACCATTACCAATATTCAAAACGGCGGTAGCAGCCCGATTGCGGGTATGGTACATGCGCTGGCCTTACTCGTGGTGGTGCTGGTGGCCGCGCCGCTCGCGCAATATATCCCGCTGCCTGCGCTTTCCGCGATTCTGATGTTCGTCGCGTGGAACATGGGCGAGTGGCACGAATTCGCCCGTCTGAAAAGTTTCCGCATGCCTTACCGCATCGTGTTGCTTTCGGTTTTTTTGCTCACGGTGATGGTGGATTTGACTGTCGCGGTGGAAGCCGGGATTTTCTTCGCCTGTTTCATTTTCATCTACCGCATTTCCAGCCTTACCGTGGCGGAAGCGGTGGAAACGGACAATGCGCCCGAGGGCGTGCAAGTGTTTCGTCTGACCGGCGCGATATTCTTTGGCGCGACCAAACTTCTCGAACATTTGGAACGCCACCGCCCCTCACGGGCGCTGGTGCTTGATTTCACCGGGGTGATTTATGTGGACAGTTCCGGCGCGGAAACGCTGGAAGAGCTGCGGGAAACCTATGAAGAACGCGGGGTGGCGCTGCTGGTCTGCGGCCTGCGTGAACAGCCTTTCGATATGCTCAGCCGCGCCGGATGGTTGCAAAAAATCGCGGCGGAACGGCTCTTCAGCGACCGCCACGAAGCGCTGGTGTGGCTGGCGGAGAAGGGGTGAGGTTTTGCGTTTCGGTGGTCATAAAACATAGTGTTTTTTTCTCATCATGAAGCGCTTATCGTGAGAAAATTTCTCACGATAAGCGCTTTGATGTGGTAAAAAATCATCATTTTCTTGTGTTTTGTGGTGATTGTTTTGTGGGTTGGTGGTGAGCTTTGCAAGGTTGCTGAGCTTGTCGAAGCGCCTTGCAAAGTTCACCACCAAGATCAACCGGCATCGCCTGTTGGGGTTCGGCTACGCCTCACTACCAATCTACTATCGCTGCGCGACAGTGGGTTTACACCCACCCTACGGAGCACGCGGAAAGGAAATATCGCAAACCGCGTGCGTGTCGGCGTTGCCGCCACACACCCTATGGAAAGCGCGTGGTGCGAAGCAAACGGTGGGGTGGTTTATGGGGATTTGCGCAGGAGGCGGGTGGCGAGTGCGGGGGAGAGGCGGCGGATGATGCCAAGCCAGCGGGCTTTGCCGACGGCGATGTGGTTTTTGCCGCGTTCGAGCGCTTGCCAGTAGGCGTCGGCGACGGTGTCGGGGGAGATTTTGCCGTGGCCGCGTCCGGCGGTCATGGCGGTGTCGACGAGGGGCGGCATGAGGTCGATGATGCGGATGTTGGTCTGTTCCAGTTGCCAGGCGAGGGTTTGTGCGAGGCTGTGCAGCGCGGCTTTGCTGGCGCAGTAGAGGGCGGCGTTTTCTTTGGGGACGAGGGCGAGGGCGGAGGTGATGAAGACGATGGTGGCCTGGGGTTGTTGGCGCAGGTGGGGGAGGTAGGCGTGGCTCAGGTGGATGGGGGCGAGGAGGTTGGTGGCGAGTTCGCGTTCGATGGCGTCTGTGCTTTGACGGGCGAAATCGCCGTTGTGCTGGATGGCGGCGCTGTGGATGAGGGTGGTGATGTGCGGGTATTTTGCGACGAGGGCGGCGCGGGCGTCGGGGGAGGTGATGTCGGCGATGTGGATGTGTGCGCCGGGGAGTTCGGCGGCGGCTTTTTCGAGGAGGTGTGTGCGTCTGCCAACGAGGAGGGGGATGTGGCCGGCCTGGTGGTAACGGCGGGCAAGGGCGAGGCCGATGCCGCTGCCGCCGCCGGTGATGAGGATGTCGGGGGTGGTCATGGTTGGCTCTTAGATGAGGCGGATGTAGAGGTCGGCGTGTTGTTCGCCGGGCGGGGTGTCGAAGGGGGTGGTGAGGTATTCGATGATGCCGGTGGCGGCGGGGGCGTCTTGCACGTCGCTTTGCGGCAGCCATTGCTCGTAGAACCAGGTGAAGGCGCGGTCGATGTCGGCGAGTGCGCCGTGGTAGTGGAGGATGGCGTAGCGTCCGGCGGGGACGCGGTCGGCAACGAGGGGGGCGGCGGGCTGGGGGTGTTGTCCGGCGATGCCGATGCGGGCGCGGAGTTGTGCGGGGTGGACGTCGGCTTCGTCGTCAAAGCAGAGGGAGAAGATGCGTGGCGTGGGCGGGAGTTGGCCGCGCAGGACGAGGAGGCTTTGCAGTTTGGTGTAGCTGTCGGCGAGGCGTTGGTAGTCGCCGTAATGATCAAGGCAGAGGAGGGGGATGGCGGCGACGCGGACGATTTCGACCGAGTAGTCGCTGCGCGGCGGTTGCTGGCGGTAGCGGTGCGGGGTCATGCCGTAGGCGGCGCGGAAGGTGCGGGCAAAGGATTGGGCGTTGCCGGTGTAGCCGACGTCGGCGGCGATGTCGGCGACGCTTTTGTCGCTGTGGGTGAGGAGCCAGGCGGCGCGGTGCAGGCGCATCCATTTGCGGGTGGCGTGGAGGGTGGCACCGACGGTGTGGTGATAGAGGCGGTGCCAGTGCCAGGGGGAGAGGTGGGCGGCTTCGGCGAGGCTGTTGAGGTCGGTGTCGTGGTTGTAATAGGTGCGCAGGTGCTCGAAGAAGCGGGCAAAGCGGGGTTCGTGCGGGTGTGGCATGGGGGTTGGCGGGGGTGGTTGTTCAATGGTTAGCCATTATGCGGGCGGCGGAGAGACATTTTGTGTGGTTTTTGTGGATGGTGTTTTTGACGGTGTCCTGAAAAGTATGCTGGTCAAAAATCAGCGATAGGTTATAAGAGCGTCCGTGCCAAAATATTCGTAGAAACAGCCCCTTCTCCCGCTTGCGGGACTCGAAGAGCTGCGGAGCAGAGAAGGATGGGATGAGGGGTGAAATGCGCAGCATTTCTTGATTTTTTATGGAATATAAATCTTTACCCCCCCATCCTAACCCTCCCCCGCAAGCGGGGGAGGGAAAATGAAGACCCAGCATACTTTCAGGACACCACCGTGTTTTTTTCTCATGATGAAGCGCTTTGTGCGAGAAATATTCTCATAACAAGCGCTTCATGGTGGTAAAAAATCATCATTTTATCGTGTTTTATGGTGAGTGTTTTTGCGGGTTCTTTGCATGTTGGTAGGCTGGGTTAGGTGCGTAGCACCGTAACCCAGCGAAAACCTCCACTATCGCGCTGGGTTACGCGGCGTTGCCGCTAACCCAGCCTACAATCGCTGCGCGGCGGTGGGCTGAAACCCACCCTACGGAAAGCGCGCAGTGCGAGCCGTAGGTCGGCCATTGATGGCCGACATCAAACAAACGTCGGGCACAAAGTGCCCGACCTACTATCGCTTCGCCTACGGATTCGATTTTGTATTCGGGGCGGACGTTGCAGGCAACGTCCCTACCATTGCTGCGCGACGGTGGGCTGAAGCCCACCCTACGGTTTCGGTGGCGGTGTGATGCCTGCCCATTCGCCGAGCGGGAGTGCTTCGCCGCGCCAGATGCGTGGCCACAGGTGTTGCATCATGGCGGAGAGGTCGGGGAATTCTTCGCCGTAGCGGTAGGGGGTGATGTTGTGCCAGTGGTCGCCCGTGCGCTCGGCCATGACGAAGCGGAAGGTGAGGGCGCCGCTGATGCCCATGCGCAGGTCGCTGACGATGAGTTTGTCGTCGGTTTCGTCGATGCGCAGCCAGCCGTCGGCAAACCAGTGGAGGCGTTGGTAGAGGGTGTGGTCGCGCAGGGTTTCGCTGTGGGCGAGGCCTTGCGGCAGGCGGATGTGTTCTGGTGCGGTGTGGTCAAACCAGCCGCTGATGGCTTCGATGTAGTCGCCGTTATCGGTTTCCGCAACGACGCGGAAGGCGAGGGTGTTCAGGGGCAAGGGGGTGGCCATGATGCGTTTGACGGCGATGCCTTGGCGTTGCAGGTGGTCGGCGACGCGGTGTTCGTGGTGCCATTGGCCGTAGCCGCCCCAGATGAGGTAGGCGGTGCTGAAGGTGAGTGCGTAGAGGAGTGCGGTGTGTGTTGTGCGGGTGATGCCGCGCCAGAGGATGGCGATGAGGGCGGCGAGCATCGGTACGGTGTAGAGCGGGTCGATGATGAAGACGGCTGACCATTGTTGCGGTGTGGGGGTGAATGGCCAGAGGAGTTGGGTGCCGTAGACGGTGCAGGCGTCGATGAGGGGGTGGGTGACGAGGGCGGCGGCGGTGATCCAGAAGAGGCGTTGCGCGGTGTAGGGCGCGTCTGGCCAGCGTTTTTTCACTGCCCAGGCGATGAGGGCGGCAAGGGTGACGAGGAGGAAGATGCTGTGGGTAAAGCCGCGGTGATAGGTCATGGATGAGACGGGGTCGGCGTAGCGGATGAGGACGTCGAGGTCGGGCAGGGTGCCGAGGATGGCACCGTAGGCGAGGGCTTTGCGCCCTTGTTGTTTGCCCATGCCTGCGCCTTGCACGGCTGCGCCGAGGACGGCTTGCGTCAATGAATCCATCTGTTTTTCCGGGGGTTGCAAAAGGCGCGCATTGTACGGCAATGCGGTATTGCGCACAATTTGGGTAAAAATGGTGGTTTTTTACCATCATTAAGCGCTTATTGTGAGAATATTTTTCATGATGAGCACTTTGTGGTGGGAAAATTTCTCATCAAGATGTGGGGTGGGTGTCAATCCACCGGCGCGTAGCGCGATATTGACGATTTCTGCTGGGTTACGGCTACGCCTAACCCAGCCTACCATCGCTGCGCGATACCGCATGGGCGAGGGTTCCCACGCCAAAACGCTTCGCGTTTTGCGTGGGTGCCCGGGGTTACACCCATCCTACGGCTTCGATGTTGTTTGTAGGTTGGTGGTGAGCCGTCAGGCGAACCCCAACATGCGGTGCCGATTTTTGTTGGGGTTCGCTTCGTGGTTATTGAGCCTGCCGAAATGCACCGCCAACCTACGCTTTGTCCTGCGGGCAATGGTGGGCTAAAGCCCACCCTAGGGGCTGTTGACATTTCGTGGGGGAAATTTACAAGGCTTAAAAATGTATTGAAATATTAAAGGCTATAAAAGATGTGGAAAGCCTTGTTTCTGCCCTCACCCCAACCCCTCTCTGCTCCGCAGCTCTTCGAGTCCCGCTTGCGGGAGAGGGGGCTGTTTTTACTAATATTTTTGAATTTACGTTCTTATAACGCGCTGCTGTTTTTCAGCCAGCATCCTTTTCAGGACACCACTCGATTTTGTATTCGGAGCAGACGTTGCAGGCAACGTCCCTACAACGGTGGGTTGACACCCACCCTACGGCAGGCATTCACAAATTCGGCGTGTAGCGGTAATGCCCGGTCACGGGGAAGGCGAAGAGGATGTCTTCTTCCTTCGTGCCTTCGCCGATGTTGTGGATGATGAGCGGGGTGCCGTCGGCGCTGTGTTTTTCCGAGACGATGCCGATGTGCGGGCGGTTGCCGGGGAGCATCCAGCTGACTATGTCGCCGGGCTGGTAGTCGGCGGGGTTGTCGCTTATTGGCAGGGATGCGCCGTGGCGGCGGAAGTAGGTTTGCAGGTTGGGGACGCGGCGGTGGTCGATGTTGCTGTCTGTTTTTGTCAGCCCCCAGTGCTTGGGGTAGGCGGCGAAGTCGCGGCGCATGTCGGCGTTGACCAGGGCTTGCAGATCAATGCCTTGGCCGCGGTAGGCGCGGATGATGACGTCGGTGCAGACGCCGGTTTCCGCAGCGACGTCGCCCATGGGGAAGGGAATTTTGCGGTAGGCGGGGTCGTAGCCGGTGGTGATGCCGATTTGCGCGCGGGCGTCGGCGACGAGTTTGGCGGCGTCGGTTGCCCATGCGGGCAAGGTGCAGAAAATCAGGGCGAAAAGCAGGTTTTTCATCGGTTTTCCCAAATTTGACACGGGACAAAGTGTATTACAATGCGCACGGGTTTTACATGGAGAGCATCATGAAAAGTCTGGGCGAGTTCATTATTGAAAAACAAGCGGAATATCCGCATGCCAAGGGTGAGTTGTCGGGGATTTTGTCGGCGATTCGTCTGGCGGCGAAGGTGTTGCACCGCGATATCAACCGCGCGGGGTTGGTCAACGATATTCTCGGCGATGCCGGGGCGGAGAATGTGCAGGGCGAGACGCAGATGAAGCTCGATGTGTTTGCGCACAAGAAGATCAGCGCGGCGTTTTCCGCGCGCGATAATGTGGCGGGCTTTGCTTCGGAGGAGGAGGACAGTTTCATTGCCTACCAGAGCGAGAAGAACCGCAATGCCAAGTACATCGTGCTCACGGATCCGCTGGATGGTTCGTCGAATATTGATGTCAATGTGGCGGTGGGCACGATTTTTTCCATTTACCGCCGGGTGACGCCGATTGGTACGCCGGTGACGCTGGAGGATTTTCTCCAGCCGGGCAGCGCGCAACTGGCGGCGGGGTATGTGGTGTATGGTTCGTCGACGATGCTGGTGTATACCACGGGCAATGGGGTCAATGGCTTCACTTATGATCCGTCGCTGGGGATGTTTTTGTTGTCGCACGAGAATATCCGCATCCCGGAGAGCGGCAAGATTTATTCGGTCAACGAGGGGCAGTATCTGAAATTCCCGCTCGGGGTGAAGAAGTTCATCAAATACTGCCAGGAAGACGTGCCGGGCGAGGGTCGCCCCTATACGTCGCGTTACATTGGCTCGCTGGTGTCCGATTTTCACCGCAATATGCTGAAAGGCGGCATTTATATGTATCCGCAGGGCAGCAATTACACAAACGGCAAGCTGCGCCTGCTCTACGAGTGCAACCCGATGGCGTTTTTGGCGGAACAGGCGGGGGGGATCGCGAGCGACGGGCATCGCCGCATTCTCGATATCAAGCCCAGCGAGTTGCACCAGCGCACGCCGTTTTTCGTGGGTTCGAAGAATATGGTGGAGAAGGTGCATCAGTTTATTCGTGAGAATCCTGAGCCGTTGTAGGATTTTGTCTTTTGCAATACAGGGATGCCGTGTTTGCTGCCCTCACCCCAACCCCTCTCTGCTCCGCAGCTCTTCGACTGGAACAGCTCGCGCAAGCGAGAGTCCCACGGGAGAGGGGCTTT
>JAUNKJ010000092.1 GCA_030532785.1 Cardiobacteriaceae bacterium
CTCCACACCGATTGCGGATATTTATGAAACCGACGCTCAGTTGCGAATTTTTTCCGGTCGCCACCCAGGAAGGGGCGCAGAAGCTGGCCGATGTGCGCGAAGCGCTGGCCTTCATGGAATGTGAATATTTTTCCGTAACCTACGGTGCAGGGGGTAGTACGCGCGACCGCACTCTGTCGTTGGTGACCGCCATTCAGGCGGAAGGCAAGACGCCGGTGATGCCGCATCTGACTTGCGTGGCTTCGCGGCGCGGCACGTTGGCCGAATTGCTTGACATTTATCACGGCATGGGGATTCGGCGTCTCATGGCCTTGCGCGGCGATATGCCTTCCGGCATGTACCACACCGGCGATTTGCACAGTGCGACCGAATTGGTGACTTTCGTGCGCGAGCGTTGGGGCGATGATGCGAAAATCGTGGTCGCCGCCTATCCGGAAACGCACCCGCGCTCGAAAACGCCGGCATCCGACCTGCATGACTTCAAGGAAAAGATGGATGCCGGTGCCGATGAAGCCGTCACCCAATATTTTTTCAATGCCGACGCTTACTTGCGCTTCCGTGACGAAGCGCTGGCCTGCGGCGTCGACAAGCCCATCGTGCCGGGCATCATGCCGATCACCAATTATCTGCAACTGTCGCGCTTTTCCGACGCCTGCGGTGCGGAAATTCCGCGCTGGATACGGCGACGCATGGAAGCGCTGAGCGAGGATTTGCCCGGTTTGCAGGAATTCGGCGTGGAAGTGATTGTCGCGATGTGCGAGCGCCTGATGGCCGAAGGCGTCAGCAAGCTGCATTTCTATACGATGAACCGCGCCGATCCGCTGGCGCGCATCGTGCGTGCCCTCGGCCTGCCGCACTGATTCGATGGCCGGGGAAAAAACGCGTCGCACGGCCGCATTGGGGCGCTCGTCGCTGGTTTTCTCCGTGATGACCCTGCTGTCGCGCATTTTGGGGCTGCTGCGCGACATGCTGGTGGCGCGCTATTTCGACAGCAGCATCACTGATCCCTTCTTCGCTGCCCTGCGCATTCCCAACACCCTGCGCCGTTTCTTTGCCGAAGGCGGCTTTGCCAATGCCTTTGTCCCCGTCTTTTCCGCAACCCGCGCCGAATCGCCGCAAAAAGTCCGCGATCTGCTCGCGCATACCACCGGCACGTTGATGACAGTACTGCTCGCGGTTACCGTCATCGGTGTCATCTTTGCCGGCAGTATCGTGTTTGCCGTGGCTTACGGTCTCGTGGAAAAGCCCGCGCAGTATCTGCTCGCCACCGACATGCTGCGCATCATGTTTCCCTATATCTTCCTGATTTCGCTGACTGCGCTCGCGGGCGGTGTACTCAATACCTACGGGCGCTTTGCCGTACCGGCGCTGACCCCGGTACTGCTTAATGTGACCCTGATTCTCGCCTGTCTGTGGCGGGCGCAGGCGGGCGAGGCAAGTACGTTGGCGTATGGCATGGAACTCGCGTGGGCGGTGCTGCTCGGCGGGATTTTGCAGCTCGCGATCCAGATTCCCTTTTTGGCACGGCTGGGGCTGCTGGTGTGGCCGCGCTGGGGATGGCGGCATGGCGGAGTGCGGCGCATCATGCGCCTGATGTTGCCGACGCTGTTCGGCTCGTCAGTGGGGCAATTGTCGGTGCTGGTCAATACCTTTCTTGCGTCGTTGCTTGCCACTGGCAGCATTTCCTGGCTGTATTACTCTGATCGCATGGTGGAATTGCCGGTGGCGCTGATTGGCGTGGCGCTGGGAACCGTCATTTTGCCGCGCTTGAGCGCCCTGAAGGCGAGCGATGACTGGCAACGTTTTTATGTGACGCTTGATTGGGCGTTGCGTTGGGGATTGCTGGTAGGCAGCGCTGCTGCCACGGGGCTGGTGGTCCTCGCACCATCGATTCTCGCCACGCTGTTTTACGGCGGCGTGTTTGACGCGCAGGATTGGCTGATGACAACGCAGGCGCTGCGTGCCTATGGCATTGGTGCGTTTTTTCTGATCATGGTGAAAGTGCTGGCACCGGCGTTTTATGCGCGTCATGACACGAAAACGCCGGTAAAAGCGGGGATCAGCGCGATGCTGGCCAATATGGTGGCGGCGCTGGTACTCGGCCATTTCTTCGCCCATGTGGGGCTGGCGCTGGCCAGTACCGTGGCGGCAATTGTCAACATGATGTTGCTGCTGCTGTTTTTGCAAAGGGATGGCGTGCGCATCAAGCTGTTTTCCCTGCTCTATCTTGCGCAATTGTTGATGGCCAATGGCGCAATGGCATGCGTATTGTTGTGGTTGCAAGGTGATACGGCGTTATGGCTCGGCTATTCTTCCCTGCAACAAATGCTGCAATTGGCGCTGATTATCATGACGGGTGTGATAACATTCGCGGCGGCGCTTTATGCCATGGGAATCAATTTTCGGCAATTACGACTCAGGATGAAATGATGCAACCGAAACCGCTCCTCGCATTTTCTCTCTTGTGCTGCTGCCAAATCGCCTTGGCGCAGAATGCGCCGGTGCCTGCCGAAGTGGCCATTCGCAAGGAAGCAGCGCCCGTGGCGGACAACGCGGCGAATCTGGAAGGGCTGACCATTGCCGCCATCGATATTGCCGGCATTGCGCAAGGCGAGCAATTGAAGAATGCGGAAATCTTTCTCACCTTGATGAAAAGCAAGGGCGAAACCATACGCCAGCCGGATTATGTCGATTATTTGATTGAAAGCGGCAAGGAAGAAATTGCCCGTTCGCAGCAGCCATTCGGTTATTACAATGTGCGGGTGGAAGCGAGCCGCGAGCGCAAGGGCGACCAGCTCCATGTGCGTTACCAGGTGGATTTGCAGCAGCCGGTGATGATTGACGAAGTATCAGTCAGCGTCAGCGGCGCGGCGCAGTCTGACCCGGAATACCAAAAGCTGCTCGCGGAAAATCCCTTCAAGAAAGGCGATGTGCTCAGCCACAAAACCTACGAAACCTACAAGGCGCGCTTTGTCGCTCTCGCCGGTGCCAGAGGGTATTTCGACGGCAAGTTTGAGCGCAGCACCGTGACCGTCAACCCCGACACCAACCGCGCCGCCGTGCAGCTCGCCTACCAGTCGGGCGAGCGCTACACCTTCGGCGATGTCGCCTTCAGCAGCGTGCCGCTGGATGAGGAACTGTTGCAGCGCTTCGTGAGCTTTGACCCCGGCCAGCCTTACCTCGCGTCCGACGTTGCCGCCCTGCAACAGGATTTGCAAGGCAGCGGTTATTTCAAACAGGCGCTCGTCGGCGGCGAGCCACAGGCCGGTGGCAAAACCGTGCCGGTAGAAGCGCAGCTCACCATGAACAAGAACCGGCGCTACGCGCTCGGCGTTGGCTATTCCACCGACACCGGCGTGCGCGGCAAGGCCGATTTTGACTGGCGCTGGGTCAACCGCAAGGGGCATACCTTCTCCAGCAGCCTCTATCTCTCGAAAAAAGACAGCCACCTCGACAATATCTACCGCATTCCCGCTGCCAACCCCACCACCGACTACTATTACTTCCGCTTCGGCGGCCTGCGCAAGGACGACAAATACAAAACCACCCGCGCCTTCGCCGGGGGCGGTTACAACTTCCGCGACGGCAACTGGGAACACCGCTACGCCCTCGAAGCGAACTGGGAAGATTTCACCATCGGTGAAGACAGCGACAAAGTGCTCCTCCTCACCCCGCGCGCGCAATGGACATACACCTCGACCAGCAACCGCCTCAATCCCGAATCCGGTTTTCAGGGGCGGGTGGAAGTGCTGGGCGCGGCAGAAGGCGTGCTGTCTGACGTCTCCTTCGTGCAAACCAATGCCGCCGCGCGTTACATCCACAGCTTCGACAGCAAGAACCGTATCGTTGGCCGCCTGAACACCGGCGCGACCTGGACAGACGATTTCCACCGCCTGCCGCCGAGCCTGCGCTACTTCGCCGGTGGCGACCGCAGCATTCGCGGCTATGCCTATGAAAGCATTGGCGAGCGCGACGCCAAGGGCAACAATATCGGCGGGCGTTATCTCGCGGTGGGCAGCCTCGAATACGAATACTATTTCAAGGATGATTGGGCGGCCGCCGCCTTTATCGACGCCGGCGATGCCTTTGTGCACGATTTCGACATGAAAATCGGTGCCGGTGCCGGGGTGCATTGGCGCTCGCCGGTGGGTCCCATCAAGCTCGATGTGGGACACGGCTTCAACAAGGACTACGGCGACAAATACCGCATCCACCTCACGGTCGGTGCCGAACTGGACCTTTAATCGATGACCTCTTTTCTCCGCCTGCTCTGGCGTCTGTGCAAATGGACGCTGGGTACTGTTTTTATCGTGCTGGCACTGGCCATTGCCGCCCTCTGGTTTTTTCTCGGTACCGACAGCGGCTACCGCCACCTGCCGCCGCTCATCAACCGCCTGACTCCGCTCACCCTCGAATACGACAAGCTGCAAGGCCATTTCCTCGGTAAACAGCGCTGGGAAAATCTGCACATCCGCGATGGCAATGGCCTCGACATCCGTCTGGGTGAAGCCGAACTCGATCTCGACTGGCAAGCGCTTTTTTCGCGGCAGGCGCATATCCGCACCCTTGCCCTCAAGGCGGCGGACATCCGCATTCCCGGCGGAGAAAACCCGCCTGACACCGCAGAAAGTGCAGCGCTGCAAGCACTGCCGCACATCCATTTGCCGCTCGATATCGTGCTTGATGAAGCGCTGCTGCAAGATGTTGCCGTACACATCGATGACAGGGAAATCACCCATATCGACGAGGCGCGCTTGAGCGCTGCCTGGCAGGAGGGCGACCGCCTGCAACTGGCGCTGCAAACGCAAATGACCCAATTCGACGGCACCCTGCAAGGCGAGGCGCGCTTCTGGGGCGATTACCCGCTCACCCTGCACGGTGCAGGCACCTTGCGCTTGCCCGAAATGGCGGCAACTGACGTCACACTCGACCTTTCCGGCAGCGCCCTCAAGCCGCTGCTGCGCCTGCAAAGCGCGGGCGGCATTGATGCCGACGCCGAATTGCGCGGCGACATCGATCTCGGCGGAAAAACGCTGCGCCTTACCGGCCAATGGCAGCGCCTCGGTTATGGCGAACGCGTGCAATCCACGGGCGGCAACCTCAGCCTGCAAGGGCCGTTTGACGCCCTGCAACTGCAATTGACGGGCGACGTTGCGGGCGCGGACATTCCCCCCGCGCAAATCGATCTTTCCGCCACCCTCGGCAGCGACAGCATTGACAACATTGATCTCGCACTCAAAGCGCTCGGTGGCGAAGCGGCGTTGCAAGGGCGCTTCACCTTCGCCGACGCGCTGGCGTGGGAAGCGCGGCTGCGCGTCAAGGACGTGGACGGACGCCGTTTCCGCGACGACCTCGATCTGCAACTCAACGCCGACATCGAAAGTAGCGGCCGCTGGGACAACGCCCTCAAGGCTGACCTCGCCATTCACCAACTGGCGGGGCAATGGCAGCGCCACCCCATCAGCGGCCAGGGGCAGCTTGCCATCGACGGCCAGCAAATGGCGGTTGACGATTTGCGCCTCGAACTTGCGGGCAACCGCGTGCAGGCAAGCGGCCAGATCGGCACGGACAACGCCGATTTGCAGGTACAGGTCGAAGCGGACAAACTCGAACGCCTGCTGCCCGTCATTCGCGGCAAGATTCGCGCCCAGGGACAGGTGCGCGGCGACATCACCGATCCGCAACTCGACATCACCGCCGACTGGCGCGATTTGCAAATCCTGGATGGCGGCGAGGCCATTGTGGACAGCGCCAGCGGCAAGCTGCACGCCGAGGGACGCTGGCAGGATATTGCCGTGCAGCTCGACGCCAAGGCGCAGGGGCGCGATTTCCCGCCCCTGCAGGCCAAGGGCGCCAGCCGCATCCTGCTTGCAGAAGGCAGCGGCAAGGCCAGCGATATTGCCCTCGACGTACAAACCCTCAACGGGCAACTCAAGGCCACTGGCGAAGTGGCATTCCTGCCCGATATCCAATGGAACATCCGCGCCGACGCCAAAGGCATCGAGCCGCAAGGCTATATCGACAATCTCCACGGCAAGGTCGATGCCGTCATCCTTGCCAAAGGCAGCTTTGCCGACGGCAAACTGCAAATGGACAACCGCCTCGACAAACTCGGCGGCAATTGGCAGGGGCAAAAACTCGACGGCAAGGGCAACGTCTCCATGCAGGGCGACAAACTCCTCCTTGATGACGTCGCGTTTGACGTCGGCGGCAACCGCGTTGTTGTCGACGGCCATGTGCAGGGCGACACCCTCGACATCCGCTTCGACATCAACGGCAAAAGCCTCGCCGCCTTCCATCCCGAGCTGCGCGGCAGCCTGAACGGCAAGGGACACATCCAGGGCAAGCCCAACGCGCCGCGCGTGCAGGCCGAACTCAAAGGCAGCAACCTCGCCTTTGCCGACACCCAACTCGCAAGCCTCGACGCCAAACTCGACAGCAGCCTGCAAAAAGGCGGCGCGCTCAACAACCGCATCGTCCTCGGCAAATTGCGCGCGGGCGGACAGGAATGGACGGAAGTGCAGCTGGAAACGGCAGGACGCTTCGACGCCCACACCCTGCGCGCGAGCAGCAAAGGCGGCAGCGTCAACCTCGATCTCGCCGCCCAGGGTGGGCTGGAGAGCCTCGACAGCTGGCGCGGCACTGTGCAGCGCCTGCAAGTGAACGGCCACGGCCTCGAATGGGCCTTGCAGAAACCGGCCGCGCTCGCCGCCTCGCCCAAAGCCGTCAACCTCAAAGACTTCTGCCTCGCCGACAAATATTCCGCGCTTTGCCTCACCCTGCAACACGAAAACGCCACCCTGCTCACCTACGACATCGGCAAAATCGACCCCAAAAGCTTCGCCGCCTTCATTCCCGAAACCCTCAAACTCGACACCGCGCTCAGCGGCAAAGGCCAGGTGCGCATCGACGCCGCCGGCAAACTCCTTGGCGACGCCAACCTCCGCCTCGCCCCCGGCCGCATCCTCATCCGCCCGCGCGGCCAGGCACCGATCAACCTCACCCTGCGCGAAAGCGTGCTGGAAAGCGCCTTCACCGGCAACGAAGCACGCAGCCGCCTCACCCTCGACCTCGCCGACAGCGGCACCGTCCAAGGCGCGCTCATCATCCGCGACTACCAGAACCTCAACCTCGACGGCCAAGTGCAAATCAACATCCCCGACATCGGCCGCTTCGCCTACCTCGTCCCCAAAGTCAGCGACATGCAGGGCAAAGTCAACGGCAGCCTGCAAATCGGCGGCAACGCCGCCAAACCCGTGGTCAGCGGGCAAATCGTCATGGACGGCGGCGTCGTGAAAATCCCCGAATACGCCACCGACCTGCGCGACATCCGCCTCGAACTCAAAGCCGAACGCAGCGGCCGCATCGACATCCACGGCAAAATCGGCACCCCCGAAGGCCACCTCAACGCCAACGGCGCGCTGCACCTGAACCCGGTGAAAATGGACATGACCCTCGCCGGCGAACGCATGCTCGTCGCCGACTCCAAAACCATGCGGGTACTCCTCTCCCCAAAGTTCGACATCAACATTGACCCGGACCACGGCATCGTGGTCAAAGGCCAAGTCAACGTCCCCGAAGCGCGCATCGACATCCCCGACACCTCCGGCGGCGAAAGCATCTCCGAAGACGTCATCATCGTCACAGCCGACACCCCGGCGGGTGGCGAAATCATCGCCCCGCCCGCGCAAGCCCCGCTTCGCGTCGACATCGCCGTGCGCCTCGGCGACAAAGTCTACTTTGCCAACAAAGACATGAAAATCCGCCTCATCGGCGGCATCGACATCGCCATCCGCCCTGGCCGCCCGGTGAGCGCCCGTGGCAGCATCGAAGTCGCCAGCGGCCACTACGAACTCTACGGCCAGGAACTCAACATCAAACGCGGCCGCGCCACCTTCTCCGGCGGCAACATCGCCAACCCCAGCGTGGAAGTCCTCGCCCTGCGCGAAGTGGACGACGTCGACGTCGGCGCGCGCATCAGCGGCACCGCGCAAAACCTGCGCCTCGACCTCACCGCCGACCCCGCCATGCCCGACTCCGCCATCCTCTCCTACCTCCTCTTCGGCCGCGCGCCCGACGGCGCCATGGACAGCGAAGCCCTCATGCAAACCGCCGCCAGCATCGGCCTCAAAGGCGTCTTCCCCGACGACCTTGCGGAAAAAACCGGCCTCGACGTCTTCGACCTCGGCGTAACCGGCCTCAAAGCCGGGAAAAACTTGAGCGAAGACATCTACGTCGGCATGCGCAGCAGCTTCTTCACCGGCCTCACCGAATTCCTCGCCCGCTACCAGTTCAACAAACGCATGAGCATGGAAATCAGCGCCAGCGGCGACAGCACCGCCATCGACTTCCTCTACCAGTTCGAAAAAGACTGAAAACAGACAAAATGGGAAATTTTCTCATTAAGAAGCGCTTATCGTGCAAAATTTTCTCACGATAAGCGCTTTTATGTGGTAAAAAATCACTATTTTTGATGAATTATAGCCAACGCTCTAATTATTGTCACAAGGAATACTCGCAAAACAAACTGTCCA
>JAUNKJ010000093.1 GCA_030532785.1 Cardiobacteriaceae bacterium
ACTTGAACGGCGACGGCATCGCCGACACCCCCTACAAACCCAACAACATGATGGACCAAATCCTCTGGCGCGCGCCGTCGGCCAAACTCCTCCTGGCCAGCCCCGCCGCACAAGTCCTCAAATACACCCAGCAACAATTCCCCGGCCTCATGCCCGGCGGCGTCAGCGACCCCCATCCCCTGATGCAACCGCCGGTTACAGAACATGAAATGTGAAAACGTAGGGTGGGCTTCAGCCCACCGTGGCGTAAGCCATTGTTGTCTTTTTGATGTTGTGCGTTATGGTGGGCTAAAGCCCACCCTACACCCCGAGCAAATTTGAGAACCCCATGAACACCCCCGCCATCCACCTCGAACACCTCAGCAAAACCTTTAAAAACCTCCGCGCCGTCAGCGATGTGCAACTCACCGTTGCCCAGGGCGAATGCATCGCGCTCGCCGGACACAACGGCGCAGGCAAATCCACCCTGATCAAAATGATGCTCGGCCTGCTCGCCCCCAGCCAGGGCACTATCCGCATCCACGGCCAATCCCCGCGCGACTACACCGTGCGCCAGCGCCTCGGCTATCTGCCGGAAATCGTCTCCCTCTACCCGGCATTGAATGCATTGGAAACGCTCGACTTTTTCGCCAAACTGAAAAAAGTTCCGACCCGTGGCAACCACGATCTGCTCGCCCTCGTCGGCATTGCCGATGCCGCCAAACGCCGCGTCGGCACCTACTCCAAAGGGATGCGCCAACGTCTGGCGCTGGCGCAGGCGCTCCTCGGCGACCCCAACATCCTCTTTCTCGACGAACCCACCACCGGGCTCGACCCCGCCTCGCGCCAGCAATTCTATGATTTGCTGGCACAATTGCGCGCACGCGGTGCCAGCATCCTCCTCTCCACCCACGCCCTTGCCGAACTCGTCGGCCAGGTGGAGCGCATCGTCATCCTGAAACACGGCCACAAAATGGCAGACGGCACGCTCACCGAGCTGCGCGCGCAAGCCGAACTCCCCACCACCCTGCTCGCCATCACCGACCACCCCCTGCCCGAACCGTGGCAGGCCAACGGCGCCGGCCAATGGCGGCGCAGCGTCAGCCAATCGGAAAAAAGCGCCGCCATCGCAGAGCTTTACGCCCACTGCACCCCGCGCGACCTCGACATCCTCCCGCCCACGCTGGATGACCTCTACGCCGCCTTTTTGCAGCGCGACACCCCGGAGGCCGCCGCATGAACACCCTTTTCACCCTCGCCCGCAAAGAATACAAAGACGGCATCCGCAACCGCTGGGTACTGGCGATAACCATCCTCCTCGCCCTCTTTGCCCTCAGCCTCGTCTTCCTCGGCAGCGCCCCCGTCGGCGAAACCAAAGCCAGCCCCATTGCCATCACCATCGTCAGCCTCGCCAGCCTCAACATCTTCCTCCTGCCGCTCATCGCCCTGCTCCTCGCCTACGACACCATCGTCGGCGAAAGCGAAAACGGCACCATGCTCCTCCTCCTCTCCTACCCGCTGTCGCGCTGGCAAGTCGTCCTCGGCAAATACCTGGGGCAAAGCCTGATCCTCGCCACCGCCACCCTCGCCGCCTACGCCATCGCCGCCGCAGCCCTGCTCCTCCAGCACAAAAACCTCAACCTCTCCTGGAACCTCTGGCGGCCCTACCTCACCATGACCCTCAGCACCCTCGCCCTCGGCTGCGCCTTCCTCGCCATCGGCTACCTCATCTCCGCCCTCGCCCGCGAACGCGCCCGCGCCGCCGGCATGGCCATCGGCGCATGGCTCTTCTTCGTCCTCATCTACGACATCGCCCTCCTCAGCGCCCTCATCCTCGACAAAGGCCGCATCATCGGCGAAAAAACCCTCTCCTGGCTGCTCTGGGCAAACCCCGCCGACAGCTACCGCCTGCTCAACCTCGGCAGCGGCGACAACGCCCACGTCGCCGGGATGCTCAACGTCGGCCACAGCGCCGCACTGTCGCCCCCCTTGCTCATCCTGTCGCTGGCGCTGTGGATCATCCTGCCGCTCGCCCTCGCCATCCTCCGCTTCCAGCGCAAAGCCTTGTGATGATAAAATTTCTCATTACGAAGCGCTTACGGTGAGAAAATTTCTCACGTTAAGCGCTTTGTGGTGGTAAAAAAACACTATATTTTTATATGAAAACTCTGCACACGGAAAAACTCTTCACCTGATTGAAAGCACGTTACAAAGGCCCCTCTCCCGTGGGAGAGGGGTTGGGGTGAGGGCAGAAACAAGGCTTTCCACATCTTTTACATCTGTTAACCCTTCAATATTTCGTTACTTTTTCTAATCCTTGCAAACTTCCCGCCACGAAATGTCAACAGCCCCTAAAATCGTTAACCAAAAAAATGGAACAACTATGTCTCCCCTACTCAAAACCCTCATCCTCGCCGCCGCCCTCGTGCTTGCCGCCTGCGACCAACCCGAGAGCAAAGCCCCGCCGCCCGCCATCGCCGACATCCCCGACAGCGCCGTCGACCCCCTCTCACACATGGCGGCGCTTGAAACCGACGGCCACAAAGGGCAAATCCATTTCGCCGACGGCAGCGACCCCCTCTGGTTCGGCAGCATCGCCAACATGATGGTCTACATGCGCCTGCCGGAAACCGCCACCCGCCCCATGACCGCCTACGCCTCCACCGCCGACGCCCACGGCAACAGCGCCGAACCCTGGCAATGGGTCAACGTGCAGGACGCCTGGTTCGTCCTCCTCCCGCCTGATGAAAACAACCCCCTCTCACTCGCCACCTGGACCGCCTACCCCGACGAACAAAGCGCCAAAACCGTCCTGCAAAACATCGCCAAAAGCCGCCTCTACCGCTTCGCCGACATCGGCGACGAAGACCTGCTCGATTGCCACTAAAGGAGCGCCCCATGAACTGGCTAAAAAAAATCCTTCTCCTTACCGCATTTGCCACCGGCATTGCCCATGCCGCACCCGACTACCGCTTCACCCTGCAAAGCGAACACGGCACCGTCCGCGACAGCGACTTCGCCGACAAATACCTCCTCCTCACCTTCGGCTACACCTCCTGCCCCGACATCTGCCCGCTTACCCTCTACGAACTCTCCAAAGTCGTGAAAAAACTCGACCACCCGGAAAAAGTGCAAGTCATCTTCATCAGCATCGACACCGGCTTTGAAACCCCCGAACAAATCGCCAACTACGTCCGCCACTTCCATCCGGACTTCATCGGCCTTACCGGCGACTACAGCGAACTCAAAGCCCTCGGCAAACGCTACGGTGCCACCTTCGGCTTCCGCGCCGACGGCAAAGACGTCGAACCGCCCAACCTCCCGGAAAAATACAGCGTCTACCACAGCGCACTCGTCTACCTCCTCTCCCCCGAACGCACCATGCTCGAACGCTTCGCCTACCAAGTCAAAGACGACGTCATGGCAAACGTCATCAACCGGCACGTCCAATAGCGATGACAAACAAAAACCCCGCACGAAGCGCGGGGTTCAGAGACGGTTAACCATTTAGATGCTCATACAATGAACTTCAAACAAAGCAGCAAACTAAAGCCCCTCCCCCTCGAGGGGGAGGGGTTGGGGACTCGAAGAGCTGCGGAGCAGAGAGGGGGATAGAGAAATTCGCGCAGCGACAAAACCCTCAAGATTTCAATACCCTTCCCAAACCCTGAAAACTCCCCCAACCTCACACCGGCAACGGCCAGACATCCACCGTAATCACATCCTGCTTCCAGCGCAAATACCCCGCCTGCTCAAACTGCTTGAGCAAACGCGACAACGTCTCCGGACGAATCGCCAAATACTCCGCCAGCGCCTTCTTCGACATCGGCTGCGGATAACAACTCCCCGGCGCGGCATCCGGCGGCAAATGCTGGCTGAGAAACGTCAGCACCCGCGTCCCCGCATCAAACACACTCAGCATCTCCACCTGACGGCTGATCGCATGCAAATGCTCGGACAGCCGCCCCAGCATCTGAAACGCCACAGCAGGATTTTCCAGCAACGCATTGCGGTAAGCCTCATTGCGAACAGGCAGCAACACACTCGGCTCCACCGTCATCGCATTCGCCGGATACGTCTCCCGCTGCATGAACATCAACGCCTCGGCAAAAATCCTGCCCTGCTCGAAAAAACGCACCGTCTTCTCCTTGCCATCCGGCGAACTGAAAAACAGCCGCACCTTGCCCGACACCACCAGATAAAAATACTCCGCCTTGCCGCCCTGCTGGAACACAAAACGGTTGGCATCCAGCTTCAGCGGCCGCGCCGCCCGCAAAATCAGGCCACGAGTCTCTTCCGGCATATGGGCAAACAGGGGATGCGATGCCAGCGCGGCAAAATAATCTGAATCCATAAATAACAAAATAATGAAAAAACCGTTAGCAATATAGCACAGCACCACATGGAAAACCCGGTAAGCAACATTGCCGACGATACGCACCACGCACTCCGCAGGAGAATCAATCCCCAAAACCGCAGGGTGGGTTCCGATCCACACCCCACGCTTTTGCAGGATGGCCGTAAGCCCATGCGGTTTGCGATGTGGCGGTATGCGCCGGGGTGAAATCGCGGCGCGATGGCGGGTTGACACCCACCCAAACAAATGATGGTATTTTTTCTCACCAACAAGCGCTTTGCATGATAAATTTTCTCACCATAAGCGCTTTATTATGGTAAAAAATCACTATTTTTAGCATTTTTATGTTTTACGCTTCTTCCGCCAGTACTTGCACTTCGGCATGGCCGATCACGCCGCTGTCGAAGCTCAATACCCGTACCATGCAGCCGGGCAGCGCCACTTCGGTGCCGGTTTCCGGGAAGTTGCCCAGCGTTTCGATGATGAGGCCGTTCAGGGTGTTGGGGCCGTCGAGCGGCAATTTCAGCCCCAGTTCGCGGTTGAGGGAACGCAGGCTGATGCTGCCTTCGACGTCGTAGAGGTTGTCGCCGCGTTGCACGATTTCCGGCGGTTCGTCTTCGTCGTGTTCGGAGACGACGTCGCCGACGATGTGGGTGAGGATGTCTTCCAGCGTAATCAATCCCTGGATGTCGCCGTATTCATCGACGACCAGGCCGCTGCGCACGCGTTGCGCCTGAAATTGCAGGAGTTGTTGGCGCAGCGGTGTGCCTTCGGGCACGAAGACGCAAGGGCGCAGCACTTTTTGCAGGGCGTTTTTGCTCAGGCGGTTTTCATGAAAAAGTCCGATGACATCGCGCAGGTGCAGCATACCAATGACTTTGTCGATGTGGTCGCGGTAGGCGACGAGACGGCCGTGGCGGCTGTTCAATATCTGTTTGAGGATGTCGTCCCATTCATCTGCGAAATCCACGCCCTCGATTTCCTTGCGCGGGATCATGGCTTCATCCACGGACACGTCTTCGAGTTCAAGCACGCCCATCAGCATATCCTGACGCTCCGGCGCAATTGAATGCACTGCCGAGCTTTGCACCAAGGTTTTCAGCTCTTCGTCGGTAATCGCGTCATCGCCGCTTTCGCCGGTGCGCAGGCCGAAGGGGCGCAGGAGCAGCGACACGAAAAGATTGATGACGCCGACCACCGGATAAAAAATGCGCACAATCCATTGCAACGGCAACGATACCGCGAGCGCCAGGCGCTCGGAATAGATGGCGGCAAGCGTCTTCGGCATCACCTCCGCGAAAATCAGCACAATGACGGTGAGGATGATGGTCGCGAGCAATACGCCGACATCGCCGTAAAGACGGATGCCGATAATGGTCGCGAGCGAGGTAGCGGCGATATTGACGAAATTGTTGCCGAGGAGAATCGAACCAAGCAGGCGATCCGGGCGTTTCAGCAAGTGGGCGACGCGCTTTGCCGCCGGTTTGCCCGCCTCCACCTGATGCTTCAGACGGTAGCGGTTGATCGACATCATCGACGTCTCCGACGACGAAAAAAACGCCGACATCATCAGACAGACCACCAAGGCAAGAATCAGCACCCACAAGGGAATCGCGTCCACAAACACCTCTTATCGAATCACAAACTGCAACACCACATTGCTCAGCACATACCCCGCGAGCAACAGGGCATACGCCATCATCAAACGGTACGCGAGACGCATCCCGCGCTCGCGGCGCACCAGCCAGACAAACAGCGTCCACAGCAACACCAGCCACGAAAGCATCGTCAGCACCGTCTTGTGCCACAAATGCTGGGCGAACAAATCCTCCACATACATCCAGCCCGACAGCAAAGACGCCGAAAGCAACGCCGCGCCAATCGCCGTCATCACCATCATCACCCGCTCGATGCCCACCAGCGCAATCGGCGCACCGCCCGCAAGCCGCTTGCGCTTCAGCGACTGAAACACCCAGGCATAGAGCAGCGCATGGACAAACGCCAGCGACAGCACCGACCACGCCGCCACCGACAACAGAATATGCAACTTCATCCCCGCCGACAGCGCCGCGAGAAACGGCTTCTCGCTCACGAAAAACACCGGCAGCAACACACACAACGCATTGATCAGCGCAATCAGCACCCCCGGCAACGCCTCCGCGCGCCGCCACAGCCCGAAAAACGCCACCACAGCAATCGCCCAGGCATAAATCGACACCACATTGAACACGGAAAGATTCAGCGCCTCCCCCGCCCGCACCGAACGGATCAGCACCAACGCATGCCCCTGGCACACCAGCACCAACACCCCCAGCGCAAACAACGGATGCAACTTCTCGCGATAAACCCTGAAAAACAACGCCGCACAAAGCAAATAACCGGCGGCGACAACAACAGGCAGCCAAAGCTGCATAGACTTTCCTGCAAGATTGAAAAACTTACAGGTATAATACAACACTTTACGCCGATAAGGACGCCAGCCCATGTTTGAAAACCTCTCCGCGCGCTTGCAGGCCACCGTCAAAAAACTCAAAGGTCAAAGCCGCATCACCGAAGAAAACATCCAGGAAGCCCTGCGCGAAGTGCGCATGGCCTTGATCGAAGCCGACGTCGCGCTGCCCGTCGTCAAAGACGTCGTCGAAGCCATCAAAACCGCCGCCGTCGGCCAGGAAGTCAGCGCCAAACTCTCGCCCGACCAACACTTCATCAAAATCGTCCAGGGCGAACTCACCCGCATCATGGGCGAAGAAAACGCAAGCCTCAACCTCGCCACCCAGCCCCCCGCCGTCATCCTCATGGCCGGCCTCCAGGGCTCCGGCAAAACCACCTCCGCCGCCAAACTCGCGCGCAAACTCATCCACGACAAGAAAAAAGTCGCCCTCGTCTCCGCCGACATCTACCGCCCCGCCGCCATCGAACAGCTCAAAACCCTCGCAGAACAAGTCGGCGCCACCTTCATCCCCTCCAGCCGCGACGAAGCGCCCGACGCCATCGTCAGCCGCGCCCTTGACCACGCCAAAAAACAATTCTTCGACGTCCTCATCATCGACACCGCCGGCCGCCTCCACATCGACGCCGAACTCATGGACGAAATCCGGCGCATCCACACCCTCGCCAACCCCATCGAAACCCTCTTCGTCGTCGACAGCATGACCGGCCAGGACGCCGCCAACACCGCCAAAGCCTTCCACGACGCCCTGCCGCTCACCGGCGTCATCCTCTCCAAAATCGACGGCGACGCCCGTGGCGGTGCCGCCCTCTCCATCCGCCACATCACCGGCAAACCCATCAAATTCTTAGGCGTCGGCGAAAAAACCGACGCCCTCGAAGCCTTCCACCCCGAACGCATCGCCTCGCGCATCCTCGGCATGGGCGACGTCCTAAGCCTCATCGAAGACCTCGAACACCAAGTCGACGAAGAAAAAGCGAAAAAACTCGCGAAAAAAATGGCACGCGGGCAAACCTTCGACCTCGACGACTTCCGCGAACAACTCCACCAAATGCTGCAAATCGACATGGACAAAATGCTCGAACGCATCCCCGGCATGGGCAGCATCCCGCAAGACATCAAAAACCAGCACCTCTCGCCCAAAAAAATCAAACAACAGGAAGCCATCATCCTCTCCATGACCCCGGCGGAACGCAAAAACCCCGACATCATCAAAGGCTCGCGCAAACGGCGCATCGCCGCCGGCTGCGGCCTTGAAGTACAAGACGTCAACCGCCTCCTCAAACAATTCATGGAAATGCAGCGGCAAATGAAAAAATTCCGCACCGGCAAACTCGCGAAAATGCTGCAACGCCGAGGCCCCCTGCCCATGGGCAAACTCCCCTTCAAATAAACCCGCGCCCTGCACAACCCACAAAAAACGCCACCCCAAGTGGCGTTTTTTTATGCCCATACAAACCGCTATAGCGAAATCATCATAAAAACATTAGGTGGTGTCCTGAAAAGTATGCTGGGTCTTCATTTTCCCTCCCCCGCTTGCGGGGCGACTGGCTTTGCCAGCTCGTCCGAAGGACGAGAAAGTTAGGGCGTGTTGACAATTCAGATTTGTATGCAACGAACTTCAAACAAAGCAAC
>JAUNKJ010000094.1 GCA_030532785.1 Cardiobacteriaceae bacterium
TCCTCTTGAAGTTGAACAGGTATATTATGCCAGTATATGCGGCGTTAGCTATAACAGCAGTGATGATTGAGTACCCAGGCGCGGCTGCCGTCGGCGTAGAACTCGTGTTTCCAGATCGGCACGTCGCCCTTGATGGTGTCGATGATGTAGCGGCAGGCGTCGAACGCCGCGCCGCGATGTCCGGCGGAAACGCCGACCCAGACTGCCATGTCGCCGATCGCGAGTTCGCCGATGCGGTGAATGCAGGCGGCGGCTTCGATGTCAAAGCGCGCCACGGCGTCGGCGATGATGCGGCGGCCTTCTTTTTCCGCCATTTCGGTGTAGGCGCTGTAGATGAGTTTGTCCACGGCCTTGCCCGCGTGATGGTCGCGCACCCAGCCTTCAAAACTGGCGTAGCCGCCAGCGCTCCGGCGCAGCAGCGCTTGGCGCGCGCGGGCGGTGTCGATCGGCGCGTCGGTGATAATGAACGACATCTCAGCCTCCCGATACCGGCGGGATGAAGGCGATTTCGTCGCCGTCGGCAGGGGCGTCCGTCCACGCGGCAAAGCTTTGGTTGCGTGCGACGCGAAGCTGGCTTTGCGCGAGGGCAAAGCCGTGCTGCGCGCGCAGCGCGGCGTAGAGGGCGGCGAGGTCGGCAACGTCGCCGTGGAAGGTTTCCCGTGCCATGCCGCTTTCTTCGGCAAGCTGGGCGAAATAGAGAATGGTGAGGGTCATAAATGTCCTTGTGAGAAAATTTCTCATTGATAAGCGCTTATGTTGGGAAATTTTCTCATTGTAAGCGCTTCATGATGGTAAAAATCAACTGTTTTTCACGATTTTGTGAAATCCCGTTTGCCGCCGCTTTTGCCCAGCAATTCAATGCGTTCGATGACAATCTCGTGGCTCATCGCCTTGGTCATGTCGTAGACGGTGAGTGCGGCGACGCTCGCGGCAGTGAGCGCTTCCATTTCCACCCCGGTTTTGTGGGTGACGCGGCAGGTGGCGGTGATGATCATCGCGCGTGCGGCATCATCGTAGGCGAAATCGAGGCCGACTTTATCCAGCGGCAGCGGATGGCAGAGCGGGATGAGGTTCGCGGTCTGCTTGGCGCCCACGATGCCCGCGATATGGGCGATGCCGGTGATCGAGCCTTTGCGCGTGTTGCCGTCGGCTTCGCGCAGCGCGGCATAGACGTCGGGCGGGAAGACGACGCGGGCGCGCGCCACCGCTTCGCGCACAGTGGCGGTTTTGCCGCCGACATCGACCATATGCGGCTTGCCGTCGGCATCAAGATGGGAAAAAGTCATGCGCGTTCTCCTTGCGCGGCCTGCCAGTCGGCAGGGGTGTTGAACGAAAACGGTTGCGGCCAATCGGCGGGCAACGGCACATAACGCACGCCGGGGAGGGCGGCGAGCGGCATCATGCGGCGCACGCCGTCCGCAAGCCATGCGGCGAGACGCGGCTGCAGCGCAAGGGCAATGCGGGCAAAGAGCGGCTGCGGCGTGCCGTCGGCAATCACGCAGGCGAAGGGCGCGGGCGTCTCCGGCAAGGCAGCGGCGAGTTGCGCGGGCGTGACCAAGGTATCGACCGGCATCAGCAAAGCGCTTTCCGCGCCCGTGTCCTGAAGCGCGGCGAGTGCGCCGGTGAGCGCGGACAAGGGGCCTTCACGATCCGGCAGGGCATCGGTGCTGGCGATGACGCCGGGCGGCAGCGGGTAATCCGTGCCGCCGCTTGCCACGCATACCGTGAATCCCGCCGCTTGCGCGAGGCGGATATGGCGGGCAAGCAGGGTTTCGCCCTCGTGGACGAGCAGCGCCTTGTCTTCGCCCATGCGTTGTGAGCGCCCGCCGCAGAGGATGATCAAATACTCATTCATGGTTGTTTATTGTCATTTGTAGGGTGGGCTTCAGCCCACCATAAATAATCAATGTCATAAAATGGCTAAAAATAATCATTTTTTACCATTAAGAAGCGCTTGTTGTGAGAAAAAACATTCATATTTTGCATTTTTATGGTGGATTGACACCCGCCCTACGATTGCACGTCTCACGCTTCGCGCGTCAGATGCGGATAGAAATTGCACGGCCGCGTGCGCGAATCAAGCTGGTCTTTCAGCACTTTTTCCCAGCCGGTTTTGCACGCGCCAGTGGAGCCGGGGAGGCAAAAAACGGCGGTGCGGTTCGCCATGCCGGCGAGCGCGCGCGATTGCATCGTGCTCATGCCGATTTCTTCGATGGAGGCCATGCGGAAGGCTTCGCCGAAGCCGTCGATGGCTTTGTCGAAGAGGACGGCGACCGCTTCCGGGGTGTTGTCGCGGCCGTAAAAGCCGGTGCCGCCGGTGATCAAAACCACTTGCACCGCAGGATCGGCAATCCATGCCGCAACTTTGGCGCGGATGGCGTATTTGTCGTCGGTGAGCAGCGCGCGTTCGGCGAGATGATGCCCCGCTTCCTGCAGGGCGTCTGCGAGGTATTGGCCGGAGGTGTCTTCGGCAAGGGTGCGCGTGTCGGAGACGGTGAGTACCGCGATGTTCAGGGGGTAAAAGGCTTTTTCGGCGTGGGACATGGGGTGTTTCTCAGGGTTATCAAAATACTGGTCGCGGCGCATGGCATCGAGATCGCCTTCCCAGCGTACCGTGCCGCGCAATGAACGAATGTCAGCTTGTGAAGGTTTTTTGGCGTCAGACATTTAGCCTCCGATTTGCGCGAGATGGCGCATGATGCCGGGGTTGTGCCGGTGCAGTTGGTGCGCTGCCGGTTTGTGGGCGATGAGTTGGTGCAGGCGGGTTTTGACGCCTTCGACGTCGCCTGCGGCAAGCCACGGGCGCAGGTCGTAGTTGAGCGAGTCGAAGAGGCAGAGGTGCATTTGTCCGCGGGCGGTGACGCGCAGGCGGTTGCAGCTTTGGCAGAAGCTTTTGTCGTAGGGGGCGATGATGCCGATGCCGCCCGCGTAGTCGGGGTGGCGGTATTCGATGGCGGGGCCTGCCATCGGGCTGCGCGTTTTTTTCTGCCAGCCGTCGCGTTCAAGCCGCGCGCAGAGCGCGTCGGCGCTTATATGCGATTTGTCGTAGAGGGCGCGGTTGTCGCCGGTTTGCATGAGTTCGATGAAGCGCAGGGTGACGGGGCGGGTTTTGACGTATTCGAGGCCGTCGGCGATGGTGGCTTGCGCGGTTTCGCGCATGAGCAGGGCGTTCAGCTTGATGCGGATGCCCTCGGCGAGCATGGCGTCGATGGCGTTCAATATGCCCGAGAGGCTGTTTTTGCCGGTCATTTTGTGGAAGGTGGCGGGCTGGAAGCTGTCAACGGAGATGTTGAATTGGTGAATCCCGGCGGCGACGAGGTCGCGGTAGATGTGCGCGAGGCGGTGGCCGTTGCTGGTGATCGCGACTTTGGCAATGCCGGGTTGGCTTGCGCAGAGGCGGACGATGTCGGCGATGTCGCGGCGCAGGGTGGGTTCGCCGCCGGAGAGGCGGATTTTTTCCGTGCCGCATTCGGCAAAGGCGCGGACGAGGGTGGCGAGTTCGGCAAGCGTCAGTTCGTCGCTCGTTTCGCAGGCCTGGTAGCCGTCGGGCAGGCAATAGACGCAACGGTAGTTGCAAAAATCGGTGACGGAGAGGCGCAGATAGGCGATGCGGCGCGCGAAAGAATCAAGCAGCATCAGCCACCTCCGGCGAAACGGGAGAAGAACGGCCATACGGTGACGGCATCGCCTGCGGCGACGTCGCCACTGTCTGCCGCGAGGTCGATCAGGCAATTGGCGCGGGCGAGGCCGTAGATGCGGTGCGAATCCTGTGCGCCTTGCGGCGCGACTTGCCAGCCGTTTGCCGTCTGCTGCAAGAGGCCGCGCTGGAAGTCCTGGCGTCCCGGCGCTTTGCGCACGGGCGCGGCGAGTGGCACGACGAGGGAGAACGGTGCGGGCGCGGGGTCGGCACCGGCCATTTGCCACAGCGCCGGGCGCACGATGCGCGAAAAGCCGACGAAGCTGGAGACAGGGTTGCCGGGCAGGCCGAAATAGGCGGCGTTGCCGACGCGCCCGAAGACGAAAGGCTTGCCCGGTTTCATTTTCACTTTGTAGCTTTGGATTTCGCCAAGCGCTGCCACGGCGTCTTTGAGGAAATCGTAGTCGCCGACGGAGACGCCGCCCGAGGTGAGGATGGCGTCGCAATGCGCGCCCATGTCGGTGAGCGTTTGCTTGATGGCAGCCGGGTCGTCGCGGACGATGCCGCCGTCGATGATGTCGACCGGCAGTTCCTGCAAGAGCGCAATCAGCAGCGCGCGGTTGCTGTCGTAAATCTGCCCGCTGGCGGTGAGCGCTGCGCCGGGGGCGACGAGTTCGTCGCCGGTGGAGAAAATGCCGATTTTGAGGCGTTTGCGCACCGTGACTTGCGCCTGGCCGAGGGCGGCCAAGAGGAGAATATCGGCGGCGGAAAGGATTTGCCCGGCGGCAAGCACGGCGTCGCCCGGCTTGACTTCCTCTCCGGCGCGGCGGATGTGTTTTCCCGTTTTCGCAGGGTGTTGCAGGACGATGTGATCGCCCTCGCGCGCCACGTTTTCCTGCATTTCCACCGTGTCCGCGCCTTCGGGAACGACGGCGCCGGTCATGATGCGCACGCATTCGCCTGCTTGCAGGGTTCCCGCAAAGGGTTTGCCGGCAATGGATTCGCCGGCGAGGGCGAGGCGCGTGCTGCCGTCGTGATAAAAAGCGTAACCGTCCATCGCGGAAACGTCCGCGCCGGGAATGGCGAGCGGCGAGAGGAGGTCTTCGGCGAGGATGCGCCCCGGTGCGTCGTGCAAGGCAATGCTTTCGCTGCCCTTTTCGCGTGCAGGCAAGGCGGCGGCAATCAGGGCGTTCAGTTCGTCGAGGGTCAGCATGCGGGCTCCGGTGGGTGGATGGCGGCGGCATTGTAACCTGCACAGACAGGCTGCGCAGATGGTTTGGTTATTTTTATCATTTGTGAATGTTTTATAGATATTTTTTACCGCAGGAAGCGCTTCATAATGGTAAAAAATAACTATTTTTGCATGTTTTATGATGTTTTGTTTGTCTTTTGGGGCTGTTTGTATCACGAAAACAGATAATATCGGCGATTTTCTTTTTTTGAGGGTTATTGCATACCGGTTTCGTCTCAATTGCTATCGATTTTTTACAAATTGCGTTAGCAAATCCGCGCCCCTATACTGCGGCGCACAACGAAAACATCAGGCAATGGAGTCCCCATGAGAAAACGGCAAAGCCGCAAAGGCAAGGTTTTCGCCCTGATTGCGCTCGGCATGGTGCTGGGTGCGGCAGGGCTTTATGCGATGAAATGGTCGCTGCACGCGACCAGCACCACGGAGTTCTGCGTGAGCTGCCATTCGATGAGCAAGCCGCACGAGGAATGGCAGGCGTCGTCGCACTTTTTCAACAAATCCGGGGTGCGCGCCGGTTGTGCCGATTGCCACATCCCGCATGACAATGACTGGAATTATCTGAAAACCAAGATTACCGACGGCCTTGGCGATCTCATCGCCGAAATGCGCGGCACGATTCCCGACGACGAAGCCTTTGAGGCCAAGCGCGGCGACATGGCGAAACACGTCTGGGCGCAGATGAAGGCCAACGATTCCGTGACCTGCCGTGGCTGCCACACGGGAGAGGCGATGGACATCTACTCGCAAAGCGAAAAAGCTCAGGAAAAACATGCGCAAATGGCGGAAAACGGTGAAACCTGCATCGACTGCCACCGTGGCCTCGTCCATTTCCCGCCGGAATTCGCCGATGAGGCCAATCAGGCTGCCGAGCATTTGCTGGAACTGGCCAAACAAACGCCTGCGGATGCAAAAGTACTTTATCCCATTGGCAGGATTGCCGTTTATGCCGACAAGGACAAGTCCGCAGAAATCGCCAATATCCTGCCGACGGCGAAAATGGAGGTTACCGCGAGCGAGGGCGACATGCGCGCCATCACCCTGCACGGCTTCCAGCAGGAGGGCGCGACGCAAGTCATCTACGCGCAAAGCGGCAAGCGCATCATCACCGGCATCGTCGAAGAGAGCGCCTTTGACCGCATTGAAGGCGGCGATTATGCCGTGGATGCCGATACCGACAGCCAGTGGCGTCCCGTCACCTTCAGCGGCTGGGTCGCCGCCGACGGGCTACTCGCCGATGCCGAAGCGCTCTGGCACTACGGCGACGAACTCAACAACGCCTATTGCGGCGGCTGCCATGCCGTCATCCCCGCAGGGCATTATCTGGCCAACCAATGGCCGCCGATTGTCAACGGCATGGTCAGCCGTACCTCGATGGACGACAGCGCCAAACTGATGCTGACCTATTATCTGCAACATCACGCAAAAGACATGACTGGAGGTCATCCATGAGCAACATCTCTTCTTCCCGCCGCAATTTCCTGAAAACCGGCGGCGTTCTCGGCGGTGCGGCATTGCTGTCGCCGATGATGAGCGTGCGCGCCTTTGCCCAGGCCGCCGCCGACGGCAAGACCATCATCACCGCCGCGCACTGGGGGCCTTTGGCCGTGGTTGTCAAAGACGGCAAAATCGTCTCCTCCGGTTCTGCGGTATCGGATTTGGGCGATAACCCGCTGCAAAACGTGGTCGCCGATCAGGTGCATAACAAAGTGCGCATCGAAAAGCCGATGATCCGCAAAGGTTTTCTCGACAATCTCGACAACCCCGGCCAGCCTGACGGCAAACGCGGCGACGACGAATTCGTGCCCGTCTCCTGGGAAAAAGCCTACGACATCATCGAGAAGCAGCTGCGCCGCGTGCGCGACACCCACGGCAGCGAAGGCATCTTCGCAGGCTCTTACGGCTGGCGTTCCGCAGGCTCGCTGCACAAGGCGCACACCCTGCTGCAACGCTTTTTGAACCTCACCGGCGGCTACGTCGGCCACCTCGGCGATTACTCCACCGGCGCGGCGCAAGTCATCATGCCGCACGTCGTCGGCACGCTCGAAGTCTACGAACAGCCGACAAGCTGGGAAGTGGTCCTGAAAGACAGCAAAGTCGTGGTGCTGTGGGGCGCGAACATCTACAACTGCTCGCAGATTTCCTGGACGGTCGCCGACGGCCAGGGACGCCAATACCTGAAAAACCTGAAAGAAAGCGGCATCAAAGTCATCAGCATCGACCCGACGTGGACGGAAACCGCCGAATACCTCGGCAAGGATCGCTGCGAATGGGTGGCCGTCAACCCCTCTACCGACGTGCCGCTGATGCTCGGCATCTGCCACGAACTGATCAAACAGGACTGGCACGACAAGGAATTCCTGAAGAAATACAGCATCGGCTTTGAACAGGTGCAGGATTACATCCTCGGCAAGGAAGACGGCGAAGAAAAAACCCCGGAATGGGCGGCCGCCATCTGCGGCGTCAGCGCCGAAAAAATCCGCGAACTCGCGAAACTCTTCCACGAAAACCGCACCATGCTCATGGCGGGCTGGGGCATGCAGCGCCAGCACCACGGCGAACAGGCGCACTGGATGCTCGTGACCCTTGCCACCTTCCTCGGGCAGATCGGCCTGCCTGGCGGCGGCTTCGGTCTCTCCTACCATTACGCCAACGGCGGCGTGCCCACGCGCAAGGCCGGCGTCCTGCCGAGCATTTCCAGCACCCCGGCGGTGGAAGGCAACAACGAAGACTGGATGGGCGGCGGCATCCAGGATTTGGCCATTCCCGTGGCGCGCATCTCCGACGCCCTGCACAACCCCGGCGCGGAATATGCCTACAACGGGCAAACCCGCAAATTCCCGCACATCCGCATGATCTGGTGGTGCGGCGGCAACCCCTACCATCACCACCAGGATCTGAACCGCCTGCGTGCGGGCTGGCAGAAGCCGGAAGTCATCATCGTCCAGGATCCGTACTGGACGGCGACCGCGAAACACGCCGACATCGTCCTGCCGATTACCACCACCTACGAACGCAACGACATCTCCATGAGCGGCGATTACTCCAACATGCACATCGTGCCGATGAAGCAGGTGGTCGAACCGCAGGGCGAGGCGAAAAGCGATTTCGACGTCTTCTTCGACCTCGCGAAAATCTTCGGCGTCGAAGCGGGTTACAGCGAAGGCCGTGATGAAATGCAGTGGATCAAATACTTCTACGACGAAGCGCAGAAATCCGCGCGCCAGGCGCGCATCGTGATGCCGCCCTTCCAGAAATTCTGGCAGGACAACAAAGTTTTCGAGAACCCGCGCGACAAGGCAGGCGACGAATGGGTGCGCTATGCCGATTTCCGCGCCGATCCGGTGCTGAACCCGCTCGGTACGCCCTCCGGCAAAATCGAACTCTATTCCAAGACCATCGAAGCCATGGGCTACGACGACTGCAAGGCGCACGCCT
>JAUNKJ010000095.1 GCA_030532785.1 Cardiobacteriaceae bacterium
CCGCAAGCGGGGGAGGGAAAATGAAGACCCAGCATACTTTTCAGGACACCACCGAAAAGTTTTGTCGTGTACCAAGGATTTGACTATAGAACCCCTCACGCACCCACAAAAAAACCGCAGCGGACTGCGGTTTTTTTCATGCCGTGGCCGATCAGTTCGGCGTGCAGCTTTTGTAGAGGATGTCGTCGTTGGGCGAGGTCAGGGTGGCAATGGCGGTCTTGCGGAAATTGCCGGCATCCATGCCTCCGGTGCCGAGGCGGTAGCCCTGGCCGACGAAGTAGCTTTCCACGCCGTCGGAATTGACGCTGTCGTAATTGAGGGTTACGGCTTTGCCGTCGACGGTGGCTGTGGCGCTTTGCGGCGTGCCGCGCGCATCGAAGCGGTAGCTGACGCTGAGGCGGCGGTTGCCCTGGCAGGTGTAGGCGACGCTTTGATTCTTGCCGCCGCTGCCTTTGCCGGAGGAGGCCTTGCCGCTGTCTTTATTGGTGTTTTTCGCGGCTTTGGCGGAGGGCATGCAGCCTTTGTAAAGGATATTGTCGTTGGGCGAGGTGATCATCACCGGCTGTTGACGGTAGTTGAATACGGTGAGCTTTTCCGCAGAGAGGCGGTAGCCGTTCTTGTCGCGGAAGAAGGTCTCGACATCGTCGGAACGGCCAGCGTCGTAACGCATGGTGCGGCTCTTGCCGTTCAGCTTGGCGCTTGCCGAGGTCGGCGTGCCTTCATCGTTGAATTTGTAGTGCACTTTCACGCTTTTGCCGCTCTGGCATTGGTAATGGACGCTGCCTTCGTCGGCGGCGAACGCCGAGGCGGAAAAACCGGCGAGAAGAACGAGGGCGGAAGTCTGGAGAAGTTTCATAAATGGCTCTTTGGGAAAAATCGGTTGCGCATGGCGCCGCGCACTATAGCGGATGGCAAAACGGCGCCGATTGCAAAATGGTTAGCCATTTGCCCGACGTCTCCATTATGATGCGCCGGCGCACCGCGCTTTCACCCATAGCACAGGAGTTACTGATGAAACCTTTCGTATTGCTGCTTCCCGCCTGCCTTGCTCTCGCCGCCTGCGGTGGCAGCCAAAGCCAGTCTTCACAAAGCGCCGACATGGCGAAGCCGGACATGGCGCAGCAAAACATGCAGCCCACCGATGGCCGCTTTGAATGCCAGAACGGCCTGGCGGTGAACATCGCCTATCAGGGCGAGCAGGTGAGCATCACCCTCGATGACAAAACCGCGATGCTCTACCCGGCGCGTGCCGCTTCCGGCGAACTGTACGGCACTGACAAGGGGCTTTTCGGCAAAGTCACCGAGTGGCATCAAAAAGGCGGCGAAGCCTTCCTGATGTTTGAAGACCCGTATGGCAACAGTGTTGAAACCACTTGCCGCAAATAATCGGTAAAAATAATTATTTTTTACCACGATGAAGCGCTTGGTGCGGTAAAAAACACGCATCAAACGCTTTTGTTTATGGAATTTTTATCATGCAAAAGAAACCGCTTGCCCTCATGCTCGGCGTCATTGCCGCGCTCGGCTTCCAGGCGCCGCTCATGGCGGAAGAAAAGCCGCTGAACCCGGCACCCGTCGCCGATGTCATCACCGACAAACCGCGTCTTCAGGACGACTTCTACACCCACATCAACTACGACTACCTGAAAAACACCAAGCTCACCATCGACAAAGCCGCGATGGACAACATGAGCGCGCTCAATGACAAAGCGGAAGAAGCCATCCAGGCCATCTTCAGCGAACTCAACGCCAACTACGCCACACTCGAAGACGGCAGCGACGCCAAGCGCGTGATTGATTTCTACAACATGGCGCTCGACTTCAACACCCGCGACGAACTCGGCATCAAACCCGTGCAGGCCACGCTCGACGCCATCCGCGCCGTCAAAGACCTCGAAGCCTTCAACAAACTGCAAGAAACGCTCTTCCTCTCCGACTACACACCGCTGCTCACCTTCGGCGTCGCCCAGGATCAGAAAGACAGCAGCACCAACATTCTCTACGTCGCCGCCCCGGACATCGGCCTGAACAAGCAACACCTTGAAGGCAAAGACGACTACTCCGCGCGCGTGCGCACCGCCTACCAAACCTATCTGCAAGACCTCCTCGTCCTCGCCGGCGATGACGCCGCAGAAGCCGAACGCAAAGCCAAACTCGTCCTCGACTTTGAAACCCGACTCGCCAGCGCCCAGCTCAGCGTCGAAGAAAAACAGGATCACAGCCGCCTCTACAACGAAATGACGCTTGCCGACATCGAAGCGCTCATTCCCAACGTCGCCTATGTGCCCACCATCCGCGCCCTCGGCCTCGACAAAGCGAAAAAAATCGTCGTCCAGGAACCGGAAGCGCTGAAAAAACTCAACGTACTCGCCACCGACGCCAACCTCGAAGCGATGAAAGCGCACATGGAACTCAAAGTGCTGCGCAACCACAGCGCCCACCTCTCCAAAGACTTCATGGCCGCCGTCGTCAAATACGCCGCCGTCTTCCTCGGCATGGAACACATGGACAGCGACGACAAACTCGCCTACGCCGTCACCGACAGCACCCTTGGCGAACTCCTCGGCAAAATCTACGTCGAAAAACACTTCTCGCCGCAAACCAAAGCCGACGTCATCGCCATGACCGACACCATCCGCGACACCTACGCGCGCCGCATCGGCGAACTCGACTGGCTCAGCGAAGACACCAAAAAACGCGCGCAGAAAAAGCTCGACACCCTGATCCTGAAAATCGGCTACCCCGACCAGTGGAAAGACTACTCCAAACTCGTCATCAAGCCCTACGCTGACGGCGGCAACCTCATCGACGCCATCAACGCCGCGAAACGCATCGACGCCGAGCGCAACATCGCGCAGCTCAACAAAGCGCCCGACCGTGGCGAATGGCAAATGCACCCGCACACCGTCAACGCCTACTACAACCCGCTCTTAAACGAAATCGTCTTCCCCGCCGCCATCCTGCAAGCGCCCTACTACTCGCCGGACGCGAGCCGTGCGGAAAACTTAGGGGGAATAGGCGCCATCATCGGCCACGAAATCTCCCACGCCTTTGACAGCTCCGGCGCGCAATTCGACGAAAACGGCAACCTCGACAACTGGTGGCAGGAAGCCGACTACGGCAAATTCCGCGACAAAGTGAAACAGGCCGCCGACCTCTACTCCGCCATCGAAGTCGCCCCCGGCCACCACATCAACGGCGAAATCTCCACCGGAGAAATCATGGCCGACTTGGGTGGGCTGACCGTCGTCCTCGACATCGCGGAAAAAGAAGGCATCGACCAGAAAGCCGTGATGGAAAGCTTCGCCCGCGCCTGGCGCAACGTCATCACCCGCGACGCCATGATCGCCAACCTCACCGACGAACATCCGCCGGGCAAATATCGCGTCAACGCCACCGTCAACCAGATGGAAGCGTTCTACCGCGAATACGGCGTCAAACCCGAAGACAAAATGTACATCGCGCCCGAGAAGCGCCTGCATGTGTGGTGATCACAGGCATCATGTCGATGAACCCTATGCCATTTTTTGGGGAAGCGGCTATCTGTCATTAGACAGGCTCAATAATTGTAGGCTGGATGCGTTGCGTAGCAACGTATAGCGGAATCATCATAAAAACATCCAAACCGTAGGTTGGTGGTGAGTGCGTAGCACGAACCCCAACATTCTAAAATTCATTATGTTTTTTGTTGATTTGGCTATAACCCAGCGCAAGACGTGAACGACTTGCCGGTTACACGCTGCGCGCAAACCCAGTCTGCACCCCTCAAAAGACCATCAAATATAGTGAAATCATCATAAAAGCAACCTACATCTCCATTCTGTTTTTTGTTGATTTGGCTATATAATAATTTTTTACCACGAAAAAGCGCTTATCTCGGTAAAAAATACACATTAAACGCTTTTTTATGAGAAAAAGGAAAACCATGTCTTCTCCCATGCCCGCGCTTTTCGTCGGCCACGGCAGCCCGATGAACGCGATTCGCCCGCAAAGTCCGTTCAACCTCGGCTTTGCCCGCGCCACGGCCGCCTTTGCCAGACCCAAGGCTATTCTTTGCCTGTCTGCACATTGGTATATCCATGATTTGCGTCTGACAGGCTCTCCCCGTCCGCCGATGATCTACGATTTCCACGGCTTTCCCGATGCGCTGGGCGAGGTGCAATATCCCGCGCCCGGCAGCCCTGCGCTTGCCGCGCGCGTGCAGGCATTGCTCGCCGACGCCGAGGCGCAAATCGACCCCGCACGCGGTTTTGATCACGGCGCATGGGCAGTGCTGAAATACCTCTATCCCGATGCCGATATACCCGTGGTGCAAATGAGCATCGATCGCCGCCAGAGCGCCGCCTGGCATTTTGCACTGGCGCGGCGGCTGCGCCCGCTGCGCGACGAGGGCGTGCTTATCCTCGGCAGCGGCGATATTGTGCATAACCTGCGCGCTGTCAGCTTCGCCCATATGGACGACATTGGCGCGGGCTACGACTGGGCGTATGCCTTTCGCGATGCCATCAACCAGGCCATCGCCGACAATGACACGGCAGCGCTCATCGAATTTGAGCGTTTTGGCGAAGCGGCGCAGCTATCGGTGCCTACGCCCGACCACTATCTGCCGTTGCTGTACGTCATGGCGCAGCGCGATGCCGGTGATGCCGTGAGCGTTTTCAACGATGCGCTGGTCGGCGGTTCCATCAGCATGACGTCGGTGCTGGTGGGCGCAGAGCTGGAAAATGTCCCGTAAGGTGCAACGCGGGGCATCATCGCGCAGCGCGTAACCGTACATTTTTTCATTCTTGAAGGGCGTTCCCCCTCTCCCCCACCCCTCCCCCACAGGGGGAGGGGTCTTTTTGGTGGGCTAAAGCCCACCCTGCAATCTCCTAAAAAACTATCAAAAATAATGATTTTTTACCATAATGAAGCGCTTATCGTGAGAAATTTTCTCACGATAAGCGCTTGTTGGTGGGAAAATTTCCCAATCTGCTTATTTGTCCTGCCCGATTTTCGGTACCGGCAGGTCGCTGCCTGCGCCGATGAGGCCGCTTTGTACATAGAGGCCGAGTTTGTCGCGGGTGTCGGCGATGTCGAGGTTGCGCATGGTGAGTTGGCCGATGCGGTCGAGCGGGGTAAAGGGCGCGTCTTCGACTTTTTCCATGGAGAGGCGTTCGGGGGCGTAGGTGAGGTTGGGCGATTCGGTGTTGAGGATTGAGTAGTCGTTGCCACGGCGCAGTTCGAGGGTGACTTCGCCGGTGATGGCTTTGGCAACCCAGCGTTCGGCGGTTTCGCGCAGCATGAGGGCTTGCGAGTCGAACCAGCGGCCCTGGTAGAGGAGGCGGCCGAGGCGGATGCCGTTGATGCGGTATTGTTCGATGGTGTCTTCGTTGTGGATGCCGGTCAGCAGGCGTTCGTAGGCGATGTGCAGGAGCGCCATGCCGGGGGCTTCGTAGATGCCGCGCGATTTGGCTTCGATGATGCGGTTTTCGATTTGGTCGCTCATGCCGAGGCCGTGGCGGCCGCCGATGCGGTTGGCTTCGTACATGAGTTCCACGAGGTCGGGGTATTCGCGGCCGTTGAGGGCGACGGGGATGCCTTCTTCAAAGCGCACACGCACTTCTTCGGGTTTGATGTCAATGTCTTCGCGCCAGAAGGGGACGCCCATGATGGGGGCGACGATGTGGATGCCGCTCTCAAGATACTCCAGGTCTTTGGCTTCGTGGGTGGCGCCCAAAAGGTTGGAGTCGGTGGAGTAGGCTTTTTCCGCGCTCATTTTGTATTCGTATTCGTGGTCGAGGAGGAATTGCGACATTTCCGCGCGGCCGCCGAGTTCGTCGATAAAGGTTTGGTCGAGCCAGGGTTTGTAGATTTTGAGTTGCGGGTTGGTGAGGAGGCCGTAGCGGTAGAAGCGCTCGATGTCGTTGCCTTTGTAGGTGGAGCCGTCGCCCCAGATGTTGACGTCGTCTGCTTGCATGGCCGCAACAAGCATCGTGCCGGTGACGGCGCGGCCGAGCGGGGTGGTGTTGAAGTAGGTGTTGCCGCCGGTTGCGATGTGGAACGCGCCGCACTGGATGGCGTGGATGCCTTCGCGCACGAGTTGGGCGCGGCAGTCGATGAGGCGCGCTTCCACCGCGCCGTAGGCCTTGGCCTTGGCGGGGATGGCGTCGTAGTCGTGTTCGTCGGGCTGGCCGAGGTTGGCGGTGTAGGCGTAGGGCAGCGCGCCTTTTTGCTTCATCCACAGGAGGGCGGCGGAGGTGTCCAGTCCGCCGGAGAAGGCGATGCCGACTTTTTGCCCGACGGGCAGGGTTTGCAAAATCGTGGTCATGGAGATTCCTTGGGCGATGACAAAGCGCGGCATTATACCCGCTTCCCCAAAAAATCAGACAGCACTCTGTTTATAAACTTTTGAATAAAGTAGTTTATTCAAAAGGTTGCCTGTCTGATTTTTCGGGGGCCCCGCTATATAGCGGAGCCTTGCTACGGCGCAGGCAAAGTGCGGGCAAAGGCGTCGAGCGCGGCTTTGCGCGCGCGCCAATCGGGCTGGGCGCGGGTCATCAGCGCGTAAAACGCGGCGCTGTGGTTATGTTCGCCGATGTGGCAAAGCTCGTGAACAATCACATGCTCGATCAAGGCGATGGGATATTGGATGAGGCGGATGTTGAAGGTGAGTACGCCATCGCTGCGGCAAGTGCCCCAGGTTTTGCGCATGTCGCGGTAACGCAGCGGCGGCGGCTCGCGCACCCACGGGCAATGCGGCAATTGTGCGGCGACCAGCGCGGGGAAATGCGCTTCGCTCAAGGCGCGATGCCAGCGCTTGAAGCGCAGGGCGAGCGTGGCGGTATCGGCAGGTGCGGTGTGCAAGGTGTTGTTCTCGATGCGGATATTGGCATCACCATCGAGGTGCAGGGTATGCGCTTCGCCGAGGAAAAAATGCACGCTGCCGTCGGCATAGGGATCGTGCGCAAGTTGTGCGGAGAGCGGCTGGGCGCGTGCGGCAATCCACGGCGCATGTTGTTGAACAAAGGCGCTAATTTCTGCGCGCGATGCGCGCAACGGATGGGAGAGGAACACGCTGCCGTGGCTGTCGATGGAGAGACGCAAACGGCGGTTGCCCTTGCGCGGCGGGCGCAGGTGGATGCGGAAGGTGTGGTGATGAAAGGGGAGGTCGATATATTGCATTTTTAACTTGGGTTCGGGATAAGGATAGTAGAGATATCCATTGATATAGCGTTGTTCTCCAATCAGTTCCTTCCCCCGCTTGCGGGGGAAGGTTAGGATGGGGGTGTAAAATGCGCAGCATTTTTTATGGCTATGAAATGAAAACTTCGTTTTCAACACCCCCACCCTGTCCCTCCCCCGCAAGCAGGGGAGGGTAATGACTTGTCATTTCATAGAAAACTTTGAGAAACCATTCAAAAGCAACCGTGTTTTATCCCAAAATATCGCTATTTATAGCATTTATTTACCACGATAAGCGCTTCATGATGGTAAAAAATAACGATTTTTGCGTTATTTTTGTTGTAGGTTGGCGGTGAGCGTGGCACACGCGAACCCCAACAAGTTTTTGATGTTGGGATTCGGCTTCGCCTCACCGCCAACCTACGCTTGCTTTGCCTTTTCCCATTGCGCAATCAAGTGGGCGCAGAGTTTTTCCGCGACGGCGGGGAGCGGCTCGGCGATGCCGAGGTCGCGCAGTTGCGTCATCGTCATCCCTTTGAGGCCGCAGGGGTTGATGCCGGAAAACGGCGCGAGGTTCATGTCCACATTGAGGGCGAGGCCGTGGTAGGTGCAGCCGCGCCGCACTTTGAGGCCGAGGGAGGCAATTTTGCGGCCGTCGACATAGACGCCGGGGGCGTCGGCACGCGCTTCGGCGGCGATGCCGTAATCGGCAAGCAGTGCGATGACGCTGTTTTCAATCAGGCTTACCAGGGCGCGCACGCCGATGTTGGCACGCTTGATGTCGCAGAGGAGGTAGATGACGAGCTGGCCGGGGCCGTGGTAGGTGATTTGCCCGCCACGGTCGATGGGGATGATGGGGATGTCGCCGGGGTTCAGCACATGTTCGGCTTTGCCGGCGAGACCCTGGGTGTAGACCGGCGGGTGTTCGACGATCCACAGTTCATCCGCGGTGGCGGCGTCGCGCGCGTCGGTGAACTCGCGCATGGCGTGCCAGGTGGTGGTGTAGTCGGCAAGGCCGAGGGAGCGTATCTGCATTTTTAAAGTGTCGTCCGG
Organism: Cardiobacteriaceae bacterium; assembly: GCA_030532785.1. GTDB lineage: Bacteria > Pseudomonadota > Gammaproteobacteria > Cardiobacteriales > Cardiobacteriaceae > JAUMXB01. Next base: position 8,218 of record JAUNKJ010000095.1, read on the forward strand.
TTTAGTTTTTAGGGGCTGTTGACATTTCATGAGTGGAATTTGCAAGAACTCAAAAAGCAGTTTGAAATCTTGAGGGTTTT
>JAUNKJ010000096.1 GCA_030532785.1 Cardiobacteriaceae bacterium
CTCCCCCTACGGGGGAGGGGTTGGGGACTCGAAGAGCTGCGGAGCAGAGAGGGGTGATAAAAAATCGCGTAATGACCAAACTTCCGTATTTCGCATGTTGTAAATTCATATTGATAATTGCCCACACAATTAAATTTGATATGCGTGTTTGACCCCTCTCCCCGTCCCCCTCTCCCGTAGGGAGAGGGGCTTTGGGACTGCAATTTGTTTGAAGATCATTGCATCGAATCATGAATGCTCAACACATCCCCTCACGATTCTTTATCCCGCCCCCGGCTTCCAGTATGCTTGCCGCCTTGCACAGAGGACACCGATGAAGAAAAAACATATCGAAGCATTGCTTGCCAACAACGTGCGCTGGGCGACGCAATTCGCCAAGGATCATCCGGGGATTTTCGCGGCGCTGTCGCAGCAGCAATCGCCCAAGTATTTGTGGATCGGCTGTTCCGACAGCCGCATCCCCGCCAACGAAGTGATGGGGCTGCTCCCCGGCGAGGTGTTCGTGCACCGCAATGTGGGCAACCTCGTCTACGCCATGGACATCAATTGCCACAGCGTCATCCAGTACGCAGTGGACAATCTCAAGGTGACGGACATCATCGTCGGCGGCCATTACGATTGCGGCGCGATCAAGGCAGCGCTCTCCATGGAAGATTTCGGCATGATGAACAACTGGTTGCGCGGCATCAAAGACGTCTACCAGAAATACCACCGCACCTTTCACTATCTGGAAGGGCAGGAACTCATCAACCGCATGTGCGAGCTGAACGTCATCGAGCAGGTGCGCAATGTCTGCACCTCGCACGCGGTGCAGCGCGCGTGGGCGAAAGGGCAGGCGCTCGCGGTACACGGCATGATTTACGGCGTGCATGACGGGCTTTTGAAGGATTTGGATGTGTCGGTGGACAGCAATGACGTCCTTGACGAGATTTACCGCCTGCGTCTTGATCAGGGCGAAGACGCATGAAACACGGCTATCTCGTCGCCGCAGCGCTGTTCGCGGGCATCGTCGCCGCCCTTGCCGCCACCTTGCCCGAGCCTTTTCCTTTTGAAACGGCACTGATTCGCGCAGCAGGCGCGGCGCGCGGTGGTTGGCAGGAAACGCTGGCGCTTGTCCTGCATTACATTGGCAAATATGCGGTGTTCTTCGTGCCGCTGCTGGGCGCAGCGTACTTCTGGCGCGGCCAACGGCGCATGGCGGCGTATGTGGTCGCCGTGCCGGGGCTGGCGGCGCTCGCGAGCAGCGCGCTGAAACACGCCTTTGCCCGCGTGCGCCCCGACATCCTGCCCCATCTTGTGGATGAAGGCAGCGCCTCTTTCCCCAGCGGCCACAGCACCTTCGCCGCCGCCTTTGCCCTGCTCTTCATCCTGCGCCATCCGCGCCCGGCGGTGATCGTGGCAGGCGCGCTGTTCATTCTCGCGATGGGCTGGTCGCGCCTGCTGCTCGGCGTGCATTACCCCGTGGACGTGCTGGCGGGCTGGAGCGTGGGGGCGGCGATGGCATGCGCCGGGTATGCGCTGCTGTCGCCGAAGGAAAAATCAAAAAATCCGTTTTTATAGTGGTTTTTTACCGCAACAAGCGCTTCATGATGGTAAAAAACAACTGTTTTTATGTTGGATATGTAATCAATGATCTTGGTTCGGAGTAAGGCAAGTAGATACATCCACTGATATGGCACTGTTCCACAATCAGTTCCTTCCCCCGCCTGCGGGGGAAGGTTAGGATGGGGGTGTAAAATGCGCAGCATTTTTTATGGATTTGAAATGAAAACTTCGTTTTCAACACCCCCACCCTGCCCCTCCCCCGCAAGCGGGGGAGGGTAATGGTTCGTCATTTCATAGAAAACTTTGATAATCCGTTCAAAGAAGAATAGTCTCTTATCTCGAATTTAAGTTCAGTAGATTTTCCCAACCAGGAGCAAACCATGAAAACCGTGACAATTCATATTGATGGCATGACCTGCAACGGCTGCGCGAACGGCGTGAAAAAAGCGCTCGAAGCGCTGCCGGTGGCAGACGTTGCCGTGAGCCTTGAAGCGAAACGCGCCACCCTGCAATACGACGACAGCGCAACCACGGTGGAAGCGCTGATTGAAGCCATCGAAAACGCCGGTTTCGACGCCCGTGTCTGACGATACCCTGCGCCTGCGCATTGCGGGCATGAGTTGCCAGGCGTGCGCGACCCGCATCGAAAAGGTGCTGGGGCGCAAGGACGCGGTGCTCGCCGCGAGTGTCAATTTCGCTGGCGAGGAAGCGCAGGTGCGCCTCGCGCCGGGCAAGGGCAGCGCGGAAGAGGTCATCGCCTGGATTGCCCAGGCGGGCTTTGCGGCAACGCCCGCCGAAGAGGCACCGAGCGCGCCGGAGAAAACGCCCGTGCCGTGGCGGCTGGTGGCGCTGCTCGCCTGCGCCCTCGTTTTCCTCCCCGGCATGATCGGGATGCTCTTCGGACATCATCGCTGGATGCCGCCGCTTGTCGTGCAGTTTGCGCTGGCAAGCCTCGTGCAACTGTGGCTCGCCGTGCCGTTTTATAAAAGCGCGATGGCCTCCATTCGCGGCCGCTTGGCGAACATGGACGTGCTGGTCAGCCTCGGCACGCTCGCGATTTACGCCTATTCCAGCGTGATGGCATGGCGGCACGGCCATCATGCGCCCGTCTATTTCGAGGCGGGGGTGATGGTGATTGCCTTGGTCAGCCTCGGCAAATATCTGGAAAAACGCACCACGCGCCATAGCCTCAACAGCCTCGGTTTGCTGATGCAAATGACGCCGGATCACGTTACCCGCGAGGACGGCACAACCGCCGCCCTTGCTGACGTCAAGCCCGGCGACCGGTTGCTCGCGCGCCACGGCGAGCGCATCGCTGCCGACGGCGTGCTGCGCAGCGGCGAGATTTGGTGCGACGAAAGCCATCTCACCGGCGAATCGCGGCCGATGACGCGGCGCGCGGGCGACTCCGTATTGGCAGGGGCGCTGGTCGGCGGTGGCAGCGGCGTTTATGAAGCGCAAGCGCTGGGCAGTGCGACGCTTTTGGGCGACATGATGCAGGCGCTCGCCGAAGCGCAAGGCTCGAAAGCGCCGATTGCGCGCCTCGCCGACCGCGTCGCGGCGGTATTCGTGCCGGTGGTGCTGGCGATTGCGGCAGCAACGCTCGTCATCACCTGGGCGCTGCGCGATTTCGCGAGCGGCCTGAGCCATGCGGTGGCGGTGCTTGTCATCGCCTGCCCGTGCGCACTCGGCTTGGCGACGCCCGCCGCGATCATGGCTGGCCTCGGACAGGCGGTGCGCCACGGCATCTGGTTCCGCAACGCAGCCACCTTGGAAGCCGCTGGCAGCGTCAACCACGTCGTCCTCGACAAAACGGGAACGCTCACCGCAGGCCAGCCGCAAGTGGTGGCGGTGTGGACGGCGCAAGGCGTGGACGAAGCGACGCTGTGCGCGCTCGCCGCCTCTGTGGAAAAACACAGCAGCCATCCGCTCGCCGCCGCCATCATCGCCACCGCCCCCGACAGCGCCCTTGCCGTCAGCGACGTGGAAAGCGTCGCCGGGGAAGGCGTTGCCGCCCGCGTCGACGGCCACGGCACACTGCGCCTCGGCAAGCCCGGCTACGCGGGTGTTGCCCTCCCCGACGGCTTGCCCGAGGTATGGCGCATCGCAAGCGTCGTCGCCGCGAGCCTTGATGGCAATGCGCTCGGTGCCTTTGCCATCGCCGACGCCGTGCGCGATGACAGCGCGCCTGCCATCCGCGCCCTGCACGACATGGGCGTCAAAGCCTGCATCGCGAGCGGCGACCGTCAGGGCGTCGTGGATCACATCGCCGCCGAACTCGGCATCATTGATGCGCGCGGCAATCTCAGCCCGCGCGACAAGGCAGAATGGATCGCCGCCCTGAAAGCGCAGGGCGCGCGCGTGGCAATGGTCGGCGACGGCATCAACGACGCCCCCGCGCTCGCCGCCGCCGATCTCGGCCTTGCGATGAAACACGGCACCGACATCGCGGAAAACAGCGCGGGCGCAACCCTGATGCAAGGCAGCCCGCTGCAAATCGCGAGCGCCCTGGCGATTGCCCGCGCCACCGTGCAAAACATCCGGCAAAACCTGTTTTTCGCCTTCTTCTACAACGTGCTGGCGATTCCCTTTGCCGCCTTCGGACTGCTCAGCCCGACGCTCGCCGCCGTCGCCATGGCTTTGAGTTCGCTCTCCGTCGTTGGTAACGCCTTGCGCCTCAAGCGGATGAAATTCAAGGGGTAACGGGGAAATCGGTGTCGCGCAGCGATTTGTAGGATGGGCGTAAGCCCATGCGGTATCGCGAAGCGATGGTAGGTTGGTGGTGAGCGAAGCGAACCCCAACATCCAATCGGCATCGCATGTTGGGGTTCACTACGTTCACCCCAACCTACAAAAACGTAGGAGCCGTAGGGTGGGTGTCAACCCACCGTCGCGAAGCGATTGTAGGTCGGCCATTGATGGCCGACATTAAACCAACGTCGGGCACAAAGTGCCCGACCTACGAAATAATCCTCTACAAAATATCTGCAAGAATAGTTATTTTTTACCACTATGAAGCGCTTATCGCGGTAAAAAATCACGACAAATCGCTAAAAAATGAGACGAAAAATCTGCATAGATGGCAGACAAATGATTGAAAAGGCAAAAGCCGTGCGCGTTGGCATGTTTGTTGCATAAGTTTTGTCAGTTCACCCACTTGCGAGAAAACTTATGTGGCAAATGATGAAACGTTATCTGGCGCGCGGTTCGCAGACGATTGCGCGCAAAATCCCCCTCGCCGGGCTGCAATATTATCGCGCCAAGGAGCTTGTCGATTGTATGCGTCGCGGCGATGTCCTTGATTTGGTACCGGAAAGCGGCAATCCCTATGATCCGCACGCGATCATGGTGCTGTGGCATCAAAACAAGATCGGCTATGTGCCGGGCGAACAGGCGCGGGCGCTGCACAATCTGCGCGGGCAACTGCGTGGCCTCAAGGGCAAGATCGTCGCCATCGGCCACGAACGCGGGGAAAAGCCGTGGCTGTCGTTTGATATTTACCGCGAGCAGCGTCCCTGCTGACGTGCATTGCCATGAAGATGAAAAGACGCCGTTGGGCGTCTTTTTTTGTGTTTGGAGATTGTCTCAGTACACGATAAAACTCTTCTCTTGATTGGAAGCACGGTTCAAAAACCCCTCCCCCTGTGGGGGAGGGGTTGGGGAGAGGGCAGCAAATAAACAACTTTTTCAGATGTTGAAGCATGTTCGAAATGTTTGTTTAACCCCTCTCCCCTTCCCCTCTCTGCTCCGCAGCTCTTCGAGTCCCGTAGGGAGAGGGGTTGATTTAGTGAATGTTTTTAAGTTTTGTCGTGTACTGAGGGAGATTGTGAAAAATAGTGGTTTTTTACCATGATGAAGCGCTTGATATGAGAAAATTTCTCATGATAAGCGCTTTGTGGTGAGAAATTTTCTCATCCTGTTATGGATGCTTCTGCGTTGCGCTGGGTTACGGCGCGTGGTGCGTAATCCAGCCTGCTTTTTGCCCTGTGGGCAAAACCGCATGGGTTGACACCTATCCTACGAATGTCGCAGGAATTTTTGAGAGACCGTAGATGCCGGTTAGGCGCGAAGCGCCGTAACCGTACATTTTGCATCTCATGTACGGTTACGCGCCGTTGGCGCTAACCGTACCTACAATTGCTTCGCGATTTTCCTCTCACCCCAACCCCAATCTGCTCCGCAGCTCTTCGACTGGAACAGCTCGCGTTAGCGAGAGCCCCGCAAGCGGGAGAGGGGCTTTAATTCGTTGCTTTGTTTGAAGTTCGTTGCATACAAATCTGAATTGTCAACACGCCCTAACCTAGCCTGCTTTTTGCCCTGCGGGCAAAACTGCATGGGCTTACGCCCATCCTACAATCGCTTCGCGACGGTGGGTTACACCCACCCTACGGGGGCGTTGGGTTGGGGGGTGTCAGTAGTGCGGCGGTTTTTCGTCGGCGGGGGTGTGTGCGGGGGTGCTGGTGTGGCGCAGGCGCTGGATTTCTTGCTGGAGGGTGGTGAGGCGTTGTTTGTGGTCGCCGACTTCGCGGTTGAGGTCGGCGACGGTTTGGTTCAGGGATTCGAGGAGGTCGGCTTGCCAGGCGAGCTGGATTTCCAGTTGTTCGAGGCGGGGGTCGCTCATGGTTGCGGGAGGTTTTCCGGGTGGAGTTTGATTTGCCCGCTTTGTTCGAGCCAGCGCGCCATGGCGTCTTCGTCGGTTTGGGTGGTGGCGAGTTGCCATTGGTTGTGGAGGAGGGTGCGGATGTCTTCGGGGAGTTGGCTGGTGTCGCCGGGGCGGGTTTGGTCGAGGTGGGTGATGAGGCGGTCGCCGTTGTCGGCGATGGCGGTGTTGATGCGGCCGGTTTGCGCGAGGAGGTTGCGGGCGAGGTCGGGGCTGAGGTTTTCCGGGGGGAAGAGGTGGTTGACGCTTTGGTATTGTTGGCGAACGCCTGCGTATTCGGCGATGAGGGTGTCGGGGTTGCCGTTTTGCCAGGCGTCGGCGAGGGCGGCGGCGCGTTGGTCGAGGATTTTGGCGGTTTCGGCGTTGCGCCAGGCGGTTTCAACTTGTTGGGCGATGTTGTCGTAGGGTTGGGTTTCGGGGAGGGTGCGCGCGGTGATGTCGTAGAAGACGCTTTGGCCGGGGGCGAGTTCGACGGGTTCGGCGATGCTGCCGATGGCGGTGGCGCGTTCGCCGAAGAGGCTTTGCTGGATTTTGGCGTTGGTGGTCCAGTCGGTTGTGGTGTCGGGGGTGAGGTTGTCGAGGGTGTGGAGGGTTTGGCCGGCGAGGTCGGCGATTTGTTGGAGGGGTTTGTTGTTGAGGGCGGCGTCGAAGGCTTTTTCGGCGATGTCGGCGTAGCGGGCGGCGCCGGCTTCGCGGGCGAGGGCGGCTTTGGTGTTGTCGTCGGCGGGTTTGCGTTCGCTCAGGGTGATGAGCATGGCGTTGAAGTTGTCGGAGGTGAGGACGGGGGAGGTGTCGCCTTCTTGGGCGAGGGCGAAGAGGGCGTCGTCGACGATGGGGTCGACGCCTTTGCCGTGGAGTTGGAGGGGGAGGTCGCCGCTTTCGCCGGGGATGGTGCCGCTGTTGATGGCGGCGGCGATGTCGGCGAAGGTTTTGTCGCCGTTCATGATGGCTTGGGCGGCGTTGTCGGCGGCGGTTTTGTCGTCGAAGATGAGGTATTGGCCGGCGCGTTGTTCGCCGAGTTTGGCAAGTGCTTCGGGGTCGGCGAGGGTGGCGCTGTCGAGGATGAAGTAGCGGATGCTGACGCGTTCGGGGGTGAGGAATTGTTCGGGGTGGGCGTCGTAGTGGGCGCGGATGGCGGCGGGGTCGGCTTCGAGGCTTTGCGCGAGGCTGTCGTGCGCAAGGCGGATGACGCTGTAGTCGTGTTGTTGGGCGAAGGCGGCGAGGAGGTTGTCAAAGAGGGGGCTTTGCGCGGGGGCGGTGGCGGCGAGGGTTTGGTAGTAGTGGCGGATGCTTTGGCTTTGCCGCAGGTTTTCCTGGTAGTTTTTCGCGGAGAGGTTGTTGTCGCGCAGCCATTGTTCGTAGGCGGTGTTGTCGCCGAATTGGTTGAGGATGTCTTGGCGCAGGGCGCTGTCGGGGTAGGTGAAGTCGCTTTCGAGGGCGTGTTGTTCGAGGAGGGTTTGGCGCAGGAGTTGGTTGAGGGCTTGTTGCTGGACGAGGGCGCGGTCGAGGTTGGGGAATTGGTTTTGCAGGTTGACGGTGGCGTTGTGGAGTTCGCGGGTGCTGATGTCCCGGTCGCCGACGCGGGCGACGGTGGGATGGTCGTTTTGTGCGAAGGGGTTGACGTCGAACAGGAGCATGCCGAGGCCGGCGGCGGCGATGAGGGCGTAGGCCCAGATGTTGTTTTTCTTGGAGGTTTGTTCTTCGGTCATGGCTGTGCGGGGGTGGCAAAAATGAGGCTGGATTGTAAGGGTTTCGTGGGGGGGAGGCAATATAGCGGGGTCCCCGAAAAATGGCATAGACAACCCTTTGAATAAAGCCCTTTATTCAAAGGGTTA
>JAUNKJ010000097.1 GCA_030532785.1 Cardiobacteriaceae bacterium
CCCCCGCAAGCGGGGGAGGGAACTATAAAGACCCGGCATACTTTTCAGGACACCACCCACATCACGAATCATTGCAAGGACACCCATGACCAACAACCCTCTCTACCATCCGCCCGCCGCCCCCGATTTTGCCGCGATCCAGCCCGAACACGCCGCCGTCATCGCCACCATCCTCGAGGAAAACCGCGCCGCCGTCGAAGCCCTCGTCGCCCGTGGCGACCATAGCTGGAACGGCCTCATGCAGCCGCTGGAAGACATGGAAAACCGCTTGTCCAAAGCCGTCTCCCCGGTGAGCCACCTGCACAGCGTGACCAGCACCGACGAATGGCGCGCGGCTTACGAAAACCTGCTGCCGCTGCTTTCCGCCTACGCGAGCGACATGGGGCAGCATCAGGGTTTGTATAACGCCGTCAAAGCGCTGCGCGACAGCGACGAATACGCGCAACTTTCTGCGGCAAAACAGAAAACCATCGACGACGCCCTGCGCGGCTTCGAGCGCAGCGGCGTGGCGCTCAACGACGACGACAAAGCCCGTTTCAAGGCCAACAGCCTGCGTCTCGCTGAACTCTCCATGCGCTACGCCAACCATGTGCTCGATGCCACCAACGCCTGGCATTTGTTGATTGAAGACGAATCCCGCCTCGCCGGTGTCCCCGACAGCGGCAAAGCGCTGATGGCAGACCTCGCCCGCCAGCACGAACAGCCAGGCTATCGCCTGACCCTCGACGCCCCCGTCGTCATCCCCATCCTCACCTACGCCGACGACCGCGCGCTGCGCGAAACCGTCTACCGCGCCTACAACGCCCGCGCCAGCGAACTCGCCGACAACGGCCAATACGACAACGCCCCCCTCATCGCCGAAATCCTCGCCCTGCGCGACGAACAGGCGCGCCTCCTCGGCTTTGCCGACTACGCCGCCTACTCCGTCGCCAACAAAATGGCAGGCGACAGCCAGGCCGTCATCGACTTCCTCGAAGACCTCGTCGCCAAAGGCAAAGCCGGGGGCGAAGCCGACATGCAAGCCCTTGCCGACTACGCCCGCAGCGAACTCGGCCTTGACACACTCGAGCCGTGGGACATCGGCTACGCCTCTGAAAAACTGCGCACCGCGCGCTACGCCCTCTCGCAAGAAGACCTGCGCCCCTACTTCCCCATCGGCAAAGTCATCGACGGCCTCTTCGCCATCAGCGAACGCCTCTTCGGCGCGCGCTTTCGCGAAAACCACACCCTCTCCGTGTGGCACGAAGACGTGCGCGCCTACGACGTCCTCGGCGACAACGGCGAAATCAAAGCCCAGTTCTACCTCGACCCCTACGCCCGCGCGAAAAAACAGGGCGGCGCATGGATGAACGGCGCCGTGAGCCGCATGCGCAGCGCAGACGGCCTGCAACTCCCCGTCGCCTACCTCGTCTGCAACTTCACCCCGCCCGTCGGCGGCGACGAAGCCTACCTCACCCACGACGAAGTCACCACGCTCTTCCATGAATTCGGCCACGGCCTGCACCACATGCTCACCGACATCGACGTCTACTCCGTCTCCGGCATCAACGGCGTCGAATGGGACGCCGTCGAACAGCCCAGCCAATTCATGGAAAACTACTGCTACGACCGCGAAGCGCTCACCCTCATGACCGCGCACAAGGAAAGCGGCGAAGCGCTCCCCGACGAGCTGTACAACAAACTCATCGCCGCGAAAAACTTCCAGTCCGCCATGGGGCTTCTCCGCCAACTGGAATTCTCCCTCTTCGACTTCCGCCTGCACACCGCGCAAGAAAAAGGCAACGACGCGCTCGCCGTACACCGCCGCATCCGCGACCACGTCGCCGTCACCCCCGCCTACGCCGACAACCGCTTCCCCATGCACTTCTCCCACATCTTCGCAGGGGGCTACGCCGCAGGCTACTACAGCTACAAATGGGCAGAAGTCCTCTCCGCCGACAGCTTCGCCGCCTTTGAAGAAGAAGGCATCTTCAACCCCGACACCGGCAAACGCTTCCGCGACGAAATCCTCGCGGTTGGCGGCAGCCGCCCGAGCATGGACAGCTTCATCGCCTTCCGTGGCCGCAAACCGCAAACCGACGCACTGCTGCGCCATACCGGTATTGCCGGAAAGTAAGTGGGAAAATTTCTCATCATGAAGCGCTTGTTGTGCAAAAATTTCTCATGACAAGCGCTTTATGATGGTAAAAAATCACTATTTTTGATGTTTTTATATCGTTTCATGATAAAACTCTTCACTTGATTGAAAGCACGATCAAAAAGCCCCTCCCCCTGTGGGGGAGGGGTTGGGGAGAGGGCAGCTTTTACGGCTATGGAATGAAAACTGCGTTTTCAACACCGCAAGCGGGGGAGGGGAATGTTTTGTCATTTCATAGAAAATTTTGAGGAATCGTTCAGGAATAATCGCTCTCTTATCCCGAACTGAGGTTACAAATGAATGCTGGAAATGTACGGTTACGGCGCTGCGCGCCTATAGCGGGGCCCCCGAAAAATGGCATAGACAACCCTTTGAATAAAGCCCTTTATTCAAAGGGTTAAAAAACGAACCCTATGCCATTTTTTGGGGAAGCGGCTATAACCGTACCTACGGTGTTCAATTTCGGACACAAAAAAACGGGCATCACGCCCGTTTTTTCGTTTTATGCCATGCCTCAACGATATGGCAAACGGCCGATCATGCTGGCAAGCGCATCAAGACGGCGCGCGGATTTTTCCACGAAGGGGTTTTGCGTATCCCAGGCGTATCCGGCGAGGATGGAGCTGATCATGCGGCTGATGCCGGGGTCGCGGTGGTCGGCGTAGATGGCGTCCTGGAAGCGGCCGTCGTACCAGCCTTCGACGTAGGTGCGGAAGGTGTTGACGCCGATCATCAAGGGTTCGGCGAATTCGCATTGCCAGTCGACCGCCTGGCCGCGCAGTTCGCGGGCGAGGAGGTCGCTCGCGCGTTTGGCGGAGTGCATGGCGATGGTAACGCCGGAGGAGAAGACGGGGTCGAGGAATTCGGCGGCGTTGCCGAGGAGGGCGAAGTGTTTGCCGTGCAGGGTTTTGACGTTGGCGGAGTAGCCGCGAATGCTGCGGAAGGGGACGTCGTTGTCCCAGACGGCGTCGGCGAGGATGCGCGCGAGCATCGGCACTTCGCTTGCGAATTGCCTGACGATGGCGCGCGAGTCGGCAAAGGCGGCGAAGCGTTCGGGCAGACCCACGACGCCGATGGAGGCGCGGCCGTCGGCGAAGGGGATGAGCCATAGCCACACGTCGCGGTGGCCGCTGTGGGTGGAGATGAGGATTTTGTTGCGGTCGAAATCGGCGGCGGTGATGTGGTCGTCGATGTGGGTGAAATGCGCTTCGCGCGGCGGGAGGTTGGAGGGGGTTTCGAGGTCGAGGAGGCGCGGCAGGACGCGGCCGTAGCCGCTGGCGTCAAGCACGAAGCGCGCTTCGAGGCGGTATGGCGTGCCATCGTCGCGGATGATGTCGAGGATGGCTTGGTCGCCCGCGTTGTCGAAGGCGATGACTTCTTTGCCGAAGCGCACGTCGACGCCCTGTTTGGCGGCTTCGTCGATCAAGAGTTTGTCGAAGACGGCGCGGCGCACCTGAAAGGTGGTGCCGGGGCCTTGGGTGAATTTGTCGGTAAAGTCGAAATGGGTGTAGCGGCTGCCCCAGGTGAAGGCGGCGCCGTTTTTGAACTGGAAGCCGGGTTCGCTTTCAACGGCTGCGAGAAATCCTGCGGCTTCAATGAATTCCATGCAGTGCGGCAGCAGGCTTTCGCCGATGACGAAGCGCGGGAAGTGCTGTTTTTCGAGGACGCGGACGTGAAAGCCCTGTTGGTGCAGGAGCGCGGCGGCGATGGCTCCGGCGGGGCCGGCGCCGATGATGGCGATGTCGCAGGTGTGCATGGCGTTTCCGGGTGATGGCAGGCGGGGCATTATAGGGTGGATGTGTGGGGATTGTTGGGTTTCATGTTTTGCCTTGGTACACGACAAAACTTAAAAACATTCACTAAATCAACCCCTCTCCCTACGGGACTCGAAGAGCTGCGGAGCAGAGAGGGGAAGGGGAGAGGGGTAAAACAAACATCTCGAATCAATTCCGAAATTCGAAAAAGTTTTTTGTTTTCTACCCTCTCCCCAACCCCTCCCCCACAGGGGGAGGGGCTTTTGTTCGGTGCTTTTAATGAGTTGAAAAGTTTTGTCGTGTACCAAGATGTTTTGCAAAAAAATGATGTTTTTTTACCATGATGAAGCGCTTGTGGTGAGAATTTTTTGCACGGAAAGCGCTTGATGATGAGAAAATTTCTCACAATGCGACTAAATCAACAAAAAACAGAACGGAGATGCAGGTTGGATGTTTTTATGATGATTTCACCGTATATGAACAGCGCAGGGACGTAGCATGCTACGTCCCTACAGTGTTTGCCGATGCCGCGATCAGCCTTTGAAGACGGGGAGTACGCCCATCATGCTGAGGAAGTGGAAGGCGGCGGTGGCGATGCCGAAGACGATGACGAGGAGGATGGCGGCTTGTCCGCCCGGGGCTTTGAAGCCGGCGTTGTCATGCGTTTTGCGGATTTTCCATGCGAGCAGCGCGGGGATGATGCATGCCCAGATGGTGGCAACCGCGCCCGCGTAGCCGATGGCATGGACGAAGCCGAAGGGGAAGGCGAGCGAGAAGGCGAGCGGCGGGATGAAGGTGAGTCCCCAGGTTTTGACGCGCTCTTGCGGGGTGTTGCCGATTTTGAAGAGGTCGGCAAGGTAGTCGAAAAGCCCGAGGCCGACGCCGATAAAGGAGGAGATGATCGCCGCCCAGGAGAAGGCGTTGATGGATTTTTGCACGCTGGCGGAGTCGATGACGTTGCCGAGGGTGGTGAGCAGTACGCCGAGCTGGTCGTCTTTGACGGCGAGTACCGGGGAAAATTCGCCGCGCGGCAGGTTGCCGAAGATGCTGGCGATCCACAGGATGTAGAGGGCAAGGGCAATCAGCATGCCGCCCAAAATGGCGCGCGAGGCTTTGCGTTCTTCGCCGTAGTAGGCGCGCATGGAGGAGACGGAGTGGTGGTAGCCGAAGGAGGTGAGCGCGACGGGCAGCAGCATCATGGTGTAGGGCAGGTATTCGCCGTTTGCATTCATTCGGTCGAAGAGGGTGTCGAGTTTGATGTTGGTGGCAAGGCCGAAGATGCTGAAGGCGAAGCTCAGTACCATGAAGAGGATGAGGACGACGGAGATGCGATCCACGGCGCGGGTGGAGTGCCAGACGAATGCGCCGAAGAGGAAGGCGAAGAGGGTGGAGCCGAGACGGGAGTTCATGCCGAGATGAGTATGCAGGATGTCGCCCGCGACGGTGATGTAGGCATAGAGGAGGATGCCGCCGACGAAGTAGACGGAGAGGTTGTTGATGAGGTTGGCGGCGGGGCCGAGGAGGTCTTTGGTAACGGTATTGAAGGAGACGCGCAGGTCGGGGTAATGCTTGTAGGATTCGAGCAGCATCCAGCCGGAGAGCGTCATGCAGGTCATGGTGAGCAAGAGTACGGCGGCCGACCACAGGGTCCACGCGCCGGAGCCGGCAATGGGCAGGGCGAGCATGCCCGCACCGACGCAGACACCGGCGATGATACAGGCGCCGCCATAGACGGAAGGTTGTTTGTTCATGGGATGTTCCTTGGGGTTATGAAAATGGGTGATGCGCTGAAAAAAATGTCTTCTGTATCGGAAAAGGGATGAGAAACAACAGGATGTGATTGTTCCCCCTCACCCCAACCCCTCTCCCTCGAGGGAGAGGGGCTTGTCAGGGCAAAAGGCAGCATCGCGGGGATGCTGCCTTGGGGTGGGGATCAGACTTCTTTCAGGCGGGCGGTGAAGTGGCGCAGCACTTTCGGCTCGTAGGTGAAAGTCAAACCCTTGATGTTTTTCGCGTTCGCCTTCACTTGCTGGAAGGCTTCGATGACGAAATCCATATGGGTTTGGGTGTAGGTGGCACGCGGGATGGTAAGACGCAGCAGTTCCGCCGGGCAGGGGAGCTGTTTGCCGGTTTTCGGATCGCGTCCCAGGAGGAAGGAGCCGATTTCCACCGCGCGGATGCCTGCGACTTTGTACAGCTCGCACGCCAGCGCCTGCGCCGGGAATTGCTCCGCCGGGATGTGCGGCAGGAGTTTTCCGGCATCGACAAAGGCCGCGTGGCCGCCCGCCTGTTGGCAGACAACCCCAATCGCTTCAAGGCCGTCGACGAGATATTGCACCTGGCCGATACGGTAGGAGAGCCAATCCTGGCGCATGCCGTCATGCAAACCGACGGCGAGACGCTCCATCGCGCCGCCTTCGAGGCCGCCGTAGGTCGGGAAGCCTTCCTGCACCACGCACAGCGTGCGGCATTCGGTGTAAACGTCGAACATTTCGTCGTTTTTGAAGCAGAGCAGGCCGCCCATCTGCACCATCGCATCCTTTTTCGCCGACATCGCGAGCAAATCGGCGTATTTGTACGCCTCGCGGGTGATTTCTTCGATGCTGCTGTTTTTGAAGGCTTCCTCGCGCTGCTGGATGAACCACGCGTTCTCGGCAAAGCGCGCGGAATCCATCACCACCGGAATATCGTATTTGCGGGCAATGGCATACATGCCCTTGAGGTTTTCGATGGAAACCGGCTGGCCACCGGCGGAGTTGCAGGTAATGGTGGCGACGATATAGGGAACGTTGGCCGCGCCCACTTCCTCAATGCCGCGCTCCAGCGCGTCGAGATCGAAATTGCCCTTGAAATCGGCATTGACGCCGGTGTCAAACGCTTCTTTGGTATAGACATTTTTTACCACGCAGCCGTTGATTTGCGTGTGGCCTTGCGTCGTATCAAAGAAATAGTTGGAAAAGGCGACCATCTTGCTGCGGTCAAGCCCTTTTTCCTGCTCGCGTTTTTTGATCAGCACCGGAATATAGATTTGCTCGGCACCGCGTCCCTGGTGGGTGGGGATGGTGTAGTCGTAATCGAAGATTTCTTTCACCGCCTTGCACAGCGCGTGATAGCTGCGGCTGCCACTGTAGGCCTCGTCGCCGCGCAGCATCGCCGCCTGCATGTCCTGGGTGATCGCGCCGGTGCCGCTGTCGGTGAGCAAATCGATGAAAACGTCTTCGCTGTCAAGGAGAAACGGGTTCATGCCCGCTTTCAGAATCGCCTCGTCGCGGTATGCGCGCGTGGTGCGTTTCACCGGCTCGATAACGCGGATGCGGAAGGGTTCGGGAAGGTGTTTGAAATTTTCCATGATGTAATCCTCTTGATATTAAACGGGTTGTGGGTGCAAACAAGGGCAAGAGGACTAGGGAAAGAACGCGGACAGCTTGTGGTCGACATTGAACCAGCGGATGCAGGGGAAAAGCGCGGTACGCATCGGAATTTTCCTCATACAAGCAATTGCGCGGCCTTCTCGCGAAGGGCTTGGCGAACCTGATGGATGTTTCATCAGGTTGCCATACTGTAATACTGAAAGTGGCAGATTACAATCGCACATCGATGGGTTTTTTTGATGAAAAGGGCGTGGATGATGGTTTTTTATCATCGTGGGGGAGGGAGGCGCGGGGGATGTTTTTATGAGGCGGTGTGATGTGTGTTTTTTCTCATGACAAAGCGCTTATTGTGAGTTATTTTGCATGATAAGCGCTTATTGGTGGTAAAAAATGATTATTTTAGGGTGTTTTATATCAGTACACGACAAAACTTTTCATCTTGATTGAAAGCACGGTTCAAAAGCCCCTCCCCCTGTGGGGGAGGGGTTGGGGAGAGGGCAGCAAATAAACAACTTTTTCAGATGTTGAAGCATGTTCGAAATGTTTGTTTAACCCCTCTCCCCAACCTTTCTCATCCTTCGGACGAGCTGGCAAGCCAGTCGCCCCTCGAAGGGGAGGGCTTTAATCCGTTGCTTTGTTTGAAGTTCATTGTCCAAGAGTCTGAATTGTCAACAGCCCCTACAATCGTTGTGCGACGGTGGGCTGAAGCCCACCCTACGGCTCCTGAAATATTTAAGGTTTAACAGCTATAAAAGATGTGGAAAGCCTTGTTTCTGCC
>JAUNKJ010000098.1 GCA_030532785.1 Cardiobacteriaceae bacterium
GCCCGTCGAAGCCGGATTTGGCGGCGTAGACGGGCATGAGGCTGCCGAGGGTGCTGCTGGAGAAGCTGGCGGCGAAGATGCCGACGACGCCGAGCGGTGAGCGGCGGTAGAGGCTGGCGATGCTCATGCTGCTGTGTTGTTTGGCGACTTTCGGGGTTTTCAGGCGGGTGAGGAGGAGGGGGATGGAGGCGAGGGAGATGGCGATGGAGGCGATGAGGAAGAGGAGGATGTCTTTGGGGCCTGCGAGGGTGAAGAAGAGTTGCCCCAGCGATTGGCTGACGTAGATGACGGTGACGTAGGCGGCAAGCGCCTGGCCGCGCTGGCGGTTGGCGCTTTGCGCGTTGAGCCAGCTTTCGCAGATGATGTAGAGGCTTGAGATGCAGAAGCCGGTGATGAAGCGGATGGCGATCCACACCCACGGGTTGATGAGCATGCCGTGGAGGAGGATGGTGATGGAGCAGAGGGCGGAGGCGGCGGCGAAGACGCGGATGTGGCCGACGCGGGCGATGTATTTGCCCGCGCCGATGGCGCTGATGAGGAAGCCGAGGTAGAAGCTGGCCATGATGAGGCCGGTGGCGGCGGAGGAGAAGCCTTCTTCCGTGGCGCGCAGGCCGATGAGGGTGTTTTGCAGTCCCGTGCCGAGCATGAGCATGCCGAAACTCAGGAAGAGGATGCGGTGGGTGTGGAGCGCCTGCCACATGGTGTCAGACGCTTATTCGGGGATGATGTCGTAGTTACGGGTGAGTTCCATGCGTTTGATTTGCATGGCGTTGCTCCACGAGGCCGGGCATTGCGGCTTTTCGTCGCTGTTGAAGAGGCAGTCCATGCCGCCCGCGAGCCACACGCGCTTCAGTTCCAGTTTGGTGGTGGTTTTGCCGGTGAGGAGGGTGCCACGGTCGCGCATTTCGCGGCGGCGTTCGTCTGTGCCGAAGGTAACGCTGCCGTGGTCTTTGGTGATGTCTTCGTGTTCGATGGTGACGTTTTGCAGGATGTCGGGGATGAAACCGTTTTTGCGGGGCGGGTTGTTGGGCAGCATCAGGGGTGCGCTTTTGTAGAAGTAGGCGCAGGCGGTGGTTTTGTCGACGTCGGTGAGGCTGACTTTGTTGCGTGGGATGTTGTCGTTGATGGTGACTTTGGCGTCGATGGTGAGCAGGTTGCACAGCGCTTGCGGGTTGTTTTCCCGCGCGTGGTTTATTTGCACGAGGACGGGCTGCATGATGTTGGGGCGGAAGGCGTGGTAGTTGCCGAAGAGGTAGGCGGCACCAAAGAGGGCTGCGAGGAACAAAATCAGTTTCATGACGGGACTCCTTGTCTTGCGGAAGGCGGATTATACCTGCCCGCGCTTGAGGTTGCGGATAAAAAAGCGTGCCGGGGCGAGGTGGGGCAGAAGGCTGCGCGGCAGGGGCAGCGGTGTGCCGCCGATTTGCGCGGCGATGAGGTCGGCATTGAGGAAGGCGTGGCTGACGCCTTTGGAGCCGAGGGCGGCGTGGATATAGAGGCCGGGATGGTAGACGGGCGCGGCGTGGACGGGGTGCTGCGCGTTTTTGCGCCACGCGGCGTAATCGTGCGAGAGCGCGTCGCTCCGCGCGAGAGCGCCGACGAGCGGCAGGTAATCGCGGCTCGCGCCCCGGATGCCGACGAAATCGCGGGCGTCGCTGAGCGTGGCGTCGGGATAAAGGTGGTGGACGGCTGCGGCATTGGCGTTGCGGTCGGCGGGGCGCGCGGCGAGATCATGGTCGTTGGGCTGGTAGCTTGCGCCGGCGTAGATGCCGCTCTCAAGCGGGATCAGGGTTTTGTCGCCGCAGGTGACGATTTCGGGGGTGAATCCGGCAAAGGACGTACCCTGGCCGCGCAGCGGGCGGATGGCGTTGCGGGCGTAGGCTTCGGGGATGAGCGCTGTTTGCCAGCCGCAGGCGAGGACGACGGCAGCGTAGCCGTTGCCCAAGGTGTGCAAATCCGTTACGGCAAGGGGGCGGCGTTCGATGCGCGGATGCGTTTGCAGCGCGGCGCAGAGTTGCGGGAGGTGGACGATGCCGGATTGCATATCGCTCAAGGTGCCGCTGTCGTATTGCCAATGCGCGGGGGAGAGGAGTTGCTGGGCGAAGAGCGTTTCGTGGCGTGCGCTGCTGTTGGCGAGACGCTGGATGGGGCAGGGGGTGAAGATGCCGGGCGTGTGTGCCGCGAGGGTATGCAGGCTGCGCCAGGCGTGATGCCAGGCGGTGAGATGGTAACGGCGTTCGCTGTTGTCGATGATGCCGGGGTTGAGGTAGGGAATGGCAACGGGGACAGCGCTTGCGGGCGGATGGGCGGCGTCGTCATGGTAGAGGTGGACGTGGTGGCCGCAGGCGGCAAGGCGCGCGGCGGTGGCGCTGCCGGCAATGCCTGCGCCGATGACGGCTATGGGGCGGCTGTCGGCGACGGGGGGCGGGCGGTCATGCCACGCGGGCGGCGCGGGACGCGGGCTGTGGCAACGGGCGCGCAGCATGTGGCGCTTGCGGCCAAAGCCGGGGACGCGCTCGACGTGGAACCCGGCATAGGCGAGACCGTCGCGCACGCTGCGCGCGGCGGTGAAGGTGGCAGCGGTGGTGCCGGGATGGCTCAGGCGGGCGATGGCCTGCCACAGGGCGTCCGTCCACAAATCGGGATTTTTCGCAGGCGCGAAACCGTCGAGATACCAGGCGTCTACCTTGGCGTCGAGTTCGTGATAGAGGCTTGCGGCATCGCCCAAGAGGAGGAGGAGGTCGATGCGCGGATGAAGATGGAGGAGGTGAAAGCCGGGGTGGTTGTCCGGGTTCTGGCGCAGAAAGGCGGCGCGCAATTCGCGGCAGGGGAAATCGCGCTGGATGCGGGCGAGCGACTCCGGGGCGATGGGGTATTTTTCCGCGCTGATGTAGGTGAGGCGTGCGTCGGGCGCGTGTTCGAGGAAGTGCTGCGCGGTGAGGAAGAAGTTGAGGCCGGTGCCGAAACCAGTTTCGCCGATGGTGAAATGCCCGCTGCCGAGGGCGGCAAAGCGGGCGGGGAGGTCGTTGCCGGCGAGGAAGGTGTGTTCGCTTTCGGCGATGCCGTTCGCCGGGTTGTAATAGATGTCGGCGAAGGCGGCGGCAAAGGGTTGGCCGTCGCGCTCGCCGAGTTCGGCATGGCTGAGGAGCATCAGGCGAGGAATTGGCGGATGCCTTGCTGGTAGTGTTGCAGCAGGGTGTTCAAGTCTGCCGCTTGCGGCGTGGGACTGGCGGCGGCGCAGAGCGGGCGCGCTTCCGGTTTTTGCGCGAAATAGTGATGCCACAAGGCTTCGCGCGAGGCGGCTTCGCTGTGGGTTTGCGCAGAAGAGACGCGGAAATGGCGCAGCGGATGGGCGCTGTAGCAGGTGGTGGCGCGGTTGGCGAATTCGCTCGTTTCGCGCAAGAGACGGTATTGCCCTTCATCGAGTGCGGCTTCGGCGCAGGTGAGCCACGGGCGGTCGAGCATCACGCTTTGCGCGCCGCAGAGGATGGCGGCGACGATGTCGGCGCTGTCGGAAAAATCACCCCAGACGATGAGCGGCAGGTTGATGTCGCGGCGCACTTGCTGGAGGAGGCTCAGCGCGGGTTGCGGCGGCGAGGCGAGGTCGTTGGCGAATCCGGCGCGTTCGCCGCCCGCTTCCGGGCCCTGGAGTACGAGGGCATCGACGCCGAAGATCTCGGCAGCGACGGCTTCGGCCAAGTCGGTACACACGGCGAAGGTGAAAATCCCCTGTTCGCGCAGGGCGCTGATGTAATCGCGCTCGGGCAGGCCGTGGGCAAAGCCGATGGCGCGCGGCGCGGCGGCAATGGCGGTGCCGAGGAGGTTTTCAAAGCTGTCGGGCGCGGGCAGCTCCGGCGGGGGATATATGTCGAGGCTGGCAAAGAAGGCTTCGCTTTCCCAGGCAGGCACGGGCATCATTTGCGCCTGCTGCGGCAGGGTGTGATAAAAGCAGATGGCGGGGTTGGCATGATGGGTGCGGTAGCGCTCGATGCGGGTTTGCAGGGCGTGGCAGGTGTCGAAAGGGGCGACGCGCAACATGCCGAGCGCGCCGGCGGCGCTGATTTGTCCGGCAAATTCGGCGGGGACGAGATCAAAGGGAAGCGGAGCCTGCCAGAACGGATAGGGGGTGTTGAGGCGGCGGGTAAGGGCATTGTCGAGCAGCGCCATGCTGAAACCTTCATGCAAACGGAAAGTGGCGATTATAGCGGCATCGCCAGCAATGGCCTACCCAAACATTACTTTTATTAACGATGGTAATATAGTGATTTTTTACCGTCATTAAGCGCTTGCTGTGAGAAAATTTCTCATTATAAGCGCTTCACGATGAGAAATTTTCTCACGATATGCCTGTTGTGTGTTGCGGGGCGATTTTTGTCGCCGCGCGGCAATCTGGTAATATTGCACGCCGCTCCCGCCTCCTGCACGCGACGGCGGCTATTGAAACTAACGGAAGGAATAAGTTATGGCTGAACAACAAGATGTCTGTTCGCTTTTGATGGTGTCCCGGGATTTGGAATGGATGCATGCGTTTGCCAAGGGGCTGGCGCGCTTTTACCGGGTGCAGGAGGAAACATGCGAGACGCTGGAAGACATCGAGGCGCGGCTGTCCGCCCAGTCTTTTGATGTGCTGGTGCTTTCTGCCGATGCGGCGCTGCCGGGCGCGGACAAGATTCGCGCGCTGTTGCAGCGCCTGAAATCGCCAGTGCCGTTTTTGATGATCGATACGCAAAACATCGGCATGGACGAGGGCGTGAAGCAGGGCGCGGATTATGTGATTGGCAGACGCGATTTGCTGAGCGCGATCAAGACGGTGCAGCAGATCATGTCTGCTGCGCGCCTGCAACAGGCGAAAACCGACGCCGAGCAGCAATACAAGGCGCTCGCCGAGCGTTACGACCGTCTCTATCTCGATGTGCCGGACCCGGTGTGCTATGTGCGCGACGGCATTTTCATCGATGTGAATCCGGCGTTCATGCGCACTTTTGCCGTGGACAGCCGCGAAGCGCTCGATGATTTGACCCTGATGAATTTCGTGCCGCGCAAGAGCGAGCGCAATATCAAGGAAATGCTGCGCATGGCGCTCGCCAAGGAAGTCGTTCCCACGGAAACGCTCGATTGGCAATCGCTTTCCGGCGAGAAAATGGAATTGCAGATGTTTGTTTCGCAGGTGCATATCGCGGGCGAGGAAGACGTCGTGCAAGTGTATTTGCGCAACAGCAGCGGCGGCGGCAGTGGCGGCGGTCTTGATCCGACCACGGGGCTGCCGGGGCCGACGGTATTGCGCGCCTCCATCCGCCAAACCCAGGAACGCCAGCAGGATCAGCGCCTGCTTGGCATCTGGACCTACATCTTCCTCGAAAACTACCGCGAAGTCTGGCAGAAAGACGGCTACAACGCCGCCGAACTGCTGATCACCGCCGTGGTCGACACCCTCAAGCGCGGCATGCCGCCGAGTACGGAAATGGCGCGTTTCACCGACGACGGCATCGTCCTCTGGGCGCAGGACGACAAGGAAACCGTCATCGGTCGCATCCAGAACCTCATCCCCCGCCTCGATGAAGTCGTGCCCGACAACGTTGGCCGCCTCGTTCACCCCCGCGTCTACGCCGGCATGATCGAAGTGCACACCAAAACCGGCTTCAACGAACTCGTCTCGCGCAGCTTCCGCGCCGCGAGCGCCCTTGCCAAAGGCCAAAGCGGCGAACGCGTCGCCGAACCGGCGGCAGGGGACATGTCGCGCAAAGACGAACGCCGCGTCCAGCAACTGCACCGCATCCTCGACGAACGCCGCATCAAGGTCAGCTACCAGCCCATCTCCTCGCTCGACAACGACGGCATCCCGCGCTACGCCGAACGCATCACCATCCTCCCCGGCGACGAAGACGAACGCATGGAAAGCGAAGACATCAACGCCCTCCTGCAAGCCGCCGACCGCTACGGCATCGCGCGGCAAATCGACCGCGTGAAAATCAACACCTTCCTCCAGGACGCGCTCACCTACGACGGCGACCAAAAAGCGCTGCGCGGCTTCATCCACCTCACCATCGACGCCCTCAACGACGAAACCTTCGCCGCCTGGACCTTGAGCCAATTCAAGCAAACCGGCATCTCGCCCGCGCAAATCGTCTTTGAAATGAGCATCGACGTCCTTGGCAACGCCTTCTCCGGCGCCATCAACTTCATCAACGCCCTGCGCCCGCACGGCACGCAATTCGCGCTCACCGAAATCGGTCGCTTCGACGACGACATCCGCGAACTCCTCGAACGCATGAAACCCGACATCCTCAAGCTCGACATGCGCGAAATCGACACCTTCGAAGACGACGAAGAACAGCGCTTCATGAAACAAGTCAAAGACTACGCCGACGAACACAACGTCATGCTCATCGCCGACTACATGGAATCCCCGGCGCAGCTCTCGCGCGTGTGGCCGTATGACATCAAATACCTGCAAGGCAACGGCATGGTAGCGCCGATGGACGGCTTCCACTTCGACTTCAGCGAGCCGTTGTTCTAGGGCGTGTTGACAATTCAGATTCCTATACGATGAACTTCAAATAAAGCAACGAACTAAAGCCCCTCCCCCTGTGGGGGAGGGGTGGGGGAGAGGGTTTTATAAAAAGCCGCGCAGCGACAAAACCCTAAAGATTTCAAACTGCTTTTTGAGTTCTTGCAAATTCCACTCATGAATTGTCAACAGCCCCTAAGTCTTTGTGAGAACCCGCCATTGACTGGCGATCGTGGATGGGTGTAAACCCATGCGGTATCGCGAAGCGATTGTAGGTTGGCGGTGCAACGTAGGTACGGTTAGTGCCGCAGACTCGTAACCGTACCTACCATCGCTTCGCGACGGTGGGCTAAAGCCCACCCTACAAATGAAATCCAAGAATACATAAAAAATAGTCATTTTTTACCATCATAAAGCGCTTATAGTGAGAAAATTTCCCGCATTAAGCGCTTCATGGTGAGAAAAATTACCACAATGCCGTAGGGTGGGCTTCAGCCCACCGTTTTTGTGGTGGGCGTCAACCCACCGCCGTAGGGACGTTGCCTGCAACGTCCGCGCAAAATCAACGAACAACGTAGGATATAGCCAAATCAACAAAAAACAGAACGGAGATGTAGGTTGGTGGTGAGCCGTCAGGCGAACCCCAACATAATGAATTCTAAAATGTTGTGGTTCGTGCTGCGCACGGTTATTGAGCTTGCCGAAATGCACCACCAACCTACGGTCTGGATGTTTTTATGATGATTTCACTATATAACCCGGCTCACAACCGCCGAATAGTCAACAGCCCCTGGCAATCCAGTAATGCTTGACCAGGCGCCCGTTGAAGACCACCGTTTTGTCGTATACGCCGCCATTTTTCTCGATGACGCGCGCCGATGCCGTATTGTCCGGGTGGCAGGTAATCAGCACGTCGCGGATGCCGAGCGCGTCGCAGTGCGCCAGGGCGAGGGCGAGCATGTGCGTGGCATAACCCTTGCCCCAATCGTCGGGATGCACGGAGTAGCCGATATGCCCGCCATATTCGCGGAGCCGGGTATTGAGTTCGTGGCGAATCTGGATGATGCCGCGTATGCGCTGCGCGACGTCGTCCCAGGCAACGAAGGTGGAAGCCGCGACTTTGGCGTAGCCGTCGGGATGCACGCTGCCCGCAGGCGCGTGGCAGAAGGCCAGCCAGCTTTCGTAATCGGGAAAACGGTTGATGCCCGCGCCCGCGAGGATAATGCCGCGCGCGTCAAAGTGTTGCTGCAAGGCGAGGAGTTGGGCCTTGTGTGCCAGGGTGGGCGGTGTCAGGATGATGTTTTTCATAAAAATGCCTTTTTTGATTTGTTTTTATCATGGTAAGCGCTTATTGGTGCACTACTGTTCGGAATAATTATCTTGAATAATCAGCGTGATGCACAAGTTGCACAAAAATCGAAGATTGCACCCAA
>JAUNKJ010000099.1 GCA_030532785.1 Cardiobacteriaceae bacterium
GATTTTTTCTATCCCCCTCTCCCCAACCCCTCCCCCTCGAGGGGGAGGGGCTTTAATTCATTGCTTTGTTTGAAGTTCATATTCCAAGAGCCTGAATTGTCAACAGCCCCTACGATAGCATGAGAAAATTTCTCACCAAAAGCGCTTCACAATGGTAAAAAACCGCTATTTTTCGCTATTTTTCAAACCAAATCATTCTCCGGTATCGATATTGATCACGTTGAAGTCGCGGAGGAGGAAGGCTTGCCACACGGTGCGCAGCGCAGGGTGTTCTGCCGGGTTCGCGCTGGCGCTCACGTGGCGCAGCACGGCGTAGCAGTATTGGTCGCCTGCCGTTTCGCGGATTTGCAGGGTATCGATGCTGTTGCCTGCGGCAATTGGCAGGTATTTGTGCGCTCTTTCCTCGCGCCACGTTTCCCAGCGCGCGGGCAGCGCCGCCTGTGCCTTGTCTGCCGCGTCGCAATCGGGGTAGGCGAGGGCAATGAGGAAGATGGCTTTGTCGCCGTGCTGGGCATCGATGAGGACGCCGCCCAAGTAGGGCGGCAGGCCGCCTTTGGCAACGAGGGCGACTTCGACGGCTTCCTCGCTGGGCTTGTCCGCATCCTCTTTGCCTTCTGTCATGGCTTCCCACACGCCGATAATCCCCTGCCGCAGCCCGTTTTCCTTGCGGAAGAAGCTCGCTTGCAGCGCTTGCGCATTTTCGGGTAGCGCGGCGCGCAGGGTGTCGAGGGTGGATTGCCAGTGGCTTTGCTGTGCCGGGGCGGGCATGGCAGAGCGCAGCTTGCTGCCCTGCCAGAGGAGGTCGTCGCGCCGTTCCATGACAACCGCAAAGCCGTTTGGCTGCCAGACCACGTCCCAGTTTTTCGCGTTGTCCCAATCGATTTCGCCCGGCGTGCCCAGCGCTTTTTCGCCGCTGGGCAGTGCGGCAAAGCCTTGCGAGTCCAGCAGGGCAAAGGCGGCTTCGGCGCTTGCCGCATCGGCAAACGCCCAAAGGTATTGATCTTCTTCGCCGCTGTCGCTCGGATGTTCGGCAAAGTAACGCAGCTTGTCCGCCGCCGCGCCGAATTTCGCCGCCCTTTCCGCAACCGACGGAGATGTCGACGATTTTGTCGCCCCGATGCGGCGCACGCGCCACCACTCGTCACCGTCTGCTTGCGCCTTGAGGTCGCGCAGCACTGCCATGTCCAGCCAGTAGAGCGGCAAGGGCAGATTGGAGGCTTCGCGCGGCGCGGCGTGGGTGATGGTGGTGGCGATCAGGGCTGCCAATAGCAATTTTTTCATTTTTCTCTCCTTTTTGAGGTTTTTTTACCGCGACAAGCGCTTGATGATGGTAAAAAACTACTGTTTTTCCGATATTCTCAAAAATCCCGCATCACTGCCCGGCCTCAAAATCGATATGGATCACGCTGAAGTCGTTGTTGAGAAGGTTACTCTGCACGATGCGCGGCGCGAGATATTCCGCCGGGTTCGTGGCGTCGCTCACATGGCGCAGCACGGCGTAGCAGTATGTATTGCCTTGTGCCTCGTGACGTTGCGGAGGGGCAACCGTGTCGTCTGCGGCATTCACTATCTGCGCGTATTCTTTTCTCTTGCGCCACTTTTCCCAGCGCGCGGGCAGCGCCGCCTGCACTTTGGCGGCGGTGTCGCAATCGGGATAGATGAGGGCGACGAGGAGGATGCCCTTGTCGCCGTGCTGGGCATCCACAAAGACGCCGCCGAGGTAGGGCGGCAGACCGTCCTGCGGCAGGCCAAGCACCATCATGATTTTTTCGGGGCTGTCCAGGCCTTGTTGTGCCAGGATTTTTTTGATATCCGCCTCCGGGTTCTCGAGCAAGGCCTGTTCGACGGGGCGCAGGATGTGCTCGATTTCCGCCATGTCCTGGCGCATGCCCCGCTCGAGCGTGAAAAAGCTCGCTTGCAGCAGTTGCGCATCTTCGGGGAGCGCTGTGCGCAGGGCATCAAGGGTGGGTTGCCAGCGGATTTGTTGCCAGGATTCGGGCAGCGGCGCGGGGAGCTTGTGGCCCTGCCAGAGGAGATCACCGCGCAGGGCAAAGACCACCGCTTCGCCATAGGGCCGCCAAAAATTGTCGCTGGCAGCGTGGTTGAATTCACCCGGCGTACCCAGCAGTTTTGCGCCGCCGGGCTGCGCGGCAAAGCCTTCGTGATCGAGATGGGCAAAGGCGGCTTCGGCGTTCTTTGCATCGGCAAACGCCCAGAGGGTTTGATGCTCTTCGCTGTCGCTCTCGTTCGCATGATGGATAAAGTAGCGCACCTTGTCCGCCGCGACACCGACTTTCTCGCCCCACACCGCCGGCCATTCGGCATAGGCTTGCAGCGGCCACGGGGGAATCATGATGCGTTGCCACACGTTGCCCTCCTGCACCCTGGGTTCGAGATCGCGCAGCACCGCCAAGTCCAGCCAATAAACAGGCAAAGGTAGATCGGAGGGCGTGGCGGGCGCGGCCTGGGTGTGCTTGGCTTCGTAGCGCGCCGCCATCTCCTGCCGGTACTGCGGAAAGCCCAAGCGCAGTTCGGATATGTCAGGCGGTGCGGCGTGGGCGCTGGTGGTGGCGATCAGGGCTGCCAATAACAGTTTTTTCATTTTTCTCTCCTTTATGAAGGTTTTTTACCGCGACAAGCGCTTCAAGATGGTAAAAAATGATAATTGAAAGCGCTTATCATAATAAATTTTCTCATTCCCGATTTTCGACAGGGATAGCGATGGCGATCACACCAAACTGGCCGCGATAGAACGCTCCCCACGCCGCGCGCAGCGCAGGATGTTCTTCCACGCGCGGGTTGTCGCTCACATGGTGGAGCATGGCGTAGCAGTGGTTGCTGCGCTGCCCCGGTTTGAGAGTTCGGGTATCGAGGCTACCACTGTCGGGAACCATTTTTCCTCTCATCTTCCACGCTTGCCAACGCGCGGGCAGCGCCGCCTTGGCCTTTTCTGCGGTGTCGCAATCGGGGTAGATGAGGGTGAGCTGCAAGATGGCCTTGTCGCCGTGCTGGGCATCGGCGATGACACCGCCGAGATAGGGCGGCAGGCCGTCTTCTGCCGGGGCAAGCGCCGCCATGATTTTTTCCGGGTCTTTTTTCCCCGGTTGCAGCAGGATGTCGGCGATATCGCTCTCGCTCTGCTGTATTCCCTGCTCGATGGTGAAGATGCCGGCTTGCAGCAGTTGCGCGTCTTCGGGGAGCGCCGTGCGCACCGCGCTGAGGGTGGGTTGCCAGAGGATTTGATGCCAAGGGTCGGGCGGCGGTTCGGGGAGGTTGCTGCCCTGCCAGAGGAGATCGCCGCGCAGGGCGAAGACGACCGGCTCACCGACTGGCCGCCAAAATTCGTCGATGGCAATCAAATCCAGTTCGCCCGGCGTACCCAGCGCTTTTTCGCCGCCGGGCAAGGCGGCAAAGCCTTCGCGATCAAGATGTTCAAAGGCAGCCTTGGCGCTTGCCGCATCACGAAAGCCCCAGATGCCTTGCCGCTCTTCGCCGGGATGATGGGCGAACTCGCGCAGCTTGTCCGCCGCGACACCGAATCTTTCGCTCCACACCACAGGCCCCAGGCGCGCAGCGCTTTCGAGCACGGGCGGGATGTTGATGATGCGCCCTTGCCACAATTCGCCCTCCTGCGCCCTGGCTTCGAGAGCGCGCAGCACGTCCATGTCCAGCCAGTAGACGGGCAAGGGCAGATCGGATGGCGCGGCGGGCGCGGCGTGGGTGGTGGCAGTGCATACCAGGGTTGCCAATAACAGCTTTTTCATATTTTCCTCCTTTATGGTGATTTTTTACCGAAACAAGCGCTTCATCATGGTAAAAAATGATTATAACAAGCGATTATTGTGAGAAAATTTACCAATCCGTATAAATATGACGAAACGCGGCGTACATCCACGCATTGTTGAGCACCAGCGCCCACACGCTGATCACGGCGGCAAAGGGCAACAGCAGCAGCGGGACCAGATTCGCGAGCAGGGCGACGACGAGTCCGATCGCGAAATACACCAGCAGGATCAATAGTCCAAAATAACCAAGCGCCACAACATTCTTGCGCAGGCCGTCCCAGTTGTAACGCAGCGCCTGGGCAAACGGCACCTGGGCGAAATGCGCCATCAGCGGCAGCACCGCCCAGGTGAAAAGCGAGAGCAGCAAGGTGTAAGCGCTGAAGAGCATACCCATCTTCATCAGCAAATCCTGGTTGAGATTGAAAGCCTTGCCATCGACGACGATCAGCCCATTGGCATCGGGTACAAACAGCTCCTGCCCCGCCAGCAAACGCTCTTCAACCAGCGCATAGCCGAGGCTGCACAACGCGAGAAACACCGCGAGCGCCACGAGCTGGCTGCGCTGGCTTGCGGCAAAAAGCCACTGCATATCGGCAATTTTCACCGCCCCGCCCTCGTTTGCCACGCGCGTCATGCTGCGAAACATCCCGCCGTGGGTCGCGATCACCGCGAGATTGACCAGCACCATCTTGGCAAACATCGCCATATTGCCCGCCCACGCCCCCAAAGCGGCAACCATCACGACCAGCATATCGCCCGCGAACGACGCCAGTATCAGCACGAAAATCGTCAGCACCGCATACGTCGTCCACTGCGCCAGCCGCATACGCAACAGGCGCAGGCCATCGGCAAACCACTCGCGCGCCTCCTGCCACGGACGCGCGTCCGCCACCGGCAACAACACCATTTTTGCATTCATGTAAAACTCTCCTGCCGCAGCAATTACGTTAAAATGCCCGCTTTTTCAGGCGGACATCGGACATGTGGTGGCGGAATTTTCTCATCTTCATCGCTTTTTGCACAGCACAGGCTGCCTGGGCGCAACCCGCCCCCACCCCGGAACCCCTGCCGCCGGTCATGGCCAGCCATGATCTTGAAGAATTTTCCCGCGACCTCGACGGCCTTGAAAGCGACAACCAGCTCAAAATCGCCAAACTCGACGCCCTGCGCACGGAAAACCGCGCCGCCCTGCCCGCCGACCAGCCCATCAGCCAGGAACACCTGAGCGAAACGCGCAGCAGCCTGGAAAGCATCCAGAACCACATCAACGCCCTGAACCTCGCCCTCGCCGACAACGGCAAAGAACTCGCACAAGCGCAACGCACCGCCGAACAACTCCTCGCCGCGCAACAAAAACGCGCCAACCCCCTCTCCGCCAACCGCGACGACGACGCCGTGGCGCACTTCCGCACCCTCCTCGAACGCAACGCCCGCCACATCGCCCTCTTGCAACGCCAGAAAACCGCCCTGCAGGAAGCGCTCAAACTCGGCAGGCAACACCACGCCCTCATGGACGCGCGCTACCAGCGCTACAACGAACGCTACCTCGAAGCGCGCGAAAACGCCGGCAAAACCCTGCCCGACACCTACCTCCAGGATCAAAAACGCCTGCAAAACCAACGCGAACAACTCGCCCGCCAACTCACCCAGGGCGCCCCCGAACGCGACAGCCGCCTCACCACCAACATCGACATCGCCCTCATCGACAAACAAATCCTCTACCACCAACTCGCGCGCGACATCGAAAGCCTCGACCTGCGCCTGCAAGACCTGCAATTCGCCGACTTCTCCAGCGTCTCCCTCGACCGCATCGAACGCATCCAGGAAGAACTCCTGCACATGGAAACCCGCCTCGACAACAGCAAAACCCTCCTCGAAGACAACTTCCGCACCATCACCGAACAATTCGCCCTCTACGCGCGGCAAATCAGCGACATGCCCGCCCACATCACCCGCCGCCACAGCCAAATGAACGAACAATACCACCACCTCCACCGGCTGCTGGAAAACAACCTCCTGAACCTCGCCCTCATCCGCAAAAACGCCGACAGCCAATACACCGCACTCTCCAAACACTACCTCAGCGAACGCTTCCGCTTCGGCGGCAGCCTCAACCGCCTGCCCGCCCTCGCGCTCTCCGTTGCCAAAGCCCCCGTCGCCTTCCTCGGCCAATACAGCGTCGCCGCCAGCACCTTCGCCGACACCCTCAAACAACAAAGCAAAAGCCGCCTCACCCTCCTCGCCGCCCTCGCCCTCATCCTCATCATCGCCACCGGCTACCTCACCAGCCACATGAACCACCTCGCACGCCGCATGAGCGACGGCAAACGCCTCTCCTTCGCGCGGCGCATCCTCCTCTTCGTCACCGGCATGCTCAAATACCTCCTCCCCTACCTCGGCCTCTTCGCCCTCGTCTGGGGCACCCTGAGCTACCTCGACATCCCCGCGCCCAGCTACGGCCTCCTCCTCCTCCCCGCCGCCGCCCTCCTCTTCGTCGCCATCCCCTACTTCGCCGTGCGCATCCTCATCGGCTCCCACCTCATGGAAGGCGCCGAAGACCAGCGCCTCATCCGCCCCGTCACCACCATCGCCCTCATCGGCACCCTCCTCGCAAGCCTCGTCGTCCTCGCCACCGGCGTCCTCACCGACCAAAACACCATCGACGCCTACCGCTTCATCTTCTGCCTCTACATGCTCCTCGTCAGCCTCCCCGTCTACCGCCTCACCCGGCGCACCACCGCCTACCTCAGCAGCCACTACAGCGACTCCCGCATCTACCGCATCCTCCGCCTCCTCGCCTACCTCATCTGCGCCGGCATCTTCCTCTTCGGCCTCACCGGCACCCTCGGCTACCTCAACCTCGCCTGGAGCATCGCCCTCCACCAACTCCACATCTGGGCCTTCATCCTCATCTGGACCGGCATCCTCGCACTCGCCAAAGACGCCTCGCTGTGGGCCAAACGCCACGCCCTCAAAAACACCAACAACGGCGTCTTCTGGGCGCAAGACGTCATCAACCCCCTCCACGCCCTCATCCACTGGGGCAGCCTCGTCGGCCTCACCTACCTCCTCTTCCGCCTCTTCCACTGGAACGCCCACTCCCCCGGCATCCAACCCATCCTCGCCATATTGAACACCCCCATCTTCGGCGGCGAAGACAGCCAATTCACCCTCATGAACCTCCTCCTCATGGGACTGCTCATCTACATCGTCTTCCGCATCGGCCGCTGGTCACGCTCGCTCGCCTACCGCTGGATCTTCGCCAAAATCGGCGACCTCGGCATCAGAAACAGCCTCTCCGTCTTCAGCCAATACACCATCGTCACCCTCGGCTTCCTGTTGGCGCTACGCATCATCGGCCTCGACCTCACCACCTTCACCGTCTTCGCAGGCGCACTCGGCGTCGGCATCGGCTTCGGCCTGCAAACCATTGCCAACAACTTCATCAGCGGCCTCCTCCTCCTCATCGAACGCCCCTTGAGAAACGGCGACACCATCTCCGTCGGCAACTACGACGGCAAAGTCGAACGCATCGGCATGCGATCCCTCACCATCACCACCTTCAACAACGAAAGCGTCATCCTCCCCAACTCCGACTTCGTCACCTCAGCCTTCAAAAACTGGTCGCACAGCGACCAAATCCTGCGCATGGTCTTCTACATCGACCTCAGCTACCGCCACAACCCCGACCACGTCGTCGAAAACCTCATGCACACCATGCGCGAACTCGTCGCAGAAGGCCTCATCATGGACGAACTCCCCGACTTCATCCCCGGCGTCTTCGCCTTCAACTACTCCGAACGCGGCATGACCTACCGCATCCAGTACTACTTCAACCTCGAACAAAACCAAATGTTCCCCACCAAACACCGCGTCGTCCAACGCATCTGGCAAACCTGCCACGACCACGGCTACGAAATCGCCTACCCCAAACAAGACATCTACTTCCCCCCCGCCCCCGAACAAGCCGCACAACGCTACCGCGACCTCCCCTTCCACCCCGAAGCCAAAACATAAAACACCATCGCGTAGGGCTGTCGACAATTTATGAGTGGAATTTGCAAGAACTCAAAAAGCAGTTTGAAATCTTGAGGGTTTTGTC
>JAUNKJ010000100.1 GCA_030532785.1 Cardiobacteriaceae bacterium
GTTCTTAATAACGCGCTGCTGTTTTTCAGCCAGCATACTTTTCAGGACACCACCGATTTTCTTTATCCCCCTCTCCCCAACCCCTCCCCCTCAAGGGGGAGGGGCTTTATAGCGTGATTCGTAACTATAGCTGCAAGCTATGGATAATCAGATTTGTTATGGAATATTTTCTATCAGGGCAGGGGCTGGGCGCGGATGGCAAGCGCGGTGAAGGGGATCATGGCGATCAGGGAAAACAGGGTAAAGGCGGCGAGCAGTGCGGCGTGGCCGTGTACCGGCAGGCCGAGGAAATGGTCGGCGCTGGCGGTAACGCCGATGATGAGTACGGGCAGATAAAGGGGGATGACGATGAGGTAGCGCAAAAAGGTGGCCTGGCTTTGGGTGAGTGTCAGCGCTGCGCCGATGGCGGCGATGAGGAGGAGGGCGAGGCTGCCAGTGGCCATGAGGAGGGCGGTTATGGGCAGGCGCGCGAGCGGGATGTGGAGCATCAGCGCCACGAGGGGCAGGGCGAGGAGGAGCGGCAGGATGAAGCGCAGCCATGCGGCGGCGATTTTGATGCCGACGAGGAGCCAGAGGGGGAGGTGGATGGCGTCCTGGCTGAGCGTGCCGTCCTGATAATCGGCGGCGAAGAGCTGTTCGCCGGCGAGGAGGGCGGCGAGGAGGAGGGCGATCCACAGCGCAGCCGGGGCGATGTTGGCGAGGGTGTTGGCGTCGGTGCCAAGCCCGATGGGGAAGAGGCAGAGGGTGAGGATGAAGAAGAGCAGCGGCTGGAAGATGAGCTGCGGGTTACGCCAGGTGACGAGGAGTTCGCGGGTGAAGAGGGTCATGGCGAAAGGTTCCATTCAGTCAGGGGGATGTCGCCGAAGTCGAAGGGCTGGTGCGAGGTGACGACGAGGCTGCCACCTGCCCGGACGTGGGCGCGGCAGTGGGCGGCGAGGGCGGCGGCGGCGTGGACGTCGAGCGCGGTGAGCGGTTCGTCGAGAAGCCAGAGCGGCGGACAGGGCAGCCACAGGCGCGCGAGTTGGGTGCGGCGCTGCTGGCCTGCGGAAAGGTGGCGCGTTTGCCGCATCATCTGGCGGGAGAGGCCGACGGCGGCGATGGCGCGCTCGAGTTCAGCATTATCTGGCTGATGCTGATGGTAAAGGCGCGCGGCGAGCGCCAGGTTTTCGCGCACGCAGAGGACGCCCTTGATGCCGGGACGGTGGCCGAGGTAGATGAGCGGCACATGGCGCTCGATGCTGCCTGCCTGGATGGCGAGGAGACCGGCGAGCGCTTGCAGGAGGGTGGTCTTGCCGCTGCCGTTGTCGCCGCGCAGGTAGTAGGCGTGGCCGGCGGCGATGTCGAGATCGAGGCCGCGCACGATGGGGGTGTGATTACGCAGGATGCCGATATGGCAGGCGGTGAGGTGAAGTTCAGCGGACATGTGGCGCTGCCGTGTGTTGAATGGAAGGTGATGAGAAATTTTCCCACGGAAAAGCGCTTTGCGTGAGAAAAAATGATGATGCAAAGCGCTTGGTATGGTTATTTTTTATCATTTTTTAGATTTTTTGTTTCTGGTTGTGTTTTATGGTGGGCTGAAGCCCACCCTACGGGAGTTTTGTGGTAAACGGGAAATTTTCTCACGATGAAGCGCTTGTGGTGAGAAAAAATAATGGCGCGAAGCGCTTACAATGGTTGTTTTCTATCATTTTTTGAGGTTTTTTGTGATTTGTGGTGGGTTGATACCCACCCTGCGGTGGTGCGGGGTTCATGGGGCGGGGAATTCGAGGGTGGGGTGGGTGTCGAGGTGGAAGTTTTGGCGGATGTCGCCGAGTTTTTCGCCGCTGGCGCTGCCGTCGGCGCTGATGAAGGCGCGGAGGATGAGGTCGTCGCGGTCGAGGAAGGGGCTGCCGCTCATGCTGTGGTCGCGGGTGAAGCGCACGGTTTGCCGTTCGCGCGGGTCGAGTTTTTGTACGGCGAGGGGGACGGGGTTGTCTGCGCCGCTCAACATGACGAAGAGTTGTGCGCTGTCGGGGAGGGTGGCAAGGCGTGCGGGGGGGATGACGATGGTGGCGGGGCGTTCGCGGATGCCTTCGCTTGGCGGGTTTTCCGTGTCATCGCTTTGCGCGGCGAGCTGGGCTTCGCTGCGCTTGATGAGGTCGTGGAAGGGGTGGTCGGCGGCGGTGCGGTTTTTCAGTTGTTGCCAGACGGGCAGCGCTTTGTCGCGTTCTCCGGCGCGGGTGTAGGCGGTGGCGAGGAGGATGCCGGTCAGGGTGTCGTCGGGGTTGTCGCGGTAGAGGCGGGTGAGGATGGCTTCGACGTCGGCGCGCATGGGCTGGTCGGGGTGGGCGAAGAGGCTGGCTTGCGCGTATTGCAGGGCGGTGCGGTTGTCGTCGGGGGCGAGGTGGAGGAGGCGCTGGTAGACGGAGAGCGCTGCGGCATGGTTGCCGTATTGGCTGTAGCAGCTTCCGAGAGTTTGGAGTTGCTCGCGGTCTGTGCGCTCGATGCGGCTTTGCAGCGCCTGGCAGTAGGTGTGCAGGGCTTGTTCGTCGAGGGTCTGGGGGAGGTCGCCCAGG
Source organism: Cardiobacteriaceae bacterium (assembly GCA_030532785.1). Lineage (GTDB taxonomy): Bacteria > Pseudomonadota > Gammaproteobacteria > Cardiobacteriales > Cardiobacteriaceae > JAUMXB01. The sequence continues at coordinate 2,556 of JAUNKJ010000100.1, forward strand.
TGTTGGCTGCGGGTGAGGGCGGGGGCGAGTTTGTCCGTGAGTTGCTGCCAGTGCAGGGCGAAGTTGCCGCCGAGTTGGGCGTACCACAGCCAGCTTGCGGCGAAGAGGAGGAGGGGGGCGAGGATAACGGGGAGGAGCGGCATGCGCTGCGCGCGCTGGCGTTGTTGTTCGATGTGGCGGATGGCGTGGTAGAGGCGGTGTTCGGCGTCATGGCGTTCGTCGTCGCTCGCGAAGGTTTGTGCGTCGTGTTCGGCGATGAGGGCGGCGATGTCGGCGTCGTCTGCGGCAATGTTGGCTGCGGGGGCGCGGCGGGCGGCGGCGAAGAGGATGAGGAGGACGGCGAGGCCGAAGAGGAGGAATCCGGTGAGGGTCATGGCTGTTTCCGGTGGCGGTCGAGCAGGGTGTGGAGTTCGTGTTGTTCCCGGGCGTTCAGGCGTTTGCCTTGCGCCGGTTTGCGGCGGATGAACCACCAGGCGAGGCTGGCGGTCATGATGGCGAAGGGGGCAAGCCACAGGAGCCAGGTGCGCGCGGCGAAGGGTGGGGCGTAGGTGATGAAGTCGCCGTAGCGTTCGACGAGGTAGGCGCTGATGTCGCTGTCGTCGCGGCCTTGCTTGATTTGCGCTTCGATTTGTTGGCGCAGTTGGCGGGCGAGGGGGGCGTCGGATTCGGCGATGTTCTGGTTTTGGCAGGTGGGGCAGCGGATGATGCGGGTGAGGTGGTAGTAGCGGCTTTCCTGGGCGGGGTCGTCGAATTGCGGGGTGGCGGCGAGTGCACAAGGCAAGAGGAGGGCGAGGAGGAGGGAAAGAAAGGCTTTCATGCTTTGCCCCATTTTTGAATTTGATATGAAGGCTTCCATCTATCTAAATGCTTACAAGTGGTTATATCTGAATCACGTCTTTCTTCAAGATTGCGCTTTGCGGCCGCGCGTGCCCCCGAACGGGGACACGTTCTTTCTTTGCGTCGCCAAAGGACGTGTTTCTGTTTTGGAACCAAAGAAAGGCGACCCCACGGACGCAGTTTTTCCGCATTCGCAAGCGCTTTTGGCGGCGGGCTTGGAAACTCGCTGCGCTCAAACACCCAAGCCCGTTTTTCCGCCAAAAGCGCTGCGCCTGCGGCTGCGTCCGAAGGGGGATTAAGGCACTGCGTAGCTGTATGTACGGTTTTTTGCTGCACCAACCGTTCAGAAAAAGATTGCAACATCATGGTTTCCCCAATAAAGGCACAAAGTGCTGCTTCCAGATGCGTGCGTCCATGGGACCGGCGTGGCGGTGGAGGATGGTGCCGTCGGCGGCGACGAGGAAAGTTTCCGGGGCGCCGTAGACGCCGAGGTCGGTGGTCATTTTGCCGTCGCGGTCAACGATGATGAGGCGGTAGGGGTTGCCCTGGCGTTTGAGCATGAGGGCGGCGTCCTGCGCTTCGCTGGCGTTGCCCGCCGGCCAGTTGAGGCCGATGATGGGGATTTCCTTGCCGAGTTCGAGGAGGTAGGGGTGTTCGATGTGGCAGGCGGGACACCAGCTGCCCCAGACGTTGACGAGAAAGGCGTCTTGCGGCAGGTCGGCGTTGCTGTGCTGCGCCGTGCCGTCGAGGTTGGGCAGAGTAAAGGCGGGGAGCGCTTTGCCGGTGAGTACCGAGGGCAGTTCGCGCGGGTTTTTGCCGAGGCCGCCGACGAAGAAGGCGGTGATCACGGCGAAGACGCCGAGGATGACGATGGCGAGGAGAAGGGTCTGCTTTTTCATGCGGTTTTCGGGCGTTGGCGGTAGGCGCGGTCGAAAGCGGCGGTGATACCGCCAAGCGCCATGAGGAGCGCGCCGATCCATATCCAGATGATGAAAGGTTTGTGTTGCACGCGGATGGCCCAGTCGCCGTTGCCGAGGTCTTCGGCCATGGCGATGTAAAGGTCGTGGGTGGGGGTGACGAGGCGCGCGGATTCGGTCATCGGCATGGTGGAGGAGAAATAGAGGCGCTTGGCGGGGAGGAGGAGGGTGAAGAAGGATTCATCGCCCTGTTTTTCAATGTGGAAGCGCCCCTGGGTGGAATGGTAGTTTGCGCCCTGATATTCGCGAAGTCCGAGGAGGGTGATGCGGTAATCCGCCATGTCGATGCTTTGCCCTTCGCGGATGCGCAGGTCTTGTTCGTTGCTGTAAAGGCCGGTGGCGGTAATCGCAAGCGCCATCACGATGTAGCCGATGTGGGCGAGGAGCATGCCGCTGAGCGCGGCGCGGGTTTTGAGGCCGTCCAATCCGCGTTTTTTCAGGCGTATCCCATAATCGACGAGGATGGCGGCAAGCGCAAAGCCGCTGAGCGCGAGCGCGATCAGCGTGAGCCAGTTGGCATCGGGGACGATGGCGTACATGAGCGCTGCGGTGAATGTCGCGGCAAAGATTGTTTGGAAGACCAGCCAGTTGCGTAGCTCGACAAGGCGCTGGCGTCGCCATTTGAGCAAGGGGCCGATGCCGAGGATGACGAGGCTCAGGAGCGCCAGCGGCACGATGAGGCGATTGAAATAGGGCGCGCCGACGGAGATTTTGCCGAGGTTCAAGACATCGGCGACCAGCGGGTAAAGCGTTCCCAGCAGCACGACGAGGCAGGCACCGGAGAAGAGCCAGTTATTCGCCAAAAGCCCGCTTTCGCGCGACAGCAGGGCGTAGGGCGCGTGGCGTGAGAGGGTTGCCGCACGGAAGATGAGGAGGAGCAGCGCGGGCAGGGTGATGGCGACGAGGAGCGCGAGGATGTAGATGCCGCGCGTGGGGTCGCTGGCAAAGGCGTGTACCGAGGTGAGGATGCCGGAGCGCACGAGGAAGGTGCCGACCACGCTCAGGGAAAAGGCGAGGATGGCGAGCAGTGCCGTCCAGATCATGAAGAGGCCGCGCCGGTCGCTCGCGACCAGGCTGTGCAGCAATGCGGTGCCGACGAGCCACGGCATCAGGGAGGCGTTTTCCACCGGGTCCCAGAACCACCAGCCGCCCCAGCCGAGTTCGTAGTACGCCCAGTAACTGCCAAGAGCGATGCCAAGCGTCAGGGTGGCCCAGGCGATGAGCGTCCACGGGCGCGCGCGGCGCAGCCACAGGGCATCAAGCCGCCCTTGCCAGAGGCCAGCGACGACAAAGGCAAAGGCGACGGCAAAGCCGACGTAGCCGCCGTAGAGCAGTGGCGGGTGGAAAATGAGGCCGGGGTCTTGCAAGAGCGGGTTCAAGTCGCGGCCGTCGAAGGGTATCTGCACCTGACGCAGGAAGGGGTTGGAGGTGAAGACGATAAAGCTGATGAATCCGGCGAGGATGTAGCCGAGTACCGCCAAAACGCGGGTCAGGAAGGGGCGCGGCAGGGCGGCGTTGCAAACCGCGACCAGCCATGTCCACAGCGACAGGATGTAAATCCACAGCAAGAGCGAGCCTTCATGCCCGCCCCACACGGCGGAAATGCGGTAATACCAGGGGAGCAGGCTGTTGCTGTGGCCAGCGACGTAATGCAGGCTGAAATCGTTGTGATAAAAGGCGTGAACGAGGGCGAGGAAGCTGATGGTGAGCAGCAGGCATTGCATTTTGGCGGCACGCAGCACGATGCTTTGCACGCGGGCGTTGTCTGCGGCAAAGAGCGGCAGCAGGCATTGCAGGAGGGTAACGACGCCTGCGAGCAGCAGGCAGTAATGGCCGAATTCGACGATCATGGCTTGGCGCTTGGTGTTTGGCCGTAGCCGGGGTGGTTGGCCTTTTCCAGATCGGCGGCCACTTCCGGCGGCATGTAGTTTTCATCATGCTTGGCGAGGATTTCTTCGGCGCGGAAGATGCCGTCCTCCCCCAGGGTGCCACGGGCGATGACGCCTTGCCCCTCGCGGAAGAGATCGGGGAGGATGCCACTGTAATGCAGGGTGAGCGACGGGTGCTTGAAGTCGGTGATGCGGAAGACGACATCGAGGCTTTCGCCCTGGCGCTCGAGCGAACCGTTTTCCACCATGCCGCCGACGCGGATGCCGCGCTGCGCCACCGGCACGTCGCCGCTCGCGATTTTATCCAGCGAATAGTAGTGGTTGAGATCGCTTTGCATGGCGTAGAGCATCAGCCCCACGGCGGCGGCAAAGACGACGAAAATGACGCTGATCAGGGTCAGGCGCTTCTTGCGGTTGGGTTTCATGCAGATTCTTTCAGGTTTTTCAGGGTTTGGCGCAAGCGGCGCTGGCGCAGGCGCACGAGGATGTGCATCACGACAATGGCGCTGACGGCAATGCCGTAAGCGCTCCAGACAAAGGCGGCGTGCTTGCCCATCGCGAGAAATTCGGCAAAGGAGGAAAAGGCCATGTCAGCCCGCCAATACGCGCTGGATGCGGCGTTCGAGAATGAGATTTTGCATGGCTTTCAGCACATAAGAGAAGAAAAGCAGGTAGAAGGCGATCAGCGACAGCAAGAGCGGCCACAACATCGACGGCGGCATGGACGGGCGCGCCAGCTTGAACAGCGTCGCGCCCTGATGGATGGAATTCCACCACACCACGGAATAATGAATGATGGGAATATTGATAACGCCGACGATGGCAAGAATGGAGCAGAGGCGGTCTGCCTGCTGGCGATCCTCGACGCTCGCTTGCAGCAAAATATAGGCGAGATAGATGAAGAGCAGGATAAGTTCGGACGTCAGACGCGGCTCCCACGTCCAGTAGGTTCCCCAGGTGGGTTTGCCCCAGATCGCGCCGGTCACGAGCGCCAACGCCGTCATCAACGCGCCGTAGGGCGCGGCCGCGCGGGCAAAGGTCGCACAAATATCGACGCGCCACACGAAATAGATAAAGGACGCGGCGGCCATCATGACGTAGATCGACATCGACAGCGCCGCCGTCGGCACATGAATGAAAATGATGCGGTAACTGTCTTTCTGCTGGTAATCGGCAGGGGCAAAGGCCAGCCCCCAGATCAGGGCGGTTGCGAAGAGCAGCCACGCAAGCGGCGTCATCCACGGCAAAAAATAACCGCAAAAGCGGTCAAACCCGGCGGGGCTTGCGTATTGATGCCCCCATTTTTTCAGACGTTGCCAAAGTCCCATGATGCGTGTCAGTTAGTAAAAAATTGGCGGCATTATAAAGAAAGGCACGGGGGAAAGAAACGCGCGGCGGCAGGGTGTGCGGGATAAAAGGCAGGATTGGTTTTTCTCGAAAATCATGATGTTTTTGAGAAATTTTCTCACGACAAGCGCTTCATGATGGTAAAAAAACATTATTTTTAACAAAATATTGGAAGGAATTTGTGGGTGGTGTCCTGAAAAGTATGCTGGTCAAAAATCAGCGATAGGTCATAAGAGCGTCA
>JAUNKJ010000101.1:0-1698 GCA_030532785.1 Cardiobacteriaceae bacterium
ACTCAATTGCTTAACGTTTTTCCCCGGCGGACGCACATGGATGGTGATGCCCGCGTTCAGGATATCGCTGTCCGTCCACGCCAGTTTCCCCTCGCCGCCACGGAACAGCAGCGGGAAATATTCGCCGAAATGGCGGTTCACAATGGCAAAAGTCTCGTGCAAACGCTCGCGGGTTTGCGCATCCAACTCGGCAATCGCCTGCTCGAGCAACGCCAAACTTTCTTTCAAATCCTCGCATTGCGCGAACAACGCCTGAAATTCGCGGTCCGCCTCGGCAAAGGCTTCCACCGCCGCCATGTTCACCGCCCCCAGACGCTCGATCTCCTGACGCAAACGGCGAATCTCCTCCTGCAAGCGCTTGCTGTCCACCGATTCCTTTTCCTGGAATTGCAACGGCTTGCGGTCTGACGCGGCAAAGACATTTGCCAGCTCGGCGATTTTCCCTTCCAGCGCTTCGAGGCGGCTGTGCAAATGGTTGCGCCGCTCTTCGGCCACCGCCTGCGCCTGCATTTGGTCGCGGTAACGGTTTTGCACCGCCTCCAGCGCTTCGCGCGCGTCATTGAGCGCCGCGAGCGCCGCCTCGCGCGCCTCTTCGTGCGCCGTTGCGTCGAGGGCGAGCGTTTCCAGCGCCAACGCACTTTCTTCCAGCGACAACTGCGTCTCTTCCACAATTTGCGCTTCCTGCGCCATTTGCGCCAACGCTTCCGCGCGCGCCTCCGCCATGCGGCTTTCGTTGCTCGCCCGCGCGTCGAGCCAACTGCGGTGGCGCAACATTTCCTGCTCGCCGCGCGCCAGTTCGCCCTGCAATTGCTGCCAGTGTTCTTCGGCGCGGCGCCGCCATTGCTCGCGTTCCTGAAAACGCTCCTGCCACGCGGCAATCTCTTCTGGCGCGTTCGCCTGCACCTCGCGCAACGCTTCCGCCTGCGCCTCCTGCTCGCTGCGGTTGGCCGCCAAATCGGCGTGCAGGGTTTGCAGGGTACGCGCATGGCGCGCCTGCAATTCGGCGCGGTGCGCCGCCTGTTGCCGCGCAAGATTGAGCGCATGATTGCCCGCCTGCTGCTCGCGCCGCGCCTGTTCGCGACGCGCCTCCAACGCCTGCCGCGCCTCGCGCACCCGTGCCACTTCTGCCACACATTGTTCAAGACGCGCACGGATCGGCGCTTGCCGCGCCTCGGCAACGACAAGCTCCTCGCGCAATTCATGCAGACGCGCCAGGCGTGCCAGCGTCCCCGCGCCGCTGCCGCTCGCGGGGATAAAACCGTCGCGGCTGGCAATGCTGCCGGAAAGGGTCAGATAACGCTCGCCTGCGGCGAGCGCATCCAGTTGCACCTCATCATCTGCCAACGCCAAGGGCTGCAAAGCGCCAAGCCATGCCGTCAAGCCCTGTTCACTCTGAACAATCTCCTGCCACGCCGCCGGTACGCTGCCCGCATCCGCAAAAGGCTGATGATGCTTCGCCGCCAGCGCGGGCGGAAGCGCTGCGCAAAGCGCCTGCAAACCCGCGCCGAAATAGCGCTCGATCGCCTCCTGCCACTCGGGCGCAACGTGCAAATGATCCGCGAGACGCGGCATCTCCTGCCATTCGGCAGGAGTATCGGCGGCAGGCGCGTCGTGCCATTGCTCCAGCGTTTCCACCTTGCTCGCCAGCGCCGCCAGTTCGCGCGCCGCCTGCTGTTCGTGGCGCTGCGCCTCGCGCTG
>JAUNKJ010000101.1:1798-7832 GCA_030532785.1 Cardiobacteriaceae bacterium
GTACTGGCGCGATCCAGTTCGCCGCGCGCCTGTTGCGCATCCTGTTGTGCCTGCTGATATTCCTCGCGTGCGCGCCCTTCCTGAAGACGCATCTCGGCCACGGTTTTTTCCAGCAATTGCAGCGCATCCTGATGCGCCTGCGCTTCGCCATCATCCTGATCCTGCTGCTGTTGCAGCTTGTCGTGGCGCTGACGCGCCGAATCGAGCGCGCGCTGCGCGTAATCCAGCGTGCTTTGCAGCCCGGCCTTGCGCACGCTCTCGCGCTGCACCGCCGCCTGCGCCGCCTCACAACGCGCCTGCAACGGCGCATGTGCCGCCTCCGCCTCGCGCAAAGCCGCGCGCGCGCCTTCCGCCGCCGCGTGCAAGCGCTGCACATCGAGCATCAAATCGGCAAGCGCCTGTTCATCCTGCGCATATTGCGCGTTTGCCGCATCGCGTTCGCGGCAGGCGCTGAACAGCAGCCAGCTTTGCAAGCGGTATTCGTGGCCAGCGAGTTCGCTGTGCAATTCGCGGTAACGCACAGCGGTAATCGCCTCTTTTTCCAGACGTTCGCGTGATTTCGCCAATTGTTGCAACCGGTCTTCGTGGCGGTCGAGCAACTCGCGCACCTGCTCCATGCGCCGTTCGCTGTCGCGGCGACGGCTGCGATAGAGCGCCACCCCCGCCGCTTCTTCGACGAAAGTGCGCAATTCCTCCGGCTTGGATTCGACAATGCGGCTCACCATGCCCTGCTCGATCACCGCATAGCTGCGCGCGCCCACGCCCGTGCCCTGCAACAGTTCGACAATATCGCGGCGGCGGCAACGCTGGCGGTTGATGAAATACTGCGAGGTGCCGTCGCTCTCCACACTGCGGCGCACGATGATTTCCGCATAGCTGGCAAACGCGCCGCCAGCGCTGCCGTCGGCATTGTCGAAATGCAGCTCGACGCTCGCCATCGCCGCCGCCTTGCGCCCGGAAGAACCGGCGAAAATCACGTCGGTGAGCGACGCGCCGCGCAACTGCTTGGCCGCGCTTTCGCCCAACACCCAGCGCACCGCGTCGATGATATTGGATTTGCCGCAGCCGTTCGGGCCGATAATGCCCGTAACCGCCGCGTCCACGGGGAAAACCGTGGCATCGGCGAAAGATTTGAAACCGTGCAGGCGGATAGCGGTAAGACGCATGAAAAGAGACCGTAAAGGCGAAAAAAACGGCGTATTATAGTGGCGCTTCGCCACGATGGCATCTCCGCCAACGACAACAACCACATAATCATTTTTTATCATCCATAAGCGCTTTGATAGTGATTTTTTACCGCACAAAGCGCTTCATGATGGTAAAAAACTACTATAAAATACTTTCCATATTGCTATTCATATTGAGGAGTTGAACCTCAAATGAAGCAGGCACACAAAGCCCCTCTCCCTGCGGGAGAGGGGTTGGGGAGAGGGGTAAGAAAAGCCGCGCAGCGGCAAAACTACTAACGTTTCTCGTAGCTTTACCAACTCATCCGCAAAATGGAAAGTTTGAGAACCCTCGTTTGCGCGAGTCGTTCCACGCGAAAACCTGTAGAAAAGGGAATAACAAACAATTTTTTCGAAATATCGAAGTAGATTTAGAGATGTTTGTTTCACCCCTCTCCCCTGCCCCTCTCTCGCTTCGCGAGCTCTGACGAGTCCCGTGGGGAGAGGGGATGATTTCGCGATATTTTTTGAATTTTTTCGACAAAAACCAAAGCAGAAATACTTAAAAAGAGGAACATCACATGAGCACCCCCGCCCGCCACGTCGTCGCCGATTATTTCCTGCGTCTGGCGAGCATGCTCTTCCCCATGCGCCACTGGCTGCCGCACCTCTCGCCCGCCACCGTGCGCGCCGATTTCTGGGCAGGCCTCACCGGCGCGGTAATGGTATTGCCGCAGGGCATCGCCTTCGCCCTCATCGCCGGTCTCCCCCCAGAATTCGGGCTGTACAGCGCCATCGTCGTCCAGCTCCTCGCAGGCCTTTTCGGCTCTAGCTGGCACATGGTCTCGGGGCCGACGGTGGCGCTCTCCATCGTCATCCCCGGCATCATCGCCCCCTACGCCGTCCCCGGCAGCCCGCAATACATCGGCCTCTCCCTCACCGTGATGATGATGGTCGGCATCATCCAGCTCTCCTTCGGGCTTTTCCGCCTGGGCAGCCTCGTCAATTTCATCTCGCACACCGTCATCATCGGCTTCACTGCCGGTGCCGGATTCCTCATCATCATGAGCCAGTTGCCCGCCTTTTTCGGCCACAGCGGCGAACGCGGCCTCGCCCTTTTCGAGCGCCTCGAATCCATCTTCGCCATGGCGAAAAACCCGCACTGGCCGTCGCTCGCCATCGCCCTGGTTACGCTTGCGATTGCCATCGGCGTGCGCCGCATCCGCCCGCGCGCGCCGCACATGCTCCTCGGCATGGTCGGCGGCACGCTTTTCGGCATCGCCATCGGCGCATCCGGCAAAGGCGTCGCCATGCTCGGCGCACTGCCCAGCGCCCTGCCGCAATTCACCCTGCCCGACCTCCCCTTCCAAACCCTCACCAACCTCCTGCCCTCCGCCTTTGCGTTGGCATTGCTCGGGTTGATCGAAGCCGTGTCGATTGCGCGCTCCATCGCCATCCGCTCGCACCAACGCATTGACGGCAATCAAGAATTCTTCGGCCAAGGCCTCTCCAACATCGTCGGCAGCTGCTGCTCCTGCTACGTCGGCTCCGGCTCCTTCAACCGCAGCGCCATCAACTACGACAGCGGCGCGAAAACCCCCATCGCCCTCGTCTTCACCTCCGCCATCATCGCCATCGTCCTCCTCTTCTTCCCCTGGCTCACCCGCGAACTGCCCCTGCCCGCGATGGCGGCGACGATCCTCCTTGCCGGATACAACCTCTTCGACTTCAAACACATCCGCATCATCGCCCGCACCAGCCGCAACGAACTCTCCATCATCCTCGTCACCTTCATCTCAACCCTTTTCATCAACCTCGAATTCGCCATCTACGCCGGCGTCATCCTCTCGCTTGTCCTCTACCTGCAAAAAACCTCGCATCCCCTCGTTACCGAAGTGGACTTCAGCGAACTCATCAACATGCCCGACGCCGCCCCCGTACCCATCCACGTCATCCGCCTCGACGGCTCCCTCTTCTTCGGCGCAGTGGACCATGTGCAAAACCGCCTCGCCGCCATCGCCCGGGGTCGCCAGTGGCAACACCTCGTCATCCTCGCCGAAGGCGTCAACATCATCGACGTCGCCGGCATCGAAATGCTGCTCTCGCAAAAAATGCGCCTGCAAAAAACCGGCGGCGACCTCTACCTCATCGGCGTCAAACCGCACCTGCGCAGAAAACTCGCCAAAAGCCCGTACTGGCAGCGCTTGGACGGCGACAACACCCTCTTTGACAGCACCTACGTCGCCTTCCGCACCATCCTGCGCTCGCTCAATATCAGCAACTACCGCGCCTACATGAAACACCTCTTCCGCGACTACCAGAAACTGTAAACATCCCCCACAAAACCCCTCAGCACACGACAAAACTTAAAAACATTCACTAAATCAACCCCAATCTCGCTATCGCGAGCTCTTCGAGTCCCCAACCTTTCTCGTCCTGCGGACGAGCTGGCAAGCCAGTCGCCCCACAGGGGGAGGGGCTTTTAAACCGTGCTTTCAATCAAAAGATTTCAATCAAGAGAAGAGTTTTGTCGTGTACTGAGACAAAACCCTTAAAAACCATCATTTTTTACCACCACCAAGCGCTTTGCGCGGTAAAAAACCACCACAAACCATCCAAAACTGCAAAAAACCCTTGCCATCTGCACAACATCGCCTATTATCACCCCCTTCAACCATCACCCGAGGAACCCCCATGAAAACCCCGCTGCTCACCGCGCTTTGCATCGCCCTTGCCGCCAACGCCCACGCCGACAGCATCTTCCGCCGTGGCCACATCGGCGAACCCGCCAGCATCGACCCGCAACGCGCCGGCAACGACGGCTCCGGCAGCCTCGTCATCTTCGACCTCTTCGAAGGCCTTGCCACCTACGCCATGAACGGCGACATCGTCCCCGGCGTCGCCGAAAAATGGGACATCTCCGCCGACGGCCTCACCTACACCTTCCACCTGCGCGAAAACGCCCAATGGACAGACGGCCAACCCGTCACCGCCGCCGACTTCGTCTACGCCTGGCAACGCGCCGTAGACCCGCAAACCGCGAGCCACCACGCCTCCCTCCTCTACCCCGTGAAAAACGCGGAAAAAATCGCCAAAGGCGAAGAAAAAGACCCCGCCGCCCTCGGCATCCGCGCCCTCGACTCGCACACCCTCGAAGTCAGCCTTGAAAGCCCCACCCCCTACTTCATCGAAATCGTCGCCCTCTACCCCGCGCTGCCCGTCCCCAAACACATCGTCGAAGCCCACGGCGACGCCTGGACAGAACCCGCCCACTTCGCAAGCAACGGCGCCTACCGCTTCACCGGCTGGCAACGCCACGCCCACCTCACCACCGAAAAATCCCCCACCTACTGGGACGCACAAAACGTCAACATCGACAAAGTCATCTACCACTTCTCCGACAACACCAGCAGCGCCCTCAAACGCTACCGCGCCGACGAACTCGACTACATCGACGTCTTCCCCCTCGACCAAATCGACTGGGTACGGCAAAACCTCCCCGCCGAACTCCACATCTCCCCCTACCTCGGCACCTACTACTACGGCTTCAACCTCGACCTCCCCCCCTTCAAAGACAACCCCGAACTGCGCGAAGCCTTGACCCTCGCCGTCGACCGGCAAACCCTCATCGACAAAGTCGCCAAAGCCGGCCAGGAAGCCGCCTACGCCTTCGTCCCCCCCGCCACCAAAAACCACCAGCCCTACCGCCCCGCCTGGGCAAGCGAACCCCGCGACGCACAAATCGCCCGCGCCCGGGAACTCTACGCCAAAGCCGGCTACAGCAAAGACAACCCCTTGAAAATCAGCCTTGCCTACAACACCAGCGAAAGCCACAAACAAATCGCCGTCGCCGTCAGCGCCATGTGGAAACAAACCCTCGGCGTCGAAACCGAACTCGACAACCAGGAATGGAAAGTCCTCATCGCCAAACTCGGCGCAGGCAGCCTCCCCCTCTTCCGCTACGCCGCCACCGCCAACTACAACGACCCCTACTACTTCCTCGAAGGCTTCCAAAGCGCCTCCCCGCTCAACCATGTGCGCTTCAAGGATGACCGCTACGACCAACTCGTCACCCGCGCCGCCACCACCCTCGACCTCGAACAACGCGCGCAAATCCTCCACGACGCCGAAAAAACCCTCATGGACACCTACCCCCTCGTCCCCCTCTACCACTACGCCTCCGCCATCATGCTCAAGCCGCACATCAAAGGCTACCAACCCAACCCCGTCAAATTCATGCCCAGCAAATACCTCTCCATCGCACCCTAGGGGCTGTTGACAATTCAGACTCTTGGACGATGAACTTCAAACAAAGCAACGGACTAAAGCCCCTCTCCCGTGGGACTCTCGCTTGCGCGAGCTGTTCCAGTCGAAGAGCTCGCGCAGCGAGATTGGGGTTGGGGTGAGGGGAAATCACGCAGCGATTGTAGGGACGTTGCCTGCAACGTCCATTTCCCAAAATCTCCCCAACCACCATCACTTCGCGATACCGCATGGGTTGACACTCACCCCACTCAAAACCTCAAAAAATCATCAAAAATAGTGATTTTTTACCACAATCAAGCGCTTATAGCGGTAAAAAATTACTATGCTAAGCGCTTCGTATGGTGATTTTTTACCACTTACATAAAAAAGACGCCTTGCGGCGTCTTTTTGCTTTGCAGCAGGTGCGGTTTACGACCAGCCGCAGATCAGGGTCAGCACAAACGCGCCGATGGCGAAGGCGTAGAAGCCGAGGCGGGTTTTCTGGCCGACGTGGATGTGCATGTCGTGGAGGATGTAGTAGAAGCGGTGGACGCCGTGCCAGAGGATGGTGAAGATGATGCCCGCCAGCACGAGGAACACGAATTTGTTGGCGACAAAGCCGT
>JAUNKJ010000102.1 GCA_030532785.1 Cardiobacteriaceae bacterium
CAAACTGCTTTTTGAGTTCTTGCAAATTCCACTCATGAATTGTCAACAGCCCCTACTACCCTCCCCTGCTTGCGGGGCGACTGGCTCTGCCAGCTCGTCCGCAGGACGAGAAAGACAGGGTGGGGGTGTTGAAAACGAAGTTTTCATTCCATAGCCGTAAAAATGCTGCGCATTTTACACCCCCATCCTCCCCCTTCCCCCGCAGGCGGGAGAGGGGCAGGGGGGAGGGGTGAAATGCGCAGCATTTCTTGATTTTTCTATGGAATGTAAATCTTTACACCCCCACCCTAACCCTCCCCCGCAAGCGGGGGAGGGAAAATCAAGACCCAGCATACTTTTCAGGACACCACCTTTTTCCAATAGGAACCCCATGCCCCACCGCGCCATCACCCTCGAACAACTCCGCGCCTTTGTCGCCATTGCCGACAGCGGCAACATCAGCCAGGCCGCCGCTGCCCTCGCCCGCACCCAGTCCACCTTGAGCGCGGCGTTGAAACGTCTGGAAGAGGAAACCGGCCAGCCGCTCATCGAACGCCGTCAGGGTCAGGTAACGGGTTTGACGCCCGCCGGGGAGCGCTTTCTCCCTGCCGCGCGCGATATTCTGTTGCGCATGGATCACGCCTGCGCCCATCTCCACCAGCCGCCGCTCACCGGGCGCATCCGTCTCGGCATTCCCGACGATTTCGACCCCGCCCGCCTCCACGACATCCTCGCCCGCTGCCTTGCCGAACATCCCGCGTTGCAACTGGAAATTACCGCTGCGGGCAATGCCGCGCTGCGCACCCTCGTCGAAGCGCAGGCGCTCGATCTCGCCATCGGCAAAACGCTGCCTGCCGCGCCGCTTGATGCCACCCGCGCGCAAGTGCTGCGCCACGATACGCTGTGCTGGGTGGCAGCAGCGCATCTTGAGGTTGCCGCGCAGCAAAGTCTGCCGCTGGTCACCTTTCCCGAAGGCTGCATTATCCGCGAGGCCGCGCTGCACGCCTTGCGGGCGACGGGGCGCGTCTGGCACATCGCCTACAGCAGCGCATCCTTTGCCAATGTGCGCGCGGCGGCGCTGGCCGGGCTTGGCGTGGCGCTGCTGCCGCAACATGCCCTGCACCCTGCGCTCGTGCCCTTGCCCCATGACGCGGCGCTGCCTGCCGTGCCGGAAGTGTCATGGGTGCTCACCCGTTATCGTGATGATGCCCTCTGCCGCCGCTTTGCCGAGGTGCTTTGCGAGCGCTTCGCCATTCATCCTGAAGCGCAATAATATCAAATGATAATTTATTTCATGTAATGTGATTTTATGGTAGTTTTTTACCATCATGAAGCGCTTGTCTCGGTAAAAAAACACTATTTTTAATGATTTTATAGCCATAAAGATTATACCACCCGCTGTTTGCCATTTGCTTTTTCGCCTGCGTTTCAGTATTTTCCTCGTGTCAATTTTCACAGGAGAGACGCATGCAGTGGTTGAAGAAGTTGTTCGGCGGCAAGGATGCGGCAAAAGCCCCTGTTTTGCCGCAAGAATGGGTGATGCCGGTGGCAGGGGAGACGATTGCGCTCGCCGACGTCAACGATGAAGCCTTTGCCAGGGGCATGATGGGTGCCGGTTTTGCCATCCGCGCCACGGACAGCACGATCAAAAGCCCGGTGAACGGCCGCGTCGAAGCCGTGTTCCCCGGCGGCCACGCCATGGGCATCCTCGCCGACGACGGCACGGAAATCCTCCTCCACATCGGCATCGACAGCGTCAAGCAAAAAGGCGCGGGCTTCCGCGTGCTGATCGAAGAAGGCGCAGCCGTGCGCGCCGGTGATCCCTTGCTCGAAGTCGATTTCGCCGCGCTCGCCCATTTGCCGGATACCGCCGTCCTCATTCTTTTCACCAGCATTACCGAAGGCGAAGTGGTCATTCGCGAAGGACGTCCCGTATGGCAAGCCTGAACCTCGCCGCCCTCGCCACGGAAACGCGCAACGCCGCAAGCCTTGAGATCGATCGCGGCTCGGCGCTCGATATTGTGCGCATCATCAATGCCGAAGACGCGAAAGTCGCGCCCGCGATTACCCCGGAATTGCCCGCCATCGCCAAGGCTGTGGATGCCATCGTCGCCGCGCTGCAAAGCGGTGGGCGTCTCGTTTATATCGGCGCGGGGACGTCGGGACGCCTCGGCATTCTCGATGCCACCGAATGCCCGCCCACCTATGGCACTGACCCGGAACAGATTCTCGGCATCATCGCCGGTGGCAAGGAGGCGGTTTTCCGCTCGGTGGAACACGCCGAAGACGATGAAGCGCTGGCCGTTGCCGATTTGCAGGCGATTGATTTGCAAAAAGGCGACATCCTCGTCGGCATTGCCGCGAGCGGGCGCACACCCTACGTCGTCGGCGCGCTCGATTACGCGCGGCAATTGGGGGCGACCACCGTCGGCGTTACCTGCACTGCCGACAATCCGGTGCAAAAGGCCTGCGATATTGCCATCAGCCCCATCGTTGGCGCGGAAGTGGTGACCGGCTCGACGCGCATGAAAGCGGGCACGGCGCAAAAACTGGTGCTCAATATGCTCACCACCGCCGCGATGATCCGCCTGGGCAAGGTTTACGGCAACCTCATGGTCGATGTGAAGCCCTCCAATGCCAAACTCGTGCAGCGCCAGAAAAATATCGTCGCCGAAGCCACGGGCTGCACGGAAGCCGACGCCGCGCAAGCGCTCGATGCCGCAGGCGGCGAAGCGAAAACCGCCATCGTCATGCTGCTCCTGGGGCTTTCTGCGCAAGCGGCGCGCGAAGCGCTCGCCCGCCATCACGGCATGATCCGCAACACCTTGCAAGAAAAGGAGAATCCACATGGCTGACGCCATCCATCACGACAATCTGCCCACGCTCGTCGAGCATTTGGGGGGAGCCGCCAACATCCGCGACGTCAGCAATTGCATGACGCGCCTGCGCGTGCGCTTGGCCGATGAAAGCCTCGTCGATGCCGAAGCCATCCGCGCGCTGCCCGGCGTCATGGGGCTTGTGGTTGCGGGCGGGCAGCACCAAATCGTCCTCGGCGTCGGCAAGGCCGGACGCGCCGCCGACCTCCTGCGCAATTTTTTGGGCAAGGCCGCGCCCGACCTGCAAAGCGTGGCGAAAGAAAACCGCGCTGCCGTCAAAGCCACGCACAACACGCGCCTGCACGGCTTCCTCACCACCTTCGCCACCATCTTCACCCCGCTCATTCCCGGCTTCATCGCCGCCGGTCTTCTCCTCGGCGGCGCATCGCTCATCGAACAAATCGCGGGCAAGGAAGCGCTCGCCGTCACTGTGGGCGACAGCAGCGTGCCGACCACGCTTGGCCACCTCGTCTTCTACATGAAGCTCTTCAGCAAGAGCCTGACCACCTTCCTCGGCATCATGATCGGCCACAACGCCGCGCGCGCCTTCGGCGGCACCGGGGTGCATGGCGCGATCCTCGCCGGTTTCTTCATCCTCGTCTATTCTGCGGAAGCCAAAGGCATTTATTCGGGGATGACCAGCTTCTTCGGCCACGACATCGACCCGCGCGGCGGCATCATCGGCATCCTCATCGCCGCGATTCTCTGCGCCAAGGTCGAACAATTCGTGCGCCGCTTCATCCCCGACAACCTCGACATGATTCTCACCTCCACCATCACCCTGCTGATCATGGGGGTCATCACCTTCCTCGTCATCATGCCGCTCGCTGCCCGCCTCTTCACGGAAATGTCGTGGCTCTTCAGCAACATCAATAACAACCCCCTCGGCACCGCCGTCCTCGCCGGGCTTTTCCTGATTGCGGTGATGCTCGGCATCCACCAGGGCTTCGTCCCCGTCTACTTCGCCATCTTTGAAGCGCAGGGCTTCAACGCCCTCTTCCCGGTGCTGGCGATGGCAGGCGCGGGGCAAGTGGGCGCGGCTGTTGCCCTTTATTTGCGCGCCGCGCGCGATTCCATGCTGCGCCAGCAGATTCGTGGCGCGATTATCCCCGGCTTTTTGGGCGTCGGCGAACCGCTGATTTACGGGGTAACGCTGCCGCGCATCAAACCCTTCATCACCGCCTGTTTGGGCGGCGCGGTCGGCGGCTTCGTCATCGGCCTTATCGCCTGGCTCGGCTATCCCGTGGGGCTCAACAGCGTCTTCGGCCCCTCGGGACTGTTGGCACTGCCGCTCATGACCTCGGCGCAAGGCGCGTTCTTCGCCATGGGCGTCTACCTCACCGGCATGGTCAGCGCGTGGATCGCCGGCTTCACCATCACCTGGTTCTTCGCCAGCAAGGATGTGGATTTGTCGTGATGTTTTCCCGAGTCGGCAAAGCGTAGGGTGGGCTTTAGCCCACCGTCGTGCAGCGATTCGTAGGGTGGGCTTTAGCCCACCATAAACACAAAACCAGAAAAAATAGTATTTTTTTACCACCATGAAGCGCTTGAAGTGAGAAATTTTCTCACCATAAGCGCTTCTATCTGAGAAAATTTCTCAAACCGATCATTTCTTTCAACCCAAACAACAAAAGGAGTCCCATGAACAGTCTGTTCACCACCGCCGATTGGCTGGTTTTCATCGCCTATTTCGGCCTGCTCGTTTTCCTGAGCTGGTATTTCAGCCGCGACAAGGTCACCACCACGCGCGGCTATTTTTTGGGCGACAACGCCATGCCCACCTGGGCGGTCGCCATCTCCGTACTCGCCACCGCGCAATCCGCCGCCACTTTCCTCGGCGGCCCCGATTCCGGCTACCGCAGCAACCTCACCTATCTCGCCACCAACATCGGCTCCATCCTCGGCGCGATTTTCGTGGCGCGCGTCCTGCTGCCGCGCTTCTACGCGATGAAAGCCTCCACCGTCTACGAACTCCTCGAAGTGCGCTTCGGCAAATCCGCCAAACACGCCGCAAGCCTCATGTATCTGATCGGCCGCGTCTTTGCCTCCGGCTCGCGTCTTTTCATGGGCGCGATCGCCGTTGCCATGATCCTCTTCTCCAATATCGAGGCGCAAAGCGTGATGATGTCGCTCGCGATATTGGTCGTCGTCGGCCTCGCCTACACTTACTTGGGCGGCATCCGCTCCATCATCTGGACGGACGGCATCCAGTTCCTCGTCTACTTCGGCGCGGCGATTGCCGTTCTCGTCTATCTCTACAGCCAGATTCCCGCCGATTTTTCCACCATCGTCAACGCCCTGCAAAATCCGGGCGAAGGGCAGGCGTCAAAGCTCGTGCTCTTTGACTTCAACCCCGGCAGCGCCTTCAGCATCTGGGCATCGGCCACCGGCTTCACCCTGCTCTCGATTGCCGCCTTCGGCATGGACCAGGACATGACCCAGCGCGCGCTGACCTGCAAAAACGCCAACGACGCCGCGAAAGCGATGATCAACTCCAGCCTCCTGACCGTCCCCGTCGTCTTCATCTTCATGTGCGTCGGCCTGCTGCTCTTCATCTTCTACCAGCGCCCCGACATCATGGGCGGCGACGGCAAAGAAGTCGTGCAAACCTTCAGCGGCGAAAAAATCACCATCTTCATGTACTACGTCCTGAACGAAATGCCCGCAGGACTCAAAGGCCTCGTCACCGTCGGCGTCATCGCGGCAACCCTCTCCACCCTCAACTCCGGCATCAACGCCATGTCCTCCGTCGCCATCCAGGACCTCTACCGCCCGTGGATGGAAAAACGCGGCATTGAACGCGACGAAATGCACTACGTCCGCGCCGGACGCAACGGCATGACCTTGGCCGCCATCGCCCTCGGCCTCATGGCAGCGCTTTGCTACTACTGGCAGCGCCACACCGACATGCCGCTCCTGAACTTCGCGCTGAGCGTCATGGTCTTCTCCTACACCGGCCTCCTCGGCGTCTACTTCACCGCCGTCTTCACCAAACGCGGCAGCACCGGCTCCGTCCTCGCCGCCCTTGCCGTCGGCTTCCTCGTGACGCTCCTCATGCAAGGCTACATCTGGGATTGGGTCATGGCCGGCATCAACGAAAACTGGGTCGGCATCCGCATCCCCTTCCCCTACCAACTCTGCATCGGCACCGCCATCGCCTTCGCCGTCTGCCAACTCGGCAACGCAGAAGCGGAAAAAGCGTAAACACGACAAACCCGTAGACTGGGTTGGCGCAACACCGGTAGGCTGGGTTAGGCGTAGCCGTAACCCAGCAGAAACCGCAAACATCGCGCTGGGTTACGTTGCTGCGCAACTAACCCAGCCTACTCAAAACATCAAAAAATACCTTGGTACACGACAAAACTTTTCAACTCATTAAAAGCACGGAGCAAAAGCCCCTCCCCCTGTGGGGGAGGGGTTGGGGAGAGGGCAGCAAACAAACAACTTTTTCGAATTTCGGAATTGATTCGAGATGTTTGTTTTATCCCTCACCCTTGCCCCAATCTCTCGCTACGCGAGCAATTCTTGTCGCTTCGCGAGCTCTGACGAGTCCCGTAGGGAGATGGGTTGATTTAGTGAATGTTTTTGAATTTTGTCGTATACCGAGAAAACACTTAAAAACAATCATTTTTTACCACAAAGAAGCGCTTATCATGAGAAAATTTCCCACCCAAAGCACTTACCCATGAGAAAAAATACCATTTACCCACAAACCCGGAGCCTCCCATGACCACGCACCACTACATCGGCATCATGTCCGGCACCAGCGTCGATGCCGTCGACACCGTCCTCGTCGCCATCAGCGGCAAACGCCTCGAACTCATCGCCACCCACACCCACCCCATCCCGCAAGCCCTCAAAGCCCGCATCCTCGACATCGCCAGCCACTACGACACCTCCCTCCTCACCCTCGGCGCACTCGACCGCGAACTCGGCATCCTCTTCGCCGACGCTGTCAACCAACTCATCGAAAAACACCACCTCGCGCGCCACACCATCCGCGCCATCGGCAGCCACGGCCAAACCATCTGCCACCGCCCCGACGACGAACAACCCTTCACCATGCAAATCGGCGACGCCAACCAAATCGCCGCCCTCACCCACATCGACACCATCGCCGACTTCCGCCGCAAAGACATGGCACTCGGCGGCCAGGGTGCCCCCCTCGTCCCCGCCTTCCACCACACCCTCTTCGGCAACAACCACAGCACCACCATCGTCCTCAACATCGGCGGCATCGCCAACATCACCGTCCTGCGCCCCGGCCAACCAGTGCTTGGCTACGACACCGGCCCCGGCAACATGCTCATGGACAACTACCACCAACAACAAACCGGCGAACACTACGACCGCGACGCCCACATCGCGAAAAGCGGCACAGTCAACGACGCCCTCCTCGCCCGCCTCCTCGCCGAACCCTACCTCGCCCGCCCCTACCCGAAAAGCACCGGCCGCGAACTCTTCAGCCCCGCATGGCTCGCCACCCAACTCGCGGACATCGACCTCCCCGCGCGCGACATCCAGCGCACCCTCCTCGAATACACCGCGCAAACCATCGCCGCCCAAGTCGAACCCTTCCGCAGCGGCGACGCCCCGCAACTCCTCGCCTGCGGCGGCGGCGCACGCAACCCGCTCCTCATGCAACGCCTCGCCGAACTCCTGCCCCACTGGCAAGTCGACACCACCGACAGCCAGGGCGTATCGGGCGAATACATGGAAGCCATGGCCTTCGCCTGGCTCGCCCACCGCTTCCTCGAAGGCGAAAGCGGCAACGTCCCCGAAGTCACCGGCGCCAGCCGCTACACCGTCCTCGGCGCCCTCTACCCGGCTGGATAACCATCCGCGCATGGCACAAAAAAAACCGCATCTGTGAAAGATGCGGTTTTGGTGGTGTCCTGAAAAGTATGCTGGCTGAAAAACAGCAGCGCGTTATTAAGAACG
>JAUNKJ010000103.1 GCA_030532785.1 Cardiobacteriaceae bacterium
CCCCAACCCCAATCTCGCTGCGCGAGCTCTTCGAGTCCCACGGGAGAGGGGCTTTGGTTC
This sequence comes from Cardiobacteriaceae bacterium, assembly GCA_030532785.1. Classification (GTDB taxonomy): domain Bacteria; phylum Pseudomonadota; class Gammaproteobacteria; order Cardiobacteriales; family Cardiobacteriaceae; genus JAUMXB01. Next base: position 61 of record JAUNKJ010000103.1, read on the forward strand.
GTTGCTTTGTTTGAAGTTCATCGTCCAAGAGTCTGAATTGTCAACAGCCCCTAGAGCCCACCCTACGGTTTTGTGTTGCAATATTTTGGCCAAAAATAGTGGTTTTTTACCATGATGAAGCGTTTAAGGTAAGAAACTTTTGCATGACAAGCGCTTGTGGATGAGTTGTTTCTCATCAGGTTTGTGGTGGGGTGTTTTCCGGCTGGTTGATGTTCTGGAAGCGCTGGGAGAGGCGGCGGGCGGCGAGGCGGGCGTCGTGGATGTCGCGGCTGGTTTGTTCGATGTGGCGCGAGAGTTGTTCCATGTGTTGCTGGAAGCGTTCGAATTCCTGGTGCAGGCCTTGCAGTTCGCTGCGCAGTTGGCGGGCGTGGCGGTGGGTGGCGTCGTCGCGAATGAGGCTGCGCAGGGTGGTGAGCAGCGCTGCGAGGGTGGTGGGCGAGGTGATCCACACGTTCAGGCGCTGGGCGAGGGTGATGAGGTCGGGGTGGCGGGCGTGGATTTCGGCGAAGACGGCTTCGGCAGGGAGGAAGAGGATGGCGCTGTCGGCGGTTTGCGGCGGCTGGATGTAGCGGGCGGCGATGTCTTTGATGTGTTTCTGCAGGTCGGCGCGGAAGGTTTTTATGGCGTGGGGCTGGTCAGCGTTGGCGATGAGGGCGCGGTAGCTTTCCAGCGGGAATTTGGCGTCGATGCAGAGGATGCCGCTGTCGCCGGGGAGGAGGAGGCAACAGTCGGGGCGGCGGCCGTTTTCCAGGGTGTGCTGGTAGCGGACGTGTTGCGCGGGGAGGATGTTGTCGATGAGGGTTTTGAGCTGGATTTCGCCAAAGGCACCACGGCTGCGTTTGTCGGTGAGGATGTCTTGCAGGGTGTTGATGTTGCTGGCGAGGTGGTCGAGGCGTTTTTGTGCTTCGTCGATGGTGGCGAGGCGGGCGATGATGTTTTTGAAGGTGTGCTGGGCGTTGTGCTGGTTGTCGGCGAGGCGTTGTTCGGTGTGGCGGGTGAAGCGGGCGAGGCTGTTGTGCAGTTCGTCGCGCAGGAGGGCGTCTTGTTGTTGCTGTTGGCTGGCGAGGCTTTTTTCCTGGCGGTGCAGGGCGTCGAGGGTGAATTCGCGCAGTTTGCCGAGCTGGTTTTGCTGGTGGGCGGCGAGTTGTTGCAGTTGTCCGAGTTGCTGGCGGTGCTGGCCGCGCAGGTAGAGCGCCAGCAGCAGGCAGGGCGCAAGTGTTGCCACGAAGGGCAGGTAGGGGAGGATGTCTTGGGTGTTCACGATGCGCTATTATCCGCGCCCATGCACAAGGTTTCCACTGCTCCCGTTTTGCGCCCGGCCAAGGGCAAGCGTTTGTTGATGCTGAACAAGCCGTTCGGCGTGCTGTGCCAGTTCAGCGGCGAGGGCGCGACGCTGCGCGATTTCGTCGATGTGCCGGGGGTGTATCCGGCAGGGCGGCTGGATCGCGACAGCGAAGGGCTGCTGCTTCTGACCGACGACGGCCGCTTGCAGGCACGCATTGCCGAGCCGCGTTTCAAGCTGGAGAAGACGTATTGGGTGCAGGTGGAGGGCGTGGCGGATGATGCGGCGGCGGCGCGGCTTGCGCGCGGGGTGTTGCTGAAGGATGGCATGACCCGTCCGGCAAAGTGCCGGGTGATTGCCGAGCCCTCGCTGTGGCCGCGCGATCCGCCGGTGCGTTTGCGCAAGACGGTGCCTACGTCGTGGCTGGAAATCACGATCCGCGAGGGGCGCAACCGTCAGGTCAGGCGGATGACGGCAGCGGTGGGCTTGCCGACCTTGCGCCTGGTGCGGGTGCGCATCGGCGATTGGCAGCTCGGCGCTTTGCCGCCGGGCGCATGGCGAAAGGTATGAAAATGCAGACGGCGGCAGGCGGATTTGATATGCTGTCGCGCGCTGTTGCGCCCGTGGCGGGCGCTCCGGAAACGGCGGCAGAATGTGGCAAAAACATCTGCCGGATGAATGGCCAAGCTCAGGTAGGCGGATGACAACAACTCTGGACAACATTCTTGCTTTCAAGCGCCAGGAAGTGGCGGAGCGCAAGCGGCATCTTGATGAAGACGCGCTGGTGGCGCGGTTGGAAACCATGGGGGACAGCCCCCGTGGTTTTTTTGCTGCCCTGCGCGAGCGCGCGGCGGGCGGCAAGGCGGCGATGATCGCGGAAATCTTGCGTGCCGCGCCTTATTCGGGCGTCTTGCGCGAGGATTTCGATGCGGCGGCCATTGCGCGGCAACTCGCGGCGAATGGCGCAACCTGTCTTTCGGTACTGACTGACAAGAAATTCTTCATGGGCAACGACATCTATCTGCGTCAGGTACGCCAGGCCACGAATCTGCCGGTGCTGCGCAAGGATTTCATTGTCGACAGTTATCAGGTGGTGGAATCGCGGGTACTGGGTGCGGACGCGATCTGGCTCATCGTCGCCGCGCTCTCTGACGACGCGTTGCGCGAATACACCCTGCTTGCCCACGATTTGGGCATGGACGTACTCGCGGAAGTCTCTGACGAGGCGGAACTTGAACGTGCGCTGCAATTGCCGCTGCGCACCATTGCCGCCAACAACCGCCGTGCCCCGGATTTTGCCGTCGACCTCGATTTTTCCGCGCGGGTACAGGCGCGTTTGCCCGGCGATTATCTCTTGGTGAGCGAACACGGGCTGCGCAGCCACGACGACATCCGCGCCTTGCAGGAAAAGGGCGTGCAGGCGTTTCTCGCCGGCGGCGTATTGATGCAGGAAAACGATCCGGGCGCGGCGCTCGGCAAGCTGATGGGAGGAGACAAACATGGGGAATGAAATGGTGGCGGACGAGATGGTGCATGAAATCCGTCATCCGCTGGTGCAGCACAAACTCACCACCTTGCGCAAGAAAGACACGACCACCATGGAATTCCGCGCGGTAACTGCGGAAATCGGCCTCCTCCTCGCCTATGAGGCAACGCGCGATCTGACCCTGCGCCCCTGCACGATAGACACGCCGCTGGAAAGCATGACCGCGCTGGAACTCGCCGGGCGCAAGGCCTGCATCATCAGCATCCTGCGCGCGGGCAACGGCTTGCTCGACGGCGTGCTGCAACTGCTGCCTGCCGCCAAGGTTGGCTATGTGGGCATGGAGCGCGATGAAGCAACCCACCGCCCGCGCGCCTATTACTGCAAATTGCCAAAGGCGATGGACGAGCGCGTGGCGCTGGTGGTCGATCCCATGCTCGCCACTGGTTTTTCCGCAATTGAAAGCATTCACAAAATCAAGGCGCTGGGCGCGAAAGACATCCGCTTCCTCTGTTTGCTCGCCGCGCCGGAAGGTTTGCAGGCGCTGCGCGCCGCGCATCCCGATGTGCCGATTTATACCGCGTCGGTTGATCGCGAACTCGATGCCAATGCCTATATCCGCCCCGGTTTGGGCGATGCGGGGGACCGTCTTTATGGCACGTTGTAACTATCTGTTGCTGTTTATTCTTTTTGTGCTGGGCAAGGCATGGGCGCTTGACAATTATCAGGCGACCTATGATTTGCAGATTCGCGGGGTCAACGCCGGCAAGGTGCGCCACGAGGCGATTTTCACCAGCCACACCTACCGCATCGATGCCTATGGCAAACCGGCGGCGGCGGCGAAACTCCTCGGCTATGGCGACATCCGCGAAAGCGTCTCCGGGGTTATCGACCAGGGCAATGCCATCCCCGGACGCTACCAGCGCCTGATGGAAGGCGATGCCGCCTCGCGCCGCGAATACCTTTTCCTCACGGAGGCAAAGCGCATTGACGCCACCATCGGCGAGGCAAAGCACGACATCGCTTACACGGGCGAGATACCGCTCGACACGCTTTCCATGGTGGTGCAGACCCTGCTCGATGCCGAGGCGGGCAAGGTGCGCGGGCAATACAGCCTGCTCAACGATGCCGAGGTGCGCCATTACCGGGTGGAAGCGCTGCCGGATGAGCTGTGGGAGGGCAAGATTCCCGCGAAAGTCTTCCGCCAGCAGCACGGCAACCGCGAAACCCGCATTTATCTGGGGCAACAGCCGCTGCGTCTCCTCGCCCTCACCCAGGCCAAAGACGGTAAAATACGCTTCTCCCTGAAACTCGCGGATTACCGCAAATCCTGATGAAAGTCCTGATACTGATGCCGGATACGTCGAAGCGCTTTTCCAGCGCGCTCTATGCCTCGTTGCGCATGCGCGTGGGCACTTGCGACGTCTACCGCCTGAACAGCGAACAATGGGAAAAAATCGAGGATTTTTTCCGCCGCTTCGTCCCCAAGGATCAATACGACCGCATCGTCATGGCTGCGCCGCCGGAATATCTCCTGAAACGCCACCGTTTTTTCCGCGAACTGCCGGGGCTGGTGGTGCTGTGCATGGAACACGGCAGGGTGCGGCGCGCGCAGATCAACAAGCTCTTTGCCAAACTGCCGTGGATACGCTGGATCGGCATTGACGACGAGGCCGTTGCCGAATTCGTGCGCCACGGCTGGGATGCGAGCTGGATTCCGTCCGCCTACGATCCCGAGTGGTTTCATGCCGGTCGTCCGATGCGCGAGCGCCCCCTGCTGCACGTTTTCGATCCGGGCGGCACTTTGAATCTGGCAGCGCTCGGCCTGCCGCAGGGGATGCAGGTGGCGCAGGTATCGCTTGCCGGCAGCGACCAGTACCTGAGCGAACACGTCAAGCCGCGCGATCTCTTCCTCTTTCACCCGGAACACGAGCATTACGAGCCGACCCTGCCCGTACACGCGATGGCGGGCGGCGCGGTGGTGCTGCTGCCGACGTTGAGCCTCAAGCGCCGCGTACTCTACGGCTGGCACGATGGCCAGGACTGCGTGTTTTACGGCAATCCCGAGGCGCTGCCGGAACTGCTCGCCAGGCTGTGGCGCGATGAGGCGCTGCGCGACAGGATTTCCGTGAACGCCGTGGAAAAAATCCGCCTCTTCCATCCCAAGGAAGTGGGGCAACGCCTCGGTGCTTGCCTCGAACCGGCGCTGCGCAACCCGCGCGACTATCCGGGGCCGAAGCGCATTTTCGGCATCGAACTCGGATGGTAAATCCATGACAAAACAGGCGGAAAAGCCGTGGTGGCAACGGGCGTGGGTCTACGATGCCGCCGTTTTCCTCCTGGCCGTCCTCACCAACCTGATTCTCTGGGTCAACCACGAACAAACGCCGCGCATCGCCTCGCTGCGCCAACTGTGGCTGAGCGCGCATTATCCGCACGGCTGGTTTGACGCCCTGCTTAATCTGTGGGACGCGGCGATGCTGCCGAGCATTGCCGCGATGATGCTTCTGAACAGCCTGTCGCTCTGGGTTTTCGTGCGCATCGCGCTCACCGTCGGCATTGGCCGCATCACCGCCTTCTGCCTCTTTTTCCTCATCAATTTCAACCCGGAACTCAATGCCATGCGCTTTGCCGTCCATCCCGGACAGGTGGGCGTTCTCCTGTGGCTGTTGAGTACCTGGGGCTTTCTCGCCCATTACCGCGAGCGCTTTTATCTCGCCTTTGTCTTCTGGGCAGGATTCCTCTGGCTCTGCGTGCCGTTCCAGCCGCAGGCGGCGGTGTGGGCGCTTGGTTTTCCCCTGTGTTTCCTGCTGTGGCCGGGCAGCGGCGGCTGGCGGCAACGCCTGTGGGAGCGCGGACGCTTTCTTCTCGCCTATTACGCCCTGATTGCCATTGTTTTTTTCGGCTGGCTCGGCAGCTGGCAGGAAATGCTGGCGATGCTCGACGCGGCGCAGACCCGCTTTGCCCGCGTGCGTCTGGAAATGTCGATGCTGGTCGGCGGCGACAGCGCCTATGTGCTTTCCATCGGCAGCGCCCTGGCGATTGCCGTGGTACTCGTCGTCATCAAAGCCCTGAAAGCCACGGGCTTCCTCATCCTCTTTTTCCTCTGGCTCTCCGCGTGGCGCGGCCTCAAATCCGTGCTGTACAAGCGGGTGGCGCTTTTCATGGCGGTGAGTCTCCTCTTTGCCGTCTTCGCCGGGGCGTGGGGCTTTTTGTATCACGGCAGGCTGCCGGATGATCTCGAATACCAGCCCATCGTCATGCTCCTTTTGCTGTGGCGCGCCGCGCCCGGCGTGTTTTACGTCTACAACCGCGTGCGCGAGCGCCGCATCGCCCCGGAACGCGCCCTCATCGGCGGCTGGCTGCTCGCCGCCTATGCGCTCGGCACTCTCGTGCATTTCGGCCCCACCGCCGGGTATCGCCGCGAAGCGGGGGAATGGGCGCGCAGCCAGTCCTATGTGCATCTGTACAGCAACGTCGGCGAAACCCTCTATTTCGCCGGTGGCAATCCGCTGCCGTACTCGCCGGATTTCATGGACATCGGCGTCCCCGGCGCGTCTTTTTACCGCATTGGCAAGAACGACATCCTCCTCCACACCCAGCACCGCAAGCAGCCGTTGCCGGAAGACTTCGCCGCCTTCACCGTGCTGAAAACCTTCGCCAACAGCCGTGGCGACAAAGTCTACGCCCTGCGCCTCAAGGACAGCCATGCACCCTGACTGGCAGGCGCAAGTTACCGCTGCCTACCAACTGGGCATCAGCGCGCAAATGCGCGCGCGCATCACGCATGATGACGATCCCATCGCGCGCCAGTTCCTGCCCGACGCGCGCGAGCTGCACATTCTTGACGCCGAACGCCATGATCCGATTGGCGATTTTGCCCACAGCCCCGTACCCTTCCTCGTACACCGCTACCGCAACCGCGTGCTGTGGAAAATCACCCCCACCTGCGCCGTCTATTGCCGCTTCTGCTTTCGCAAGGAATTCATCGGCCGCCTCGGCGAAGCGCCGGATGGCGACGCGCGCGCCGCCGCGCTCGACTACATCCGCGCCGACAGCGGCATCGAAGAAATCATCCTCTCCGGCGGTGATCCGTTGACGCTCACGCCCGGCAAACTGCGCCAATACCTTGCGCCTGTTCGGGAAATCGCCCATGTACGCCGCGTGCGCATCCACACCCGCGTCCCCGTCGTCGCCCCCGAACGCATCACCGCCGCGCTCATCGACGCGCTCTGCACGGCGGGCAAACCGCTCGTCGTGATATTGCACGCCAACCACGCGCGCGAATTTGGCGCGCAAGCCGCTGCCGCCTTGCAGCAGTTGCGGACGCACGCCATGCTGCTCTCGCAAAGCGTACTTCTCAAAGGCGTCAACGACAGCGTCGCCGCGCTCGCCGACCTCATGAACGCCTTTCTCGACCACCACGTCGCCCCCTATTACTTGCACCATCTTGATCTTGCCAAAGGCACCTCGCACTTTCGCCTCACGCTTGCCGAAGGCGAAGCGCTCTACCACGCCCTGCGCGAACGCCTCTCCGGCCTCGCGCTGCCGCGCTACATCGTGGAAATCCCCGGCGGCGAAGGCAAAGTGGAGGTGCTGCGCCTCTCGGCAGAGCAGCGCCAGCGCCTCGCCGCCATGGGGATAGAATAATTCCATATTATCGTTAAAAATGGATGTTTTTTACCGCGATAAGCGCTTCACAATGGTAAAAAATGACTATTTTAAACCTCGGTTCGGGATAGGAGAATGATCATTCTTGAATGATTCCTCGAAATTTTCTATGAAATGACAAATCATTCCCCTCCCCTGCTTGCGGGGGAGGGACAGGGTGGGGGTGTTGAAAACGAAG
>JAUNKJ010000001.1:0-46857 GCA_030532785.1 Cardiobacteriaceae bacterium
CTGCGGCACGTTCTGGTAGCACACCGGGCGCAGGAAGCGTTCGATGGCGGCGGTGCCAACCGAGGTGCTGCGTCCGTCGCTGGTCGCCGGGTAGGGGCCGCCGTGTACCATGGCGCTTGCCACTTCCACCCCGGTGCCGAAGCCGTTGAAGAGGATGCGGCCAGCTTTGCGTTCCAGTTGGGCAATGAGGCTTTTCAGCGCGGCGCGGTCGTCTGCGGCGTCGGCGTGGATGGCGGCAGTGAGTTGGCCGTCGAGGCTTTCCGTGAGTTGCTGGATGTGGGCGAGGTCGCGGCAGGCGATGAGGAGGGCGGCGCTGCCGAAGACTTCTTCATGCAGGGCGGGGGTGAAGTGGTCGCCGTGGATGCGGAAGAGGTGGGCGCGGCATTGGTTGGGGCCGTTTTCTGCCTGTCCCTGGCCGAGGAGGTGGGCGTGGGTGCCGAGGTGGGCGATGCCGCTGGCGAAGGCTTGGGCGATGCCGGGGGTGAGCATGGTTTGCGCGGTTTGTGTGGCGAGGGCGTCGCGGGCGTGGGCGGCGAAGTGTTCGAGGTCTTCTCCTTCAATGGCGAAGAGGAGGCCGGGGCTGGTGCAGAATTGTCCGGCGCCCATGGCCATGGCTTGCACGAGTTGTTGCGCGATGGTTTGTCCGCGCTGTTTCAGGGCGTGGGGCATGAGGTAGACGGGGTTGATGCTGCTCATTTCTGCGTAGACGGGGATGGGGTCGGGGCGGTGCTGCGCGGTGTGCATGAGGGCGGTGCCGCCACGGCGCGAGCCGGTGAAGCCGATGGCTTTGATGTGGGGGTGGGCGGCGAGGCGTTGGCCGAGGGTGTGGCCGGCGCCGTAGAGGAGGCTGAAGATGCCGTCGGGCATGGCGCTGCGTTTGCCGGCGGCGATGATGGCGTGGCCGACCATTTCCGCAGTGCCGGGGTGGGCGTTGTGGGCTTTGACGACGACGGGGCAGCCGGCGGCCAGGGCGCTGGCGGTGTCGCCGCCGGCGACGGAGAAGGCAAGCGGGAAATTGCTGGCGCCGAAGACGGCGACGGGGCCGAGGGGGATTTTGCGCGAGCGCAGGTCGGGGCGCGGCAGCGGGGTGCGTTCGGGCAGGGCGGGGTCGTGGCGGATATCCTGGTAGCGGCCGTCGTGGAGGAGGTCGGCAAAGAGACGCAGCTGGGCGCAGGTGCGGGCGCGTTCGCCTTCAAGCCGTGCCTGCGGCAGGCCGGTTTCCTGCATGGCGCGCTGGATGAGGGGGTCGCCGAGGGCTTCGATTTCTTCGGCGATGGCTTGCAGGAAGGCGGCGCGGGGTGCGTTGCCCATCTCGCGGTAGACGAGGAAGGCTTGCCAGGCGAGATCAAGGGCGCGTTCGATGTCGGCGTCGCTGGCGGCATGGTAGACGGGGGCGAGGGTGTCGCCGCTTGCGGGATTGATGGCATGAAACGGTGCGTCGTGGCCGGGTACGCTGGCAAAGCCGATGAGGTTGTGGCCGGTGAGGAATGGATGCATTCAAATCTCCTTGGATGAAAAATCAGGGGTCGCCTGTCTTGCCGATGACTTGCAGCAGCCCTTGCCACACTTGCCGCAAATGCGCGAGCAGCTGTCTCTCGGCTTCGGCAAATGCGCCCTGCCGAGTGAGTGCCAGCAATGCTTCATGCTCGATGAGCGATTGCTGGAGTGCCGCTTCGGTGCTTAGCTGGATGCGGGTGTAGCGCTCCGAGGTTTGCAACAGGGCAACCACGAATTGCTGGGTTTTCGGCATGTCGGCACGGACGTAGAGCGCCAGGTGCAGTTCGGCGTTGAGGATGCCGAGACGCGACCGTTCCCCCTCTTCAATGGCTTTGCGGTAACGGTCGTTGATGGCAACCGCCGCTTCGATGGCTGTTGCATCCAGACGCGGTGCGGAGGCGCGATACAGGCGCGGTTCCAGCAGGGTGCGCAGGGCAAAGACATCGTCCACTTCCGCCAATGACAATCCCGTGACCATCGCACCGCGACGCGGCACGATGCTGACCATGCCTTCGCCTTCCAGTTGCAACAGCGCTTCGCGCACGGGAATGCGGCTCACGCCGTGTTTCTCCGCGAGCGCGTCCTGGCGCAGCTGGCTGCCCGGCGGGTAGAGGCCGTTGAGAATGTCTTCGCGGATGCTTTCGACCAGCTGTTCGGTGAGCGACAAGGGTTTTTGCAGTTTCATGATGATGATAATCCAGAAAAATTGCCAAAAATTGCCGAAATCATACGGGATTTTGCGGCAAGGCAAGAATTTTCTTGACCTGTATATTGTATACAATATACGATAATTGTCATCCATCCCGTCTTTATTTTTCCCGCAATCAGGAGAGGCTTTATGGCAACCACTTGGCACGGCGTCTTCCCCGCCGCCACCACCCAATTTCATCCCGACTTTTCCATCAACGAGGCTGCCACGCAGAAAGTGCAGGACGCACTCATCCACGATGGCGTCAATGGCCTCATCATCCTCGGTACCTGCGGCGAGAACAATTCGCTGCTGCCAGAGGAGAAGCGCCGTGTGCTGCAAGGGGCTGTGGAGGTCGTCAACGGGCGCGTGCCGGTCATTGCCGGTACTTCCGAACTGGATACCGCCCGCGCCATTGCCTATGCCCGCGATGCGGAAAAAATCGGGGTGGATGGCCTGATGCTGTTGCCCGCCATGGTTTATGTACCGCGCGAAGAGGAGCTTATTGCCCATTTCAAGGCAGTGGCAGCGGCGACCGCCTTGCCCATCATGCTTTACAACAATCCGGCGGCTTATCGCGTAAGCGTCACGGCCAGCGTACTCGACGCCCTGCAAGAGGTGGAGAACATCGTCGCCGTCAAGGAAAGCGCTCCCGATTCACGCCGCTTTACCGATCTCATCAACGCTTTCGGCGAGCGTTACGAGATTTTCGCCGGTCTCGACGATGTGGCGCTCGAAGGCCTGATGCTCGGTGCCAAGGGCTGGGTGTCGGGGCTTACGTCCGCGTTTCCCGCCGAATCGGTGGAACTCGTCGCGGCTTTCAAGCGCGGCGATATGGCCACCGCGCTGAAAATCTACCGCTGGTTCATGCCGCTCCTGCATCTGGATGCCGATCATGATCTGGTGCAATCCATCAAGCTCGCGGAAACCATCATGGGGCGCGGCACGGAAACCGTGCGCATGCCGCGTCTGCCCCTTTCCGGCGAACGCCGTGCACAAGTCATTGCCATGGTGGAGAAATGCGCTGCCACCCGTCCCACCCGCCAAGGATGACAACATGAGTGGCAACCGCCATCTTTCCTTTGACGACCTGCATCATCTGGTCGCCAATGTTCTCGCCCAGGGTGGCCTTTCCCCGGCGCACGCCGATGCCGTGGCCCGCGTCATTGCCAAGGCTGAGCGCGACCAATGCCGCTCGCACGGCATTTACCGCATCGCCGGGGTTCTGAAGACCTTGCGCGGCGGCATTGCCGATGGCCATGTCGAGCCGGACATCGACAACCCCGCCGACAAACCCTTGCTCAAGATTCATGCCCACGGCGGTTTTTCCCCGCTTGCCTTTGAACGCGGCGCGCCGCTCCTTGCGGAAAAGGCCAGGCGTTTCGGCATCGCCGCCATGGCCATCAACGATTGCGTGCATTTTTCCGCGCTGTGGCCGGAAGTGGAAATGCTGGCAGATTTTGGCGTGGCAGCACTGGCAATGTGTCCCAGCAATGCCTATGTCGCCCCCGCTGGCGGCATCGCCAAGCTGCTTGGCACCAATCCGCTGGCCTTCGCCTGGCCTGCTACCCAAGGACAGCCTTACGTCTTCGATTTCGCCACCTCGGTGGCCGCGCGCGGCGAGGTCGAGCTGCATCGTCTCGATGGCCGGCCGCTTCCCGACGGCTGGGGCATCGATCCCCAAGGACAGCCAACCAACGAACCGGCAGCGGCGCTGGCCGGTGCCTTGCTTACCTTCGGTGGCTACAAAGGCTCGGCCATTGCCACCATGATCGAGATTCTCGCCGGCGTGTGGATTGGCGATCTGCTCAGCATGGAAAGCTCCGCCCTGGATGACGGACGGTTGCTCGCCCCACGACATGGCGAACTCGTCATCGCGTTTGATCCACATGCCTTTGCCGCACGCAATCCCGCCGCACATACACACAAGCTGCTGGCCGCCTTCGCCGCCCAGGGCGCGCGCCTGCCCTCGCAACGCCGCCATGCCGCGCGCGAGATATCCGAGCGCAGCGGCATCGCCGTCAGTCATGAAAATCTGGCGAGACTGGAACGCATGCGCAGAGGCGATTTTTCCGTGGAACTGCATTGACACTGAACACATTCCAACAACTACCTGCGAGGAGCAAGCCATGAAAACCATGATTCCCCTGGCGTTGACCGCTGCCACATAGCGCCCCCGGAAAATGGCATAGACAACTCTTTGAATAAAACACTTTGTTCAAAGACTTATGAGAAAAATCCTATGCCATTTTTTGGGAAGCGGCTATACAGCTTGCCCCCTTCTGCTTCGGCGCACTGGCTATCTCATTTCGCCCGACAACCGCTACGGCCAGCAGCGGGCTTTTCGCTCCCTTTTCGGCTTTCAGGAGATTCTCATGCAGCGTATCGACATCATCGATTCCCACACCGGCGGCGAACCGACCCGCCTGGTCATTGCCGGTTTTCCCGATCTCGGCAACGGCAGCATGGCCGCACGCCTCAAGCGTCTTGCCAATGATCACGACGCGTGGCGGCGCGCCGTCATTCTTGAGCCGCGCGGCAACGACATCCTCGTCGGCGCACTGCTCTGCGAGCCGGAAAATCCGCGCCACACTTGCGGAGTGATTTTTTTCAACAATGCCGGTTACCTTGGCATGTGCGGTCACGGCACCATTGGCCTGATCACCTCCCTGCAACATCTCGGGCGCATCACGACGGGCGAGCATGTGGTGGAAACACCGGTCGGCAATGTCACCTGCACACTGCATGAGGACGGCAGTGTCAGCATCCGCAATGTGCGTGCCTGGCGTTACCGCACACAAGTCCCGGTGCATATCGGCACCACAACCCTGCATGGCGACATCGCCTTTGGCGGCAACTGGTTCTTTCTGGTCGACGACCATGGCGAATCCGTCACGCGCGACAATCTCGAGGCGCTGACACAACTGTCGCGCACCATCATGAAAGCACTGTCCGCACAGGGAATTACCGGAGAAAACGGCGCAGAAATCGATCATATCGAGCTTTTTGCCAACAGCGAACATGCCGACAGCCGCAGCTTCGTGCTGTGTCCGGGCAGCGCCTATGACCGCTCGCCCTGCGGCACCGGCACCAGCGCCAAGCTCGCCTGCCTCGCTGCCGACGGCAAACTCGCGCCCGGTGACATCTGGCGTCAGGAAAGTGTCATCGGCAGCCTTTTCACCGCCTCTTATCAGCCCGGCGACAACGGCGGCATCATTCCCACCATTCGCGGCACGGCCCATATCTGCGCGCAAACCACGCTGCTGCTTGATCCGCGTGATCCATTTTGCTGGGGCATTGCATGAAGGAGACAACCGTCATCATCGGTGCCGGCATCATCGGTCTTGCCATCGCCGTCACCTTGTGCCGCGAAGGTGTCGATGTGCTTCTCGTGGAAGCGGAAGAGGCCCCCTGTCGCGGGGCATCACGCGGCAATGCCGGACACATTGCCACCGAGCAAGTCTATCCGGTGGCCGACGCCGCCATGCTCAGGGAAATCCCCAAAATGCTGCTCGATCCGCTCGGCCCATTGCGCATCGACTGGCGCTATTTGCCACGCCTGCTGCCCTGGGCACTGAAAACGGCTGCCAATCTGCGCGCCGCACCCTATGCAAAAAGCCACGCCGCGCTGCTGGCCATCAACAACCACAGCCTGAATGCCTGGCGTGCCTTCGCAAAACACTGGCAACTCGAAGATTTGCTGCATGTGGAAGGCTCACTGCTCACCTGCGAAAAAACAACCACCGCCAACAAACTGCGCGCCCACGGCGCAACACTCAACGCCCTGGGCATCCCCAGCCACTACCTCGACGCCCGCGAACTGCACGAGCGGGAACCGGCGCTGGCCGCCAACCAGCTCGGTGCCCTCTTTTTTCCGGACACTGCGCATGTCAGCGATCTTGATGCCATGAGCAGCCGCCTGCTCCAACACTTCCTCGCCATGGGCGGCCGCCTGCAAACACATTGCCGCATACTCGGTGGCCAGATAACAGACAGCGGCATCATCCTTGCCAGCGAGCAGGGCGAAATTCGTGCCGCACGCGTTGTCATTGCCGCCGGTGCCTTCGCCAAACCACTGGTGAAAAATCTAACCGGCATCCGCGTCGCCCTTGACACCGAACGCGGCTACCACCTGATGCTGCCCAGCGAAACGCAGCGCCTGAGCATCCCCGTCTCCAGTGCCGATCGCCGTTTCATCATGACACCCATGACAGGCGGTCTGCGCCTTGCCGGTACAGTGGAATACGCCGGACTCTCCGCACCGCCCAATATGGCGCGCGCCCACAACCTGCTCCCGCTCGCGCAAGGCATGTTCCATGCACCGCTGGATGCCACGGCAGCAAGCCCATGGATGGGATGCCGTCCAACCACCAGCGACAGCCTCCCGGTCATCGATCGCCAAGGTTCGGTATACCTCGCCTTTGGCCACCAACACCTCGGCCTCACCCAGGCTGCCATCACCGCAGAAGCCATGGCCGCACTCTTCTTCGAACGCCCCCCACCCCTGAATCTCGCCCCCTTCGCCCTGCAACGTTTTGCCTGACAACAAACATGAGAAATTTTCTCACCAACAAGCGCTTGCAATGAAAAATTTTCCCATTTTTCAATAAAAAATCGAAAAACACACAACCAAGAGGAAAACATCATGGAAAAAATCGTCAATGATCTTGCCAATCTCGTCTGGAGCGACGCCCTCGTCTATCTCGCTCTCGGCGTAGGCCTCTACTTCACCCTCATCACCCGTGGCGTGCAATTCCGCTACCTCGGCGAAATGGTGCGCCTGCTGCGCGAAAAACAGACTTCCAACATCGGCATCTCGCCCTTTCAAGCCTTTTGCATGTCGCTATCCGGCCGCATCGGCATCGGCAACATCGCCGGCGTGGCCACCGCCATTGCCGCCGGCGGCCCCGGCGCCATCCTGTGGATGAACGTCATGGCATTGCTCGGCGGTGCCAGCGCCTTCGTCGAATCGACACTCGCCCAGCTCTACAAGGAAAAAGTCGGCAACGAATACCGTGGCGGTGGTCCCTGGTACATCGAACGCGGACTCGGCATGAAACGCTTTGCCATCGTCGTCGCCTTCGTTGTTTGCCTCTCCTACGGCATCCTTGTGCCCGGCGTGCAATCCAACAACATCGCCGCCTCCTTCGAACAGGCATTTTCCATCCCCGGCAGCCTCACCCTCGCCATCATCCTTGTGCCGCTCGCCCTCATCATCTTCGGCGGCATCAAACGCATCGCCCAGGTCGCCGACCTCCTCGTCCCCTTCATGGCCATCGGCTATATCGTGATGATGATCATCATCCTCGGTGCCAACCTCAGCAACCTCCCCGCCATGTTTGCCCTTATCTTCAACAGCGCCTTCGGCAGCGATGCCGTCTTTGGCGGCATCGCCGGACATGCCGTGGCCTGGGGTGTGCGCCGCGCGGTATTCTCCAACGTCGCTGGTGCCGGTGAAGGCACATACAGCTCAGCTGCCGCAGAAGTCTCGCACCCAGCCAAACAGGGACTGGTGCAAGCCTTCTCCGTCTACATCGACACCGTACTCGTCTGCACCGCCACCGCACTGATGATACTCGCCACCGGCATGTACAACGTCATCCCGCCCGGCGCAGAAAACGCCCTCGTGGAAAACCTCCCCGGCGTCAAAGCCGGCGCAGCCTTCACCCAATCCGCCATAGCCACCGTATTTCCCGGAATCGGCGCAGGATTTGTCGCCATCGCCATCTTCTTCTTCGCCTTCACCTGCCTCATGGCCTACTACTACATCGCCGAAACCACCCTGGTCTACCTCAGCGACAAACTGCACTTTGCCGTACATACCGCCGCACTGAAAATCGTCTTCCTCACCGTCGTCGGCATGGGCACCATACAAAGCGCTGACATCATGTGGGGCTTGGGTGACATCGGCTTCGGCACCATGTGCTACTTGAACCTTATCGTCATCGTCCTGCTCACCCGCCCGGCCAATCAAGTACTCGCCGACTACGAACGCCAGAAAAAAGCCGGACAAAACCCCACCTTCGACACACGTCAATGCCACGTCGCCAAAGCCGATTTCTGGCATGACAGCATACATAGCGAAACCACCGAAAAATGACATATATATAGTGGAATCATCATAAAAGCAGCTATACCGTAGGTTGGTGGTGCATTTCGACAAGCTCAATAACCGTGCGTAGCACGAACCCCGACATTTTAGAATTCATCCTGTTGAGGTTCGCCTGACGGCTCACCACCAACCTACATCTCTGTTCTGTTTTTTGTTGATTTAACTATATAACCTCAGTTCGGGATAAGAAGGGTAGATATGGCGAAATCATCATAAAAGCAGCCAAACCGCAGGTTGGTGGTGAGTGCGCAGCACCAACCCCAACATTTTGAAATGCATTACGTTGGGGTTCGCCTGACGGTGGTTATTGAGCCTGTCGAAATGCACCACCAACCTACGGTCTGGATGTTTTTGTGGAGAGGGATTCTGATTCGTTGCTTTATAGTGGAATCATCATAAAATCGAAGAAAAAAATCGGATGCTTCGACAAGCACACTTCGACAGGCTCAGTGAGCTTGTCGAACTGGCCTGTCGAAGTACTTGCAGGAATGGATTTCGGTTTTGTATTGATTCCACTATATTTAACCTGAGTTCGGGATAAGAGTGAAGTCATTCCTGAATGATTTTTCAAAATTTCCTATGAAATGACAAAATATTACCCCCCCGCTTGCGGGGGAGGGACAGGGTGGGGGTGTTGAAAACGAAGTTTTCATTTCAAATCCATAAAAAATGCTGCGCATTTTACACCCCCATCCTAACTTTCTCGTCCTTCGGACGAGCTGGTAAAGCCAGTCGCCCCGCAAGTGGGGGAAGGAACTGATTGAGGAACAATGTCATATCAGTAGATATATAGTTAAATCAACAAAAAACAGAACGGAGATGTAGTTGGTAGTGAGCTGTTAGGCGAACCCCAACATAATGAATCTCAAAATGTTGGGGTTCGTGCTACGCACTCACCACCAACCTACAATTTGGATGTTTTTATGATGATTTCACTATACTTTCCTTATCCCGAACTCAGGTTTATTTAAAGTTCATCGCCCAGGAATCCAAATTGTCAACGCCCTTGGAACAATAAAAAACCGCCTTAACGGCGGTTTTTTATTGTTTGCCCGGCAAACTTATTCGGCAGTATCCGGCAACGGACGGTCAACCAGTTCGACGTAGGCCATCGGCGCCTGGTCACCGGCGCGGTAGCCACATTTAAGGATACGGACGTAACCGCCCGGACGATCCTTGTAACGCGGTGCCAGTTCGGCGAAAAGCTTTTGCACGGCATCGCGGTCACGCAGACGGGCAAAGGCCAGACGGCGGGCAGCGACGGTGTCGTTGTTTTTCGCGTGGGTGATGATCGGTTCGATCACGCGGCGCAAATCCTTGGCTTTCGGCAAGGTGGTTTTGATCAGCTCGTGCTCGATCAGCGACGCCGACATGTTTTTGAACATCGCTTTGCGATGGGCGCTGGTGCGGTTGAATTTGCGACCGGCTAGTTTGTGTCTCATGGTAATTACTCCAATTCGTGAGCTGGCCGGCGTTTATTCGCCATCTCCCGGCCAGTTTTCAATATCCATTCCCAGTTCAAGGCCGTGAGCGGCAAGAACTTCTTTGATTTCGTTCAGGGATTTTTTGCCAAGGTTCGGGGTTTTCAGCAGTTCGACTTCGCTGCGACGTACCAAATCACCAATGTTATTGATGTTTTCCGCCTTGAGGCAGTTGGCGCTGCGCACGGTCAGCTCCAAATCATCCACCGGACGAAGCAGCACGGGATCCACATGGATTTCCACTTCCGCTTCATCTTCGATGTCGGTGGATTCGAGGTCTACGAACACGGCGATCTGGTGATGCAGAATAGTTGCGGCATCACGGATGGCCTGCTCCGGGTTGATGGTGCCGTTGGACTCGATGTCGATGATCAGCTTGTCAAGGTCAGTGCGCTGTTCAACCCGCGCCTGTTCAACGCGATAGGCAATGCGGCGTACCGGGCTGAAAGAGGCATCCAGACGCAGGACATTGGGAGAGGATGTTTCTTCCTCGCCATCATTGCCCACCACCTGATAGCCACGGCCTTTCTCCACCACGACACGCATTTTGAACGGCACGTTGCTGGTCAGATGCGCGATTACGTGATCGGGATTGGCGATTTCGATGTTGGACGGCGCGTGGAAATCGGAGGCCTTGACATCGCCGGCCTTGTTGACCGACAGGTGCATTTCCGCGCGTTCGCCTTCATGCATGATCAACGCCAGTCCTTTCAGGTTGAGCAAAACGTCGATGACGTCTTCGCGCACCCCTTCGATGGCCGAGTATTCGTGCAGCACACCGTCAATTTCGCATTCCGTCACCGCAGCGCCTTCCAGCGAAGACAACAGTACCCGGCGCAGGGCAGTGCCCAGCGTATAACCGAAACCGCGCTCCAGCGGCTCCATTGTGACTCGCGAGGTATTCGGGCCAATCTCTTTGATTTGCACGATCCGCGGAGTCAAAAGTTCAGATAAAGCCATGTTGACGCCCCTGTTCTGTTCAGCCAATGCGGATTACTTCGAGTACAACTCGACAACCAGCGACTCGTTGATGTCTGCGGACAGATCAATGCGCTCCGGTACCCGTTTGAACAGGCCGCTCATTTTCGCGGTATCGACTTCTACCCAGTCAACGAATCCGCGTTGTGCGGCAATTTCCAGGGCGCTCTGGATGCGCACCTGCTTGCGTGACTTTTCACGCACGGCAACAACGTCTTCCGCTTTCACTTGGTAAGAAGCGATGGTCACGCGCTGGCCATTGACTTCAATGGCACCATGCGACACCAGCTGACGCGCTTCGGCACGCGTGGCACCGTAACCCATGCGATACACCACGTTGTCCAGACGACGCTCCAGGAGTTGAAGGAGGTTTTCGCCGGTAGAGCCTTTCATTTGCGAGGCTTTTTTGTAGTAGTTGCGGAACTGGCGCTCCAGCACGCCGTAGATGCGCTTCAGCTTCTGCTTCTCGCGCAACTGGCCGCCATAGTCTGACAAACGGCCACGACGGGCACCGTGCTGTCCGGGGGCAGCATTGAGGTTGCACTTGCTTTCCAGGGGGCGGACACCGGATTTCAGTTCGAGATCCACACCTTCGCGACGCGCCAAGCGGCACTTCGGTCCAATATATCTAGCCATAATTTCTCCGTGAATTCTTTATACGCGACGTTTTTTCGGCGGGCGACAGCCGTTGTGCGGGATCGGGGTGACATCCGTAATGCTGTGAATGTTGAAACCGCTTGCGTTCAGGGCACGCACGGCAGATTCACGACCCGGTCCTGGTCCTTTGATATTGACATCAAGGTTTTGTACGCCATATTCCTTGGCCGCAGCGCCTGCACGTTCGGCAGCGATCTGCGCCGCAAAGGGCGTACTTTTTCTTGATCCACGGAAACCAGAACCACCGGCAGTTGCCCAGGAAAGCGTGTTACCCTGACCATCCGTAATGGTCACGATTGTGTTGTTGAAAGAAGCGTGGACGTGCGCAACAGCATCCACCACAACACGCTTTGCTTTTTTTCTTACGTTTTTTTGTTTACCAGCAGCCTTAGCCATATTTTACTCTCTCGAAATTAACGCTTGATCGGACGGCGCGGGCCTTTGCGGGTGCGCGCATTGGTTTTGGTGCGTTGACCACGAACCGGCAGACTGCGACGGTGACGCAAGCCACGGTAGCAACCCAGATCCATCAAGCGTTTGATATCCATGGAAACCTGGCGACGCAAATCGCCTTCCACCTGATACTCGCCAACTGCCTGACGCAGGGCATCCACCTCTGCATCCGACAAATCACGAATTTTCTTGTCGGTCGGCACATTGGCCTTGGCACAAATGGCCTTGGCAGTGGTCGGACCGATACCGTAAATTGAGGTCAATGCGATGACGGCATGTTTCTGCGTCGGCACATTGATTCCGGCAATACGAGCCATAATTCAACTCCTGAAATAAAGGGGCGAAATTCTATAGATACATTGCCATACCGTCAAGTCGCCCGACAGCATGACAACACACTCCGCTTTCGTTGCATCATTTTGCGTTGTGCGGAATAACGCGCAACGACACCTCTGTTTTAGGGATGAGGCGCCCACCCCGGCGTTCAGATTCCGCTTAACGGTGATACTGTCCACCAAAACCGGATAAATTCGCTTTCTTCATCAGCGATTCGTATTTTTTCGACATGATGTGTGATTGCACCTGTGACACAAAGTCCATGGCCACCACTACCGCAATCAGGATGGAAGTACCGCCAAACAGGAACATGACGCTGCCCGTGGCGCTACCCAGTTGCATCAACGACGGCAACACACAAACAAAGGCCACATAAATGGCACCGACAAACGTCAAGCGTTCCTGCACCATGTCGAGATAGTCCGCGGTTTGCTTGCCCGGACGAAACCCCTGAATGAAGGCATTGCTCTTTTTCAGGTTTTCCGCCATTTCACGGTTCTCAAACATCATCGCGGTATAGAAGAAGGAAAACAGCACAATCAGAAGACTGAAAGTGGCGATATACAGCCAGCTGCTCTGACTACCTCCCAGATTGGAAGCCACATCTGCCACATAGCGACCTGCGGAACCTGGGAGCATATTGCCAATGAGCGCCAAGCCCGATACCAATAAGGTAATGATAGCCGAAGCAAAGATAGCCGGAATGACTCCCGCCATATTGATTTTCAGTGGCAGGAACTGACGTTGCCCCATGGCCTGCCCAACCATGCCCTGACGTTTGGCATAGTGGATGGCAATGCGGCGTTGCGCACGTTCCACCCAGACGATCAAGGCAAACAGGGCGAGGATGATGGCAATCATTAGGAAAAATTTTTCGTAGCGGATATCCCCGACTTTTGCCTGCTGGATCAGCACTCCGATACCGGCGGGCATACCAACGGCAATACCCGCAAAAATCAGCATGGAAATACCATTGCCAATGCCACGTTCGGTGATTTGTTCACCCAGCCACATCATGAAAAGCGCACCAGCAGTCAGGGCAATGGTGGCGGTCAGCACGAAGCTGCCGCCCTGCACCAGCGCCATGCCCTGCGCCTGCACGGTACGCGAAATGGCAAAAGCCTGAACAACTGCCAACACCAGCGTGAGATAGCGGGTGTAGTAATTGATCTTCTTCTGCCCGCTGCTCCCCTGCTGCCGCAGTTCCTTGAGCGGCGGGTACATGTGCGACATCAGCTGCATCACGATGGATGCCGAAATATAAGGCGCAACGCCCAAGGCCAATAACGAGGCATTACTCAATGCCCCGCCGGAAAACATATTGAACAGCTGGAAGATAGAGCCATCACCACTGCTGAACATATCGCGGATCCGGTCGAGGTTGACGCCCGGCACCGGAATATGCGCACCAACGCGGTACACGATCAGCGCGATGACCAGAAACCACAGTCTCGAAGTCAGCTCTTTATAGGGATTTTCCGCTTTGGCCATGTCGTACCTTGTTCAATTAATTGCTGACGGAACCACCGGCTGCTTCGATGGCGGCCTTGGCACCACTGCTGACCACAATGCCTTGCAGTTTGATGGCACCGGCAACGTCACCGCTCAGGAAAACCTTGGCAACCAATGCTTGTACCGGCACGATGCCATGCGCCTTGAGCACGTTGATATCCACAACGTCACCACCAGCAAACACATTGAGTTCGCTGGTACGCACGCCATAAACCTGACCTTTGCTGCGGCTTTTGAAACCACGCTTCGGCAAGCGACGCTGCAAAGGCATTTGACCGCCCTCGAAACCGACTTTGTGATAACCGCCGGCACGGGCTTTCTGACCTTTGTGGCCTTTGCCACTGGTTTTGCCCAAACCGGATCCAATACCGCGTCCCAAGCGCTTTTTGCTGGTACGCGAACCCTCTGCGGGCTTGATTTCATTCAAACGCATTTATGCCACCTCTTCCACTTTGAGCATGTAGGAGATTTTGTTGATCATGCCACGATTTTCCGGGGTGTCTTCAACGATGCGGGAATGGTGCATGCGGCGCAGCCCCAGTCCAATAACACATTGCTGATGGCTTTCCAGACGGCCGTATTTGCTCTTGATCAGAGTTACCTTGAGTTTATTCGACATTGGCCACTACCTCTTCCACTGTTTTGCCGCGTTTTGCAGCCACTTCCTGCGGGGTTGTCATGTCACGCAGGCCATTGATCGTGGCACGCACCACGTTGGCAGGATTGCGCGTACCGATGCACTTGGCCAGGACGTCTTTTACGCCCAACACTTCAAAGACTGCACGCATGGCACCACCGGCAATGATACCGGTACCTTCGGAAGCCGGCTGCATGAATACCTTGGCTGCCCCATGCTTGCCGACCAGCGGATGTTGCAGGGTATCGCGGTGCAAAGTGACTTTCACCAGATTTTTCTTGGCCTGATCCATGGCTTTCTGCACGGCAATCGGCACTTCTTTGGCCTTGCCATAACCAAAGCCTACTTGTCCCTTGCCATCACCCACGACAGTCAAGGCGGTAAAGGCGAACTGGCGTCCACCCTTGACCACTTTGGTTACCCGGTTGACGGCTACCAGTTTTTCCTGGAATTCGTTGTCTTGCTGACGTTCTTTCTGCTGCGCCATAACTACCTCTTAAAACTTCAGACCCGCTTCACGAGCGGCTTCGGCCAGTGCTTTCACACGTCCGTGGAAACGGAAGCCATTGCGGTCAAAGGCAATGGCTTCAACGCCGATGGCCTTGGCTTTCTCGGCAATGGCTGTACCCACTTTTGTAGCAGCATCAATATTGCCGGTATTTTTCACGCTGTTCTTGATGTCCGCCTGCAAAGTGGAAGCGCTTGCCAACACGCGATCACCTTCGCCGCTGATAATTTGAGCGTAGATATGGCGCGGTGTCTTGTTGATGACGAGGCTGGGCTTGCCGGATTCACGAATATTGAGGCGTGTCCGCTTGCCGCGACGAATACGGTTGATTTTTTTCTGGTTCATCGTTTTACCCCGTTACTTTTTCTTCGCTTCTTTCATGATCACGCGCTCATCGGCATAGCGCACCCCCTTGCCCTTGTAAGGCTCCGGCGGACGGTAAGCACGAATCTTGGCGGCAACTTCGCCCACCAGCTGCTTATCGGCACCGCGCACGACGATTTCCGTCTGGCTCGGTGTTTCTACGGTAATGCCCTGGGGCACGCTGTATTCAACAGGATGGGAGAAACCCAATGCCAGATTGAGCTTTTGGCCTTGTGCCTGCGCACGGTAACCAACGCCAATCAGTTGCAGTTTTTTCTCGAAACCGGCACTGACGCCAATCACCATGTTGTTGATCAATGAACGCATGGTTCCGCACATTGCCCAATGATCGGCCGTTTCCTGTACCGGCTTGACCTGAACTACATTGTCAACGCTCTCGGCCTGGGTATAGGGATGCAACATCAAAGACAATTGGCCTTTGCTGCCCTTGACCGCCACCTGGTTGTCGCTGATTTTCACTTCCACGCCCGAAGGAATGCTGACCGGCTGTTTACCTACTCGTGACATACTTCCTCCGTGTTATGCGACATAGCAAATGACTTCGCCGCCCACACCGCGCTCGCGCGCCTTGTGATCGCTCATCACGCCTTGTGAAGTGGATACGATGGCAATGCCCAGCCCGCCACGCACTTTCGGCAATTCGTCCTTGCCCTTGAAAATGCGCAAGCCCGGACGGCTGACACGCTTGATGAATTCAATAACCGGCTTGCCTTGATAGTATTTAAGATGAATGGTCAACTCAGGCTTGACATCGCCCTTGATCTCAAAAGACTGGATATAGCCTTCTGCCTGCAATACTTCGGCAATGGCTTTTTTCTGTTTGGATGCCGGCATGACAACCAAAGAACGCCCAATGGCTTGGGCATTGCGAATACGCGTCAGCATATCCGCGACGGGATCAGACAACATAAATACCTCTAATCAGTATCAGGCCCGAAGGCCCTGGAACTTAACAAATGAAACCAGCTGTTACCAGCTGGCTTTTTTTACACCGGGAACTTCGCCACGCATGGCCAGTTCACGCAGTTTGATACGCGACAGGCCAAATTTGCGGTATACCGCATGCGGACGACCGGTAATACGGCAACGGCGCTGCACCCGAGCCGGGGAGGCATTGCGCGGCAATTTTTGCAGGCTTTCCTGCGCTGCCATACGCTCTTCTTCGGAATAGCTGTCAACCTTGCGGATGATTTCTTTCAGCTCCAAGCGCTTTTGCGCATATTTTTGAACCATCTTCAGGCGTTTGGCCTCGCGATTCACCATGCTTTTCTTTGCCATGTCTTAACCTCTGAACGGGAAACCGAAAGCTTCAAGCAGCGCTTTCGCACCGGCATCATCCTTGGCCGATGTAGTGAAAGTGATATCCATGCCACGGATGGCATCGGTTTTTTCGAAATCAATTTCCGGGAAAATGATTTGCTCTTTGACGCCGAAAGTATAGTTGCCACGACCATCAAAGGATTTCGGACTCAAACCGCGGAAGTCACGAGTACGCGGCAAGGAAATGTTGATCAGGCGATCCAGAAACTCGTACATCTGCGCCCGGCGCAAGGTCACCTTGCAGCCAATCGGCCAGCCATCACGAATCTTGAAGCCGGCGATAGATTTCTTGGACTTGGTGACAATCGGCTTTTGTCCGGCAATCAATGCCAGGTCCTGCAAAGCACTGTCCATGATCTTCTTGTCATTGACCGCTTCGCCAACCCCCATGTTGATGGTGATTTTTTCCAGACGCGGCACTTCCATGACGTTTTTCAGCCCCAAACGCTCCTGCAAGACAGGCGCCAGTTCGTTGCGATATTTATCGTGTAATCTTGACATCTTATCCTCAGTCAACCCGTTGGCCATTTGATTTGAAGACGCGGTATTTAGTATCACCTTCCACCTTGAAGCCTACACGGTCTCCCTTGCCGGTTGCCGGATTGAACAACATGACATTGGAAATGTGGATCGGAGCTTCCTTGGTGATCACGCCACCTTCGATACCCAGCTGCGGGTTGGCTTTGACATGCTTGAATACCAGATTCAAACCTTCCACCACAACTTTGTCACCCATCACTTGCTTGACGGTGCCACGTTGCCCCTTGTTTTCTGCCTTGCCGGCAATAATGATGACTTCATCACCCTTACGAATTCGTTTCATTGTTTCAGCTCCTTACAGCACTTCCGGCGCCAGCGAAATAATCTTCATGAATTTCTCGCTGCGCAGCTCACGGGCGATGGGGCCGAAGACACGGGTGCCGATAGGTTCCAGCTTGTTGTTGAGCAAGACAGCGGCGTTGCCGTCGAAGCGCAACACCGAACCGTCACGGCGACGCACACCTTTCTTGGTACGCACGATCAGGGCGTTGTAGACATCGCCCTTTTTCACGCGTCCACGCGGCATCGCTTCCTTGACGGAAACCTTGATGACATCACCAATACCGGCGTAACGGCGGTGTGAGCCACCCAATACCTTGATACACATCAACTCACGGGCACCACTGTTATCAGCAACGGCCAAACGAGATTGCATCTGAATCATTTGCGAGTCTCCTTAACCTTTCGCACGTTCCACGATTTCCACCAAACGCCAGGTTTTGGTTTTGGAAATCGGACGTGTTTGATTGATGCGCACGGTGTCCCCGATATTGCATTCATTGTTCTCGTCATGCGCGTGGCATTTCAGGGTCTTTTTGACATATTTGCCATAGATGGGGTGACGCTCATAGCGCACAACATTGACGGTAATGGATTTGTCGCCCTTGTTGCTGGTCACCACGCCCTGCAGCACGCGCTGAATGGACTGTTTTTCACTCATGGTCATACCTTCACATTCTGTTGTGCCAGCAAGGTTTTGACCCGAGCAATATCACGACGCACCTGACGAATCTGATGCGTCTGCTCCAGCTGACCACTGGCTTTTTGCATGGTTAATTTCAATTGCGATTGACGAAGGGCAATCAGCTCTTCACGCAGTTGATCAACATTCTTTTCCTTGAGCTCGCGAAGACTCATCACATCACCTTCCGGGTTTCAAATACGGTTTTGACCGGGAGTTTGGCCGCAGCAAGACGAAATGCCTCGCGCGCCAGTTCCTCGCTGACCCCTTCCATCTCATAAAGAATGGTGCCTGGTTGAACCTTGGCTACCCAATATTCAACGTTACCCTTACCTTTACCCTGACGGACTTCCAAAGGCTTGTTAGTCACCGGCACGTCCGGGAAAATGCGGATCCATACCTTACCACCCCGCTTGACGTGACGGTTGATGGCACGACGTGCCGCTTCAATCTGGCGGGCGGTGATGCGACCACGGGTAGTGGCCTTCAGGCCAAATTCACCAAAACTGACGCTGTTGCCTGCCTGAGCCAAGCCACGGTTGCGTCCCTTGTGCTGTTTTCTGTATTTGGTTCTTTTCGGTTGCAACATTTGAAATACTCCTTAGTCCTTGCGGCGCGGGGTACGCGGCTTGCGACGGGCACGCTTGTCATCAGGGGCTTCGCGGGTTGCTTCCGCTTCAAGACCTTCAAGGTTCTCACCTTTGAAGATCCATACTTTGACACCAATGACTCCATAAGTGGTATGCGCTTCGGCCAGACCGTAGTCGATATCGGCACGCAAGGTATGCAAAGGCACACGGCCTTCCCGGTACCATTCGGTACGGGCGATTTCCGCACCATTCAGGCGTCCGGAAATGCTGACCTTGATACCCGCAGCCCCCAGGCGCATGGTAGAAGCTACCGCACGCTTCATTGCGCGGCGAAACATTACGCGGCGCTCAAGCTGCTTGGCAATGCTGTCAGCGACCAGATAGGCATCCAGCTCCGGTCGGCGGATTTCTTCGATATTGATGGAAGCTGGCACACCCATGATGCGGCTGACTTCCTGCTTGAGCAACTCGATATCTTCGCCTTTTCTGCCGATCACAACTCCCGGACGGGCGGTAAAAATAGTGATCTGCGCACCATTGCGCGGACGCTCGATCTGAATCTTGCTAACCGAGGCATGTGCCAGTTTCTTGCGAATGAACTCACGGACTTCGAAATCCTTTTCCAGGAAATCTGCGTAATCACGGCCTTCCGCATACCATTTGGAAATCCAGTCTTTGGATACGCCCAGACGAAAACCGATTGGATGGACTTTTTGACCCATAGTAAATAACTCCCGATTAACGTTCCTGGACCCGAATCATGATATTGCTGGTTCGTTTCAGAACCCGCGCACCACGTCCTTTCGCCCGTGCGGCAAAACGTTTCATCGTCATGCCTTCACCGACCTGGATTTCAGCCACTTTGAGCTCATCAATATCGGCTCCCTCATTGTTTTCCGCGTTGGCGATGGCAGAATTGAGCAACTTGAGGATGATGGCTGCCGCTTTCTTTTGTGAGAAAGTCAGAATTTCAACAGCCTCATCAACATGCTTGCCACGGATCTGATCTGCAACCAAACGTGCCTTTTGGGCGGAAATTCGTGCCGCACGCAATTTTGCAATCGCACCGGTAGTGTGTTGTGTTTGCATTTACGTGACTCCCTTAACGACCTTTCTTGTCCGCAGCATGTCCGCGGTAGTTGCGGGTCGGCGCAAATTCACCCAGCTTGTGGCCAATCATGTCTTCGGTAATCAATACCGGTACATGTTGCTTGCCATTGTGCACGGCCATGGTCAACCCGATCATGTCGGGAATGATCATGGAACGACGCGACCAGGTCTTGATCGGTTTTTTACTTTTACTTTGTACGGCCTCATCAACTTTCTTGGCAAGATGCAGGTCGATGAAAAAGCCTTTTTTCAGTGAACGTGGCATGTCTTATCCTCTCTTCTTGCGGCGCTGGACAATCAGCTTGTCGGTACGCTTGTTGACACGTGTCTTCTTGCCCTTGGTCGGCACACCCCACGGGGAAACCGGGTGACGGCCACCGGAAGTGCGCCCTTCACCACCGCCATGCGGGTGATCAACCGGGTTCATGACTACGCCACGCACGGTCGGACGAATACCACGCCAACGCTTGGCGCCCGCCTTGCCCAATGAGCGCAAACTGTGCTCATGATTGCTTACTTCACCCAGAACCGCACGACAGTCACTCAGCACCTTGCGACGTTCACCGGATTTCAAACGCAGGGTGGCATACTTGCCTTCCCGAGCCACAATTTGTGCGGAAGTACCGGCGCTGCGCGCCAACTGCGCACCTTTGCCCGGTTTCATTTCCACACAGTGAATGGTTGAACCGACAGGGATGTTGCGCACTGGCAGGCAATTGCCACGCTTGATCGGTGCATCATCACCATTGCGCACCACATCACCAACTTCCATACCACGCGGCGCGATAATATAGCGGCGCTCACCATCGGCATAACGCACCAAGGCGATATAAGCAGTGCGGTTCGGATCGTATTCCAGACGCTCAACTACGGCATCGATACCGTCTTTCTGGCGACGGAAATCAATAATGCGATACTTATGCGCATGACCACCGCCACGATGACGGGTTGTGATACGGCCTGCGTTGTTGCGTCCGCTACCACGTTTCTGTTTTTCCACCAAAGGCGCGTAGGGTTGCCCCTTGTGCAGCTCCGGACGTGCAACCGTGACAACAAAGCGGCGCCCTGGAGAGGTGGGTTTGTTTTTGATTACTGCCATCTTCTACTCCTTAGGCCTGCTCAGACAACAGCGCTTCCATATCCACGCTCTTATCCAGACTGATATATGCTTTTTTGTAGTCTTTGCGGCGACCAGCACGCACACCGAAGCGCTTGCTCTTACCCTTGACATTCACACAGTTCACACTGACTACTTTCACTTCCAGCAATTGCTCAACGGCTTCCTTGATTTCCGCCTTGCTGGCCGTGGGATCCACTTTAAAGACCAGTTGCTTTTCTTGGGCTGCCCGGGAAGTTTTCTCGGTAACGCGCGAACCGCGAATGACCTGCAAAATACGTTCTTGTTTTATCATGATGACAACCACTCGTTGATTTTTTCAACTGCTGCACGATCAGCAACCACACGACCATAAGCCAGCAGCAACGCCGGATTGAGCGCCTGCACGTCAACCACGCCCACGTTTTTCAAATTCCGCGCAGCCAAAAACAGATTGACATTATCAGACTCGGTCACGAAGAGGACATCCTCATCCCAGCCCTGCCCAGCAAGATAAGCTGCAAAGGCCTTGGTTTTCGGCTCATTGCATTCAATGCTTTCCACCACGTTGAAACGCTCTACACGGTTCAGTTCGGAAAAAATGCTGCAAAGCGCGGCACGATACATCTTGCGGTTGACCTTTTTGCTGTAATCACGCGGCTTTGCGGCAAATGCCACACCACCACTGCGCCAGATCGGCGAACGGATGGTTCCGGCACGGGCACGCCCTGTGCCTTTTTGTCGCCAAGGCTTGGCACCACCACCCGACACTTCACTGCGCGTCTTCTGTGCTTTCGTGCCTGCACGGCCACCTGCCATGTACGCCACCACCACCTGGTGAATCAGCGCCTCATTGTAGGGTGCAGCAAAAACGGTTTCTGCAACGTTCACGGCACCGGATGCATTTTTCATTTGAATATCCATCGTGATTCCTTACGCCTTGATAGAGGGACGAATCATGACAAATCCGCCTTTTGCACCAGGAACGGCGCCCTTGATCAGCAAGAGGCCACGCTCCGCATCCACCCGCAACACTTCGAGGTTTTGCACACTGCGCATTTTGTTACCCATATGGCCGGACATTTTTTTGCCTTTGAAGACGCGTCCGGGAGTCTGGTTCTGACCGATGGAACCAGGCACACGATGCGAGAGCGAATTACCATGAGTCTTGCGCTGACCACTGAAATTATGGCGTTTAATCGTACCTGCAAAGCCCTTGCCGATACTGCGGGCACGCACATCAACACGTTGACCAGCACTGAACAGTGTAATTTCTACCGCCTTGCCAACTTCGTAAGTCGCAAGCTCTTCGGCAGTTACACGGAATTCTTTGGTCACCTGCGCTGCAGCAACGCCAGCCTTGGCGTAGTGTCCAGCCATCGGCTTGCTCACACGGCTTGCCTTGCGTTCCCCGACAGAAATCTGAACGGCATTGTAGCCATCCGTTTCCGTGGATTTGAGTTGTGAGACGACGTTCGGTTTGACTTCGATCACTGTAACTGCCGAAGCCGTGCCGTCTTCCTGAAAGATTCGGGTCATACCTAATTTCTGACCCACCAGGCCCATTGTCATAAGCTTTCCTTTTGTAATATAAAAAAGGCGAGAGGAGGGCGGGTGACCCTCTTCGCCTTGGTATCAAGAAAGGCGCGAGATTTTACTGCAACTCAATCTTGACGTCAACACCAGCTGCCAGATCAAGTTTCATCAACGCATCCACGGTCTTGTCCGTAGGGTCAATGATGTCCATGATGCGCTTGTGGGTACGCATTTCATACTGGTCGCGCGCATCCTTGTTGACATGCGGTGAAATCAGGACGGTATAAATTTCCTTTTTCACCGGCAGCGGCACCGGCCCATTGACCTGGGCACCGGCACGCTTCGCCGTCTCGACGATCTGCTTGGCAGAAGCATCAATCAGGCGATGATCATAGGATTTCAAACGAATACGGATTTTGTGTGTACTGGCCATAAGCTAAAATTCCGTTATTCCTTGATTTTCGAGACGACGCCCGCACCCACGGTACGGCCACCTTCACGAATCGCAAAGCGCAGACCTTCGTCCATCGCAATCGGCGAGATCAGGTTGACGTCCATCTTGATGTTGTCACCCGGCATGACCATTTCCACGCCTTCCGGCAAGATGCATTCGCCGGTTACGTCTGTGGTGCGGAAGTAGAATTGCGGACGGTAGCCTTTGAAGAACGGGGTATGACGACCACCTTCTTCTTTGGACAGGATGTACACTTCGGCTTCAAAGCGGGTGTGCGGGGTGATGGTGCCCGGCTTGGCGAGTACCTGGCCACGCTCTACGTCTTCACGCTTGGTGCCACGCAGGAGTACACCGACGTTGTCACCGGCACGACCTTCGTCGAGCAGTTTGCGGAACATTTCAACACCGGTGCAGGTGGTTTTGGTGGTCGGACGGATACCGACGATTTCGATTTCTTCACCAACTTTGACGATGCCGCGTTCGATACGGCCAGTCACGACGGTGCCACGTCCGGAGATGGAGAAGACGTCTTCAATGGGCATCAGGAAGGGTTTGTCGATGTCACGTACCGGCTCGGGGATGTAGGTGTCGAGCGCTTCCACGAGTTTTTCGATGGCGGGGACGCCAATGTCGGAAGTGTCACCTTCGAGGGCTTTCAGGGCAGAGCCGACGATGATTGGGGTGTCGTCGCCCGGGAAGTCGTATTCGGAGAGGAGGTCGCGCACTTCCATTTCGACGAGTTCGAGGAGTTCGGCATCGTCAACCATATCGGCTTTGTTCAGGAAGACGACGATGTTGGGTACGCCGACCTGACGGGAGAGGAGGATGTGTTCGCGGGTTTGCGGCATGGGGCCGTCGGCTGCGGAGCAGACGAGGATGGCGCCGTCCATTTGTGCCGCACCGGTGATCATGTTTTTGACGTAGTCGGCGTGTCCCGGGCAGTCTACGTGGGCGTAGTGGCGGTTCGGAGACTCGTATTCCACGTGGGCGGTCGAGATGGTGATGCCGCGGGCGCGTTCTTCCGGCGCACCGTCGATTTGGTCGTAGGCACGGAAAGCACCACCGAATTTCTCGGCACCAACCTTGGTCAGCGCCGCGGTCAGCGTGGTCTTGCCATGGTCTACGTGACCAATCGTTCCCACGTTCACGTGGGGCTTCGTACGTTCAAACTTTTCCTTGGACATAAAATCTACTCCAGTAACTGATTATCTTGAATTCTTTTTGATCACTTCTTCGACGACATTGTTCGGCGCTTCGTTGTAGCAATCGAACTCCATCGAATAGTTGGCGCGCCCTTGTGTCAGGGAACGCAGCGTGGTGGCATAACCAAACATGTTGGCCAGCGGCACCTGGGCACGAACCACTTTACCGGTGGCCTCGTCATCCATGCCCTGAATAAGGCCACGACGTGAGTTCAGGTCACCAATGACATCACCCATATAGTCTTCCGGCGTGGAGACTTCGACTTTCATCATCGGCTCAAGCAATACCGGCTTGGCGCGGCGCGCACCCTGTTTGAAACCTTCGGAACCGGCCATCTTGAACGCCATTTCCGAGGAGTCTACTTCGTGGTACGAGCCATCGAAAATTGTAACTTTAACGTCAACCATCGGGTAACCGGCGAGTACGCCATTACGCATTTGTTCCTGCACACCCTTGTCAACTGCCGGAATGTATTCCTTGGGCACAACACCACCAACCACTTCGGAGGCAAACTCGTAACCAAAACCCGGTTCCTGCGGCTCAATACGCAGCCACACATGACCAAA
Source organism: Cardiobacteriaceae bacterium (assembly GCA_030532785.1). Lineage (GTDB taxonomy): Bacteria > Pseudomonadota > Gammaproteobacteria > Cardiobacteriales > Cardiobacteriaceae > JAUMXB01. Next base: position 24,620 of record JAUNKJ010000001.1, read on the forward strand.
CTGCCCGCGACCACCGGACTGACGCACAAATTTGCCTTCCTGCTCGACCGCTTCACGGATGGTTTCGCGGTAGGCAACCTGCGGCGCACCGACATTGGCTTCCACCTTGAATTCGCGCTTCATGCGATCCACGATAATTTCCAAGTGCAGCTCACCCATGCCGGAAATGATGGTCTGTCCGGTTTCTTCATCGGTATGTACACGGAAAGAGGGGTCTTCCTGAGCAAGTTTACCCAGCGCCATCCCCATTTTTTCCTGGTCTGATTTGGTTTTCGGCTCAACCGCAACGGCAATAACCGGCTCCGGGAATTCCATACGCTCAAGAATGATCGGCTTGCTCTGGTCACACAGAGTTTCACCAGTCACCACATCTTTCAGGCCGATACAGGCGGCAATATCTCCCGCGTACACTTCTTTGATTTCTTCACGAGAGTTGGCATGCATCTGTACGATACGCCCCACGCGCTCCTTGCGATCCTTGACCGAGTTAAGCACAGTGGTTCCTGCTTCCAGCACACCGGAATAGCAGCGCACGAAAGTCAATGTACCGACAAACGGGTCAGTAGCAATCTTGAAGGCCAGTGCAGAGAAAGGCGCATCATCGGAAGCTTCACGGCTTTCCATTTCTTCGCTATGCGGCACCACACCCTGAATGGCTGGAACATCTACCGGGCTCGGCAGCAATTCCACCACTTTGTCGAGCATGGCTTGCACACCCTTGTTCTTGAAAGAGGAACCACAGAGTACCGGAATGATTTCGTTGTTGATGGTGCGGGTGCGCAATCCCTGAATGATTTCAGCTTCACTCAGTTCTTCGCCACCCAGATATTTTTCCATGAGCTCTTCGCTCGCCTCAGCCGCAGCCTCGACGATTTTTTCGCGCATCGCTTCGCACTCATCTTTCATATCCGCAGGCACATCGGCATACTCAAAAGTCAGGCCATTGTCTTCTTCATTCCAGACAATTTCTTTCATCTTGATGAGGTCAATGACGCCTTTGAAATTCTCTTCCGCACCGATCGGCAATTGCAGAGGAACAGCATTGGCATGCAAGCGAGTACCCATTTGCTCAACCACCCGCAGGAAGTTGGCACCGGTACGGTCCATCTTGTTCACATAGGCAATGCGCGGCACTTGGTATTTGTTGGCCTGACGCCACACCGTCTCAGTTTGCGGCTGAACACCACCCACCGAGCAAAGCACCAGACAGGCACCATCCAACACCCGCAGAGAGCGCTCTACCTCAATGGTAAAGTCCACGTGCCCCGGGGTATCGATGATATTGATGCGGTGCTCGTCAAACTGCTTGGCCATACCTTTCCAGAAGCAGGTTGTTGCCGCCGACGTAATGGTAATGCCGCGCTCCTGTTCTTGCTCCATCCAGTCCATGGTGGCCGCGCCTTCGTGCACTTCACCAATTTTGTGGGACAGACCGGTATAGAACAGAATGCGTTCAGTTGTTGTTGTCTTGCCGGCGTCGATATGCGCCATGATGCCAAGATTGCGATATTTGTCGATTTTCGTTTTGCGTGCCACGCAGATTCTCCCGTGTCGAAATGAAAGGCCGGTTTACCAGCGGAAGTGCGCAAAGGCCTTATTGGCTTCCGCCATGCGGTGCGTGTCATCACGTTTTTTCACCGCAGCACCGCGCTCTTCGATCGCATCCACAAACTCATTGGCCAAACGCTGGGCCATGGATTTTTCGTTGCGGTTGCGCGCGGCATCAATCAGCCAGCGCATGGCAAGCGCATTCTGCCGTACCGGACGAACCTCGACCGGCACCTGGTAAGTGGCACCCCCAACACGGCGGGATTTCACTTCCACGGCCGGACGCACTTTTTCAAGCGCTTCTTCCAACACATCCACCGCTTCCATTTGTTTTTTCTCGGCCGCTTTGGCCAGCGCTTCATACACCACCTTTTCGGCCACGGATTTTTTACCACTGACCATCAGCATGTTGATGAATTTTGCCACCACCACATTTCCAAACTTGGGGTCGGGAAGAATGTGACGGATCGGCGCACGAACACGTCTAGACATATATATTTCCTTGAATCTTAACCTTTAGGACGCTTGGTGCCGTATTTGGAACGGCCTTGCTTGCGATCCTTGACTCCTGCGGTATCCAGCGCGCCACGCACGATGTGATAACGCACACCCGGCAGGTCTTTGACCCGTCCGCCTCGGATGAGCACCAAGCTGTGCTCTTGCAGGTTGTGCCCTTCACCGCCGATATAGGCAGTTACTTCGTACTTGTTGGTCAAACGGGTACGTGCAACCTTGCGCATGGCCGAGTTTGGCTTCTTGGGAGTCGTTGTGTATACGCGGGTGCAAACGCCGCGCTTTTGCGGACAACCCTGCAATGCAGGAACGTTGTTCTTCTCTTTTTGCCGCGTGCGCGGTTGACGCACGAGCTGGTTGATAGTCGCCATGTAAGCCCTTTTCTCTTTATAAATAAAGTCTAAAAAATTAGCGCTATACGCCAAAGGCGGCGTATAGTATTCTTTTTGCTTGACATAGTCAAGCCTTACTCTTCTTGCGCCACAAGCGCTTCATCCACTTCTGTCACATCCTCTACCACGGCTTCCGCCTCGTCGGCAAAGAGCTCTTCGGGCAGATCACGCTGGGCGCGACGCTGGGCGTGATAGGCCAAGCCGGTACCCGCCGGAATCAGACGACCAACAATGACGTTTTCCTTGAGTCCATGCAGCGTATCCGCACTGCCCAGCACCGCCGCTTCGGTCAATACCCGGGTGGTTTCCTGGAAAGATGCTGCCGATACGAAGGACTCGGTCGCCAAAGACGCCTTGGTAATACCCATCAGCACCGGCTCGTAACGCACCGGCAGTTTTCCTTGGGCAGTGAGCAAATCGTTTTCGGCGAGCACAGTATTCAGTTCGACCTGCTCACCAGCAATGAGTGACGACTCGCCGGCATCGATCACCGTCACCTTGCGCAGCATTTGCCGCACGATGACCTCGATGTGCTTGTCGTTGATCTTCACCCCTTGCAGGCGGTAGACGTTCTGGATTTCGCGCACGATATGCGCAGCCAGTTCGTGAATGCCACGCAGGCGGAGAATGTCATGTGGTGCCGGTTCACCATCGGCAAGGAGTTCGCCCTTCTTCACCTGTTCGCCCTCGAAGACGTTGAGACGTCGCCATTTCGGGATAAGGATTTCAAAAGACTCGCCGTTTTCATCGGTAATCACCAAGCGCTGCTTGCCCTTGGTTTCCTTGCCAAACGATACCGTACCCGTCATTTCCGCAAGAATGGCCGGTTCCTTGGGCTTGCGCGCTTCGAACAGCTCGGCCACCCGCGGCAGACCACCAGTGATATCGCCTGTCTTGCCCGATTCCTGCGGCATTCTCGCCAGCACATCCCCGACCCGGACTTCGGCGCCATCCACCAGGTTGATAATGGCTTTCTCCGGCAGGAAGTAGTTGACCGGAATATCGGAACCGCTCTGGGTAACCGGCTTGCCCTTGTCGTCCAGCAGCTGAATGAGCGGGCGTTTGTCTTTGGCCGAGTTCGGGCGCTGCGCATTTTCGAGGATATTGAGTACCGTCAAACCAGTATCGGCATCGGAAGAACTGATGACCGTAACCCCTTCCTCGAAGTCGAAGAAAGCGGCGCGTCCCGCCACTTCGGCGACGATCGGCTGGGTATGCGGATCCCACATAGCCAGCATTTGTCCCTGCTTGACCGCATCGCCATCGCGCACATAGATGGTGGCACCATACGGCAGCTTGTAGCGCTCGCGCTCGTGGCCGTTCTGGTCGATCACTGACATTTCCCCGGAGCGCGACACCGCCACGAGATGACCGTCCTTATTAACCACGGTCTTGATGTTGGAGAGGCGCACATGGCCGTTATTGCGAATTTCCACACTGCCGATGGAAGCCGAGCTTTGTGCCGCCCCCCCGATGTGGAAGGTACGCATGGTCAGCTGGGTACCCGGTTCACCGATGGATTGCGCGGCAATGACACCGACTGCTTCCCCGACATTGACCTGATGCCCACGCGCCAAGTCACGGCCATAGCACTGTGCACAGACGCCGTGACGTGCGTCACAAGTAATGACCGAGCGCACCATGACGCGATCCACTCCAGCCTGGTCAAGAATTTCGATTTGCGCTTCTTCCAGCAAAGTACCGGCATCAAGCACGATTTCGCCTTGGTGGTTGATCACCGGCTCGGCGAGCACGCGTCCGAGAACGCGGTCAGAGAGCTTCTCCACCACGTCGCCGCCTTCAACCACCGCCTGCACTTCCACGCCACGGCTAGTGCCACAATCGTGTTCAGTGATGACAACATCTTGTGCCACATCCACCAAACGCCGGGTGAGATAACCGGAGTTTGCGGTTTTCAGCGCGGTATCGGCCAAGCCCTTGCGTGCACCGTGGGTGGAGATAAAGTACTGGAGAACGTTCAATCCCTCGCGGAAGTTTGCGGTAATCGGTGTTTCAATGATGGAGCCGTCTGGCTTGGCCATGAGGCCGCGCATCCCGGCGAGCTGGCGGATCTGCCCCGCCGAACCCCGTGCACCGGAGTCCGCCATCATGAACACCGAGTTGAACGAATCCTGCTCAACCTGTTTGCCGTCGCGATCAATCACCTGTTCCTTGCCAAGATTGGCCATCATCGCTTTCGCCAAGCGGTCATTGGTGCGTGACCAGATGTCGATCACCTTGTTGTATTTCTCGCCAGCCGTGAGGTAACCCGAGGTGTATTGCCCTTCGATTTCCTTCACTTCCGCTTCCGCCGCCTGCAGGATGTCGCCCTTGCTGTCCGGCACCACCATGTCGGTCACGCCGATGGACACCCCGGAGCGGGTCGCGTAACTGAAACCGGTATACATCAACTGGTCAGCGAGAATGACGGTTTCCTTGAGGCCAATCTGGCGGTAACAGGCATTGACCAGCGCCGAAATCGCCTTTTTCGTCATCGGCTTGTTGATGAGGTCGAAACTGAGTCCACGTGGCAGGATTTTTGACAGCAAGGCACGGCCAACCGTGGTTTCCACCCGTTTGATATAAGGCGCTTCCGCGTCAAAGAATTGCAAGCGCACCTGGATTTTCGCCTGCAGATGCACCTCGCCCGCCTGATAGGCGCGCTCCACTTCCATGATATCGGCGAAGCGCATGCCTTCGCCCTTGCCGTTGACACGCTCGCGCGTCATGTAATACAGGCCGAGTACCACGTCTTGCGAGGGCACGATGATCGGCTCGCCGTTTGCCGGCGACAGGATATTGTTGGAACTCATCATCAACGCACGCGCTTCCAGCTGCGCTTCCAGCGACAGCGGCACATGCACCGCCATCTGGTCACCATCGAAGTCGGCGTTGAACGCAGCGCACACCAGCGGATGCAACTGAATGGCCTTGCCTTCGATCAATACCGGCTCGAACGCCTGAATACCCAGACGGTGCAGGGTTGGCGCACGGTTCAGCAATACCGGATGCTCGCGGATAACATATTCCAGGGCATCCCACACTGCCGGTTCATCACGCTCGACCATAAGCTTGGCCGCCTTGATGGTCGGCGCATGTTCGTTGAGGATGAGTTGCTGGAAAATAAATGGTTTGAACAGTTCCAGCGCCATACGCTTGGGCAAACCGCACTGGTGCAGGCGCAGGGTCGGACCGACCACGATGACCGAACGCCCGGAATAGTCAACGCGCTTGCCCAACAGGTTTTGACGAAAACGCCCCTGCTTGCCCTTGATCATGTCGGCCAGCGATTTCAGCGGACGCTTGTTGGAACCGGTCACGGTACGCCCACGGCGACCATTGTCGAGCAGTGAATCCACCGCTTCCTGCAACATGCGCTTCTCGTTGCGCACGATGATGTCCGGAGCAAACAGCTCCAGCAAGCGCTTCAGACGGTTGTTGCGGTTGATGACGCGGCGGTAGAGATCGTTGAGGTCCGAAGTGGCGAAACGGCCGGAATCAAGCGGCACCAGCGGGCGCAGGTCCGGCGGCAATACCGGCAACACGTCCAACACCATCCATTCGGGACGGTTGCCGGATTTCAGCAATGATTCCATCAACTTCAAGCGCTTCAACAGGCGCTTGCTCTTGGTTTCGGAAGTGGTTTCCGCCAGTTCCTCACGCAATTCGGCACATTCGACCGCCAAATCCATGCTGCGCAAAATCGCCTGAATGGCTTCCGCGCCCATCATTGCCTTGAACTCGTGCCCATATTCCTCAACGGCCTGAATGTATTGCTCTTCCGTGAGGAGCTGGTTCTTCTCCAGTGGGGTCATGCCCGGATCGAGGACGATAAAGGACTCAAAATACAGGATGCGCTCGATTTCGCGCAGAGTGAGATCCAGCAGCAGACCGATGCGCGACGGCAGCGATTTCAAAAACCAGATGTGGGCAACCGGTGTTGCCAGTTCGATATGCCCCATGCGCTCGCGGCGCACGCTGGATTTGGTGACTTCCACCCCGCATTTTTCGCAGACCACGCCGCGATGCTTCAAGCGCTTGTACTTGCCGCACAGGCACTCGTAATCCTTCATTGGCCCGAAAATCTTGGCACAGAAAAGGCCGTCACGTTCCGGCTTGAAGGTACGGTAGTTGATGGTTTCCGGTTTTTTCACTTCCCCGAACGACCACGAGCGGATCATTTCCGGCGAGGCAAGGCCGATGCGGATTTTGTCGAAATCGTCCACTCCGCCTTTGGGTTTGTACATCGTCATCAGTTCTTTCATAAGACAAACTCTCCGGATTAATCTTGCTCAAGCTCGATATTGATACCGAGCGCGCGAATTTCTTTGGTCAACACGTTGAAGGATTCCGGCATGCCGGGATCAATCTGCAAATTGCCGTCGACAATGTTCTTGTACATCTTGGTACGGCCTTCGACGTCGTCCGATTTCACCGTCAGCATTTCCTGCAGGGTATAAGAGGCACCGTAGGCTTCCAGCGCCCACACTTCCATTTCCCCAAAGCGCTGGCCGCCGAACTGGGCCCGGCCACCGAGCGGTTGCTGGGTAACCAGCGAGTAAGGGCCGGTGGAGCGTGCGTGCATCTTGTCGTCAACCAGATGGTGCAGCTTGAGCATGTACATATAACCTACGGTGACGTCACGGTCGAACGGCTCGCCGGTACGCCCGTCGTAGAGGCGGGTCTGGCCATTTTCCGGCAACCCCGCCAGTTGCAGCATGCGCCGTACTTCCACTTCTTCCGCACCGTCGAAAACATGGGTCGCCATCGGCACCCCGGCACGAAGCGCTTCACAGAGCTTCAGGAATTCCGCATCGTTCAGGCTCTTCAGGTCTTCCGGCTTGCAGTCGGGATTGTGGTTGTAAATCTCGTCCAGATAGGCACGCAGCTTTTTCGTCGGTTCGTGATTATCAAGCATGGCACCGATCTGCTGGCCGAGACCACGCGCCGCCCACCCCAGGTGGGTTTCGAGAATCTGGCCGATATTCATGCGCGAGGGAACACCCAGCGGGTTCAAGCAGATGTCCACCGGCGTACCGTCTTCCATGTAAGGCATGTCTTCGACCGGCACAATCATGGAAACCACACCCTTGTTCCCGTGGCGACCAGCCATCTTGTCGCCCGGTTGCAGGCGGCGCTTGACCGCAAGGTAGACCTTGACCATTTTCAGCACGCCCGGTGCCAGATCGTCGCCTTGCGAGAACTTGGCCTTTTTCTCTTCGTAGAAATCCTGCAATTCCTTACGCTTGTCCACGAGGAGCTGGTGCATGCCATCAAGCTGCTCGTTGAGATCGTTGTTTTTCAAACGAATATCGAACCATTGCTCGGGACGCATTTCATCCAGCAGCGCCTGGTCAACGACATCGCCAGACTTGCGCTTGGCCGCCTTCTTGATTTCCTGCCCCATGAGCAGACGGGCGGCACGCTCGTGAATGTCGGCCTCGAAAACGCGCAAGCGATCCTTGACGTCCTGGGCGATGGACTCGATTTCCATCGCTTCGATTTCCTTGGCGCGCGCATCTTTTTCCACGCCGTCGCGGGTATAGACGCGCACGTCAATCACCGTGCCGTCATAACCGGTCGGCACGCGCAAGGAGGTATCTTTCACATCCGAGGCTTTCTCGCCGAAGATGGCACGCAGCAGTTTTTCTTCCGGGGATTGCGAGCGCTCGCCCTTGGGCGTCACCTTGCCGACGAGAATATCACCCGCCTTCACTTCCGCCCCGATATAGACGATACCGGTCGCGTCCAGCTTGGCCAAAGCGCTTTCCTTGACGTTGGGAATATCGCCGCTGATTTCTTCCGGCCCCAGCTTGGTATCACGCGCCACACAGGTCAGTTCTTCAATGTGGATGGTGGTAAAGCGGTCTTCCTGCACCACGCGCTCGGAAATGAGGATGGAATCTTCGAAGTTGTAGCCATTCCACGGCATGAAAGCAACCAGCATGTTCTGCCCAAGCGCCAGTTCACCCAGGTCGGTGGACGGGCCATCTGCGAGTACATCACCGCGTGCTACCACGTCGCCGGGGCTGACCAGCGGCTTCTGGTTGATACAGGTGTTCTGGTTGGAGCGGGTATATTTAGTGAGGTTGTAGATATCCACCCCCAAACCGTTGACGTCGACTTCGTCGTCATTGACCTTGACCACGATACGCGAAGAGTCCACGGAATCAATCACTCCGCCACGCTCGGCGCGCACCAGCACCCCGGAATCGTTGGCAACGACGCGCTCCATGCCGGTACCCACCAACGGCTTGTCGGCACGCAGGGTCGGCACCGCCTGACGCTGCATGTTGGAACCCATCAGGGCGCGGTTCGCGTCATCATGCTCAAGGAAAGGAATGAGCGACGCCGCCACTGACACGATCTGCTTCGGCGAAACGTCCATGTAATCGACCCGTGCAGGGGGCGACAGGGTAAATTCGTTCTCGAAACGGGTAGAGACCAGTTCATCGGCAAAGCGGTTGTCGGCATCCAGACGCGCGTTGGCCTGGGCAATGGTGTAGCGCGACTCGTCAATGGCGGAGAGGTATTCGATATCACTGGTCACCTTGCCATCTACCACCTTGCGGTATGGTGTTTCCAGAAAGCCGTATTCGTTGGTTTTCGCATAGACCGCGAGCGAGTTGATCAGACCAATGTTCGGTCCTTCCGGGGTCTCGATCGGACAGAGACGGCCATAGTGGGTAGGATGCACGTCACGCACCTCGAAACCGGCGCGTTCGCGGGTCAAACCGCCCGGTCCCAATGCGGAAATACGGCGCTTGTGGGTGACCTCGGAGAGCGGGTTGTTCTGGTCCATGAACTGCGACAGCTGCGAAGAACCGAAAAATTCCTTGATCGCCGCCGCGACCGGTTTGGCATTGATCAAATCTTTGGGCGTCCAGCCTTCGGATTCCACTTGCGACAAGCGCTCCTTCACCGAGCGCTCCAAACGCACCAGACCGATACGGAAAGCATTTTCCGCCATTTCCCCGACGCAGCGGATACGGCGGTTACCGAGATGGTCGATGTCGTCAATACTGCCTTCACCGTCACGGATGGCAATCAACATTTGAATGACCTTAACGATATCTTCGCTGGAAAGCACCCCACGGCCTTCATCACCGTCAATGTTGAGGCGGCGGTTGAACTTCATGCGACCCACGCGGGAAAGATCATAGCGCTCTTCATTGAAGAAGAGATTATCGAACAGGGTGTCGGCAGCGTCCTTGGTCGGTGGTTCACCTGGGCGCATCATGCGGTAGATTTCCGCACGTGCCTCCAGCGTCGTGGTTGTTTCATCCTGGGCGATGGTGTGGGAAATATAGGCACCACGATCAAGATCGTTGACCAGCAGAGTTTCAAAGGTCTTCACCCCCAGCTCGATCAGCTTGGTCACATGCTCGGCAGTCAGCTCGGCGTTGGCAGGCAAAATCAGCTCGCCGGTTTCCTTGTCCACCAAGTCCTTGGCAAGAATCTTGCCGACCAGATAGCTTTCCGGCACCACTTGGCGGTTGACCCCGCTCTCTTCAAGCAGGCGCACATGACGGCTGGTCACACGTTTGCCCATTTCCACCAGCACTTCCTGGTTGGCGACGAAATCAAAGGGCGCAATCTGTCCCTTGTAAACCGCCGGATCAAAGACCAGTTCGATTTTGCCACGCGAGATTTTGAAGGTCTGGGTATCGAAGAACATGTCGAGCATCTGCTCGTTGTTGTAGCCGAGCGCGCGCAGCAGCACGCTGACCAGCAGCTTGCGGCGACGGTCAATGCGGCAGTAGAGCAAATCCTTGGCGTCAAATTCGAAATCCAGCCATGAACCACGGTAGGGAATGATGCGCGCGGAGAAGAGCAACTTGCCCGAGCTGTGTCCCTGACCACGGTCATGGTCGAAAAAAACGCCGGGGGAGCGGTGCAGTTGCGAAACCACCACGCGCTCGGTGCCATTGATGACAAAGGTACCGTTGTCGGTCATCAGCGGCATTTCGCCCATGAAGACCGATTCCGATTCGATCACCTGTTTCAGTTTGCGCTTGGTGCTGTTCTTGTCGTAAATCGCGAGCCGCATGCGCGCACGCAGCGGAGCAGAATAGGTGACACCACGCAGTTGGCACTCACGCACCTCGAACTCGGGCTTGCCGAGGTCGTAACCGACAAACTGGAGTTCCACCATGCCGTTGTGGCTGACGATGGGGAAAATGGAGGCAAAAGCGCTTTGCAAGCCGACTGGCTCGCGTTGGTCGAATTTTTTGTCCTGCTGGAGGAATTCACGATAGGAATCCAGCTGCATGGAAAGCAAATAGGGGGTTTCCAGAACGGTGGGACGCTTGCTGAAATTTTTGCGGATGCGTTTTTTTTCGGTGAACGTATAGGTCATAGGGAGAGTAACCTCGAGCGTCGGTGATGCGCAAAGCGCGAAAGAGGGCAGTCAAACCTGCAAACCGCTGTGCAGAGCCTGCACAAGGGTTTACCGGCTTTTCAAAGACGACAAAAAGTACTGACGCTTACGCGCCAGTACTTTTGCAAGCCTTGGGAAGCTATCACTTGAGTTCGGCTTTGGCGCCTGCTTCTTCAAGTTCTTTCTTCATTTTCTCGGCTTCGGCCTTGTCCACGCCTTCTTTCAGGGTGGTCGGCGCGCCGTCAACCGCTTCCTTGGCTTCTTTCAGGCCAAGACCGGTGATCGCACGAACCGCTTTGATGACGGCAACCTTGTTGGCACCGGCGTCAGCGAGAACCACGTCAAATTCGGTTTGCTCTTCAGCAGCGGCAGCACCACCCGCAGCAGCAGCCGGTGCAGCAGCAACGGCGGCAGCCGCAGAAACGCCGAATTTTTCTTCCATGGCAGCGATCAGGTCCACAACATCCATGACGGACATCTGGGCAATGGCTTCCAAGATTTCTTCTTTACTAATGGCCATAATGAATACTCCAAAAACAATTTAAAAAAGGATACAAGAATACCGGCAAAGGCTTAGGCAGCCTTGCTTTGGCGAATGGCTTCGACGGTACGAACCAGCTTGCCGGGCACTTCGTTGAGTGTGCGGGCGAGTTTTTCGACCGGTGCGCGCATGCACGCCATGAGCAGTGCCAGCGCTTCGTCTTTGGTCGGCATTTTTGCCAGACGATCCAGTTCCTTGCCGGACAACACTTCACCGGAAACACTCAAGAATTTGACAATATTCTTGTCCATCTTGTCGTGTTCCTTGAAGAAATCACGCCAGAGGCGCGCAGCCGCGCCCGGATCTTCCAAAGAGAAAGCCAGAATCAGCGGGCCCACGAGACGGTCTTCAACATTGCCGAAGTCCGTATCCGCAAGCGCGCGTCTTGCCAGGGTATTCTTAACCACACGCAGATATACACCGCTTTCACGGGCGCGGGCGTGCAGCACGGTGAGATGCTCCACGGTCAGACCGTGGTACTCCGTAGCCACCAACGCCAACGCAGAAGAAGCCACTTCATGGACTTCCGCGACAACGGCTTTTTTGCTGGTTAAATTCAATCCCATTCCATACTCCTTAAGTCGGATCGGATTACCCTTGATTTCTGCGACATCAGCCGCAGCCCTCGGTATGGCCATTTCAGACAACTGAAGCTGACCTACCATCTATGCGGGAAATTAAGCGGATATCTCCGCACCCGCAGTCTTTGACGATAGCTGTTTGAGCTACAGCCATCCAAAGAACATTGACCGGCGGAAAAACATTCCCGCCGGCCGTGAATTGTTGGGTTTATGCCACCAAGGCAGCAACGTCAACAGCGAGACCCGGTCCCATCGTGGTAGAGAGATAGGCTTTTTTCAGGTAAACGCCCTTGCTGGTTGCCGGTTTCAGCTTGTTGACTTCCGCCACCAGTGCACGCAGGTTTTCGACGAGCTTGTTGTCATCGAAATCGAGCTTGCCGATCATCGCGTGCACCACACCACCCTTGTCAGCACGGAAACGTACCTGACCGGCCTTGGCATTTTCTACGGCAGTCTTCACGTCTGGCGTGACCGTACCCACTTTCGGGTTCGGCATCAAACCCCGCGGACCCAGAATCTGACCCAGGGTACCAACCACGCGCATCGCTGCCGGCTCAGCAATCACCACGTCAAAATCGCTGCGGCCGCCTTTGATTTCTTCGGCCAGCTCGTCCATACCGACAATATCGGCACCGGCTGCCTTGGCTGCTTCGGCAGCGTCACCCTGGGCAAACACGGCAACACGCACAGACTTGCCAGTACCGTTGGGCAGAACCGCCGCACCACGCACGACCTGATCGGATTTGCGCGGATCAATACCAAGATTGAGTGCAACATCAACAGACTGGTTGAATTTCACACCCGGCATGGCTTTCAGCAGAGAAAGCGCTTCTTCCAAGGAATAGACCTTGCCCGGCTCGAGTTTTTCACGAATGGCCTTGGCACGTTTTGTCAATTTCGCCATTTTCTCAATCCTCTACCTTGATACCCATGGAACGCGCACTGCCCGCGATGGTCTTGATGCCTGCTTCGGCATCGGCAGCGGTCAAATCCGGCTTTTTCAGTGCATAGATTTCTTCCAGCTGCTTGCGGGTCACTTTACCCACCTTGTTGGTGTTGGGACGACCAGAACCGGATTTGATCCCGGCAGCCTTCTTCAGCAGGTAAGAAGCCGGCGGCGTCTTGGTGACAAAGGTAAAGCTGCGATCGCTGTAGACGGTGATGACGACAGGAATCGGCATACCGGCTTCCATGGACTGGGTTTCGGCATTGAATGCCTTGCAGAATTCCATGATATTGACGCCGCGCTGACCGAGTGCCGGACCAACGGGCGGTGACGGATTGGCCTTGCCAGCAGGAATCTGCAGCTTGATATAGCCAGTGATTTTCTTAGCCATTCATTTACTCCTTGCGGGTACGAACGCCTTGCGGCTCCCCGTGATTGATCAAATGTCCTTTTCCACCTGATGGAACTCCAGTTCCACCGGCGTGGGACGGCCGAAAATGAGTACGGAGACCTTGAGGCGGCTCTTGTCGTACTGCACTTCTTCCACCGTCCCGGTGAATTCGGCGAAGGGGCCATCGACAATGCGTACCTCTTCCCCGACTTCGAACAGGGTTTTCGGGCGTGGCTTTTCCACTCCCTCTTCAATGCGCCGCATGATGGCATCGACCTCATGCTTGGCAATGGGTGCCGGACGCTCTGCCGTGCCACCCACAAAACCGGACACCTTGGGCGTACTGTTTACCAAGTGCCAGGTCAATTCATTCATTTCCATTTCCACCAGGACATAGCCAGGGAAAAACTTGCGTTGCGAACTGCGCTTCTTGCCATCCTTGACTTCAACAACCTCTTCGGAAGGCACGAGAATCTGGCCAAAATGCGCCTGCAGGCCTTCGCGCTCAATGCGCTCCAGCAGTGCGCGCTTAACCTGATGTTCGAATTGGGAATAGGTTTGCAATACATACCAACGCATCAGAGCACCCACTGGATCAACGCGGCCAACAACCAGTCAACAAGACTCAGGAACAGGGCAAAGACCGTCACGATGGCAAGCACCATCAGGGTTGCTTTCCACCATTCATCCTTGCTCGGCCAGTGCACCTTGCGCAATTCGATGCGAGCGCCACGCGCCAGCGAAACCAGACGGGCACGATAACTGCTCAATGTCAACACGGCAGCCGAAGACACCACGGCAGCCACAATGATCAGCAACCGGATATACCAAGGCTTGGCGGCAAAAAACAGGGAACCTGCAAGATAAAAACCACCCAAAAAAAGGATGGTGGCGATGAAAATCAGCACACCATCCAGCGGTTTTTTTTCGATTTCAACAGGAGCTTGCTGCATGGACACTCTCTAAGAATAATGGCAGGCGAAGAGGGACTCGAACCCCCAACCGACGGTTTTGGAAACCGCAACTCTACCAATTGAGCTATTCGCCTGTATAAAAACGCTTGCCCTTGAGACAAACTTGGGGCGGCGGATTATACCACCACCCCATGCCTTTGCAAGAAGATTATTCCTTGATTTTCGAGACGACACCCGCACCCACAGTGCGGCCACCTTCACGAATCGCAAAGCGCAGACCTTCATCCATCGCAATCGGCGAGATCAGGTTGACGTCCATCTTGATGTTGTCACCCGGCATGACCATTTCCACGCCTTCCGGCAAGATGCATTCGCCGGTTACGTCTGTGGTGCGGAAGTAGAATTGCGGACGGTAGCCTTTGAAGAACGGGGTATGACGACCACCTTCTTCTTTGGACAGGATGTACACTTCGGCTTCAAAGCGGGTGTGCGGGGTGATGGTGCCCGGCTTGGCGAGTACCTGGCCACGCTCTACGTCTTCACGCTTGGTGCCACGCAGGAGTACACCGACGTTGTCACCGGCACGACCTTCGTCGAGCAGTTTGCGGAACATTTCAACACCGGTGCAGGTGGTTTTGGTGGTCGGACGGATACCGACGATTTCGATTTCTTCACCAACTTTGACGATGCCGCGTTCGATACGGCCAGTCACGACGGTGCCACGTCCGGAGATGGAGAAGACGTCTTCAATGGGCATCAGGAAGGGTTTGTCGATGTCACGTACCGGCTCGGGGATGTAGGTGTCGAGCGCTTCCACGAGTTTTTCGATGGCGGGGACGCCAATGTCGGAAGTGTCACCTTCGAGGGCTTTCAGGGCAGAGCCGACGATGATTGGGGTGTCGTCGCCCGGGAAGTCGTATTCGGAGAGGAGGTCGCGCACTTCCATTTCGACGAGTTCGAGGAGTTCGGCATCGTCAACCATATCGGCTTTGTTCAGGAAGACGACGATGTTGGGTACGCCGACCTGACGGGAGAGGAGGATGTGTTCGCGGGTTTGCGGCATGGGGCCGTCGGCTGCGGAGCAGACGAGGATGGCGCCGTCCATTTGTGCCGCACCGGTGATCATGTTTTTGACGTAGTCGGCGTGTCCCGGGCAGTCTACGTGGGCGTAGTGGCGGTTCGGAGACTCGTATTCCACGTGGGCGGTCGAGATGGTGATGCCGCGGGCGCGTTCTTCCGGCGCACCGTCGATTTGGTCGTAGGCACGGAAAGCACCACCGAATTTCTCGGCACCAACCTTGGTCAGCGCCGCGGTCAGCGTGGTCTTGCCATGGTCTACGTGACCAATCGTTCCCACGTTCACGTGGGGCTTCGTACGTTCAAACTTTTCCTTGGACATCTCAGATACACCCGATAAAGAGGAATAAAGTGGAGCCCATAACCGGATTTGAACCGGTGACCTCTTCCTTACCAAGGAAGTGCTCTACCTGCTGAGCTATATGGACTGGGAATGGGATTGCTTGGAGCGGGTGATGGGAATCGAACCCACACCATCAGCTTGGAAGGCTGAGGTTCTACCATTGAACTACACCCGCAAGTTAAATGGTGGAGGGGGTAGGATTCGAACCTACGAAGGCTGAGCCGGCAGATTTACAGTCTGCTCCCGTTGACCGCTTGGGTACCCCTCCGAAACAGAGCGCGCATCATACCAGCATCCATCACCCTGTCAATCTTTTTTTCCGGCTTTTTTCAGTGCCGCATTTTTTGCACGCTGACCCGCCCGGCGACGCGCCATTCGTCGACATCAAACGCCACCAGCTCCCCGCCCCAGGCACTGCCCCCATCCAGACACGCCACGCGCTCGCGCACCATCAACCCGCAACTCGCCCAATGCCCGAAAATCCAGCGGTATTTGTTGTGCATCTCAAAATCAAACCAAGGCTTCAACCCGCCTCCCGCATCGTGCGGCGCCATTTTCGCCGCCAAATCCAGCGCACCATCCTCGCGCAAAAAACGCATCCGGCAGCACACATTCACCGCGAAACGCTTCGCCGCCATCCCCGACAACGTCTCCGACCAGCGCGACGGATCATCGCCATACAAATCACGCAGGAAATCGCGGTATTTCCTGCCCTGCAACGCCTTGCCCACCGCACGATTCAAGCGCTTCGCCGTCTTCATCGTCCACAACGGATGCACCCCGGCATGCACCATCGCCACCTTGCGCCCCTTGTCCACATGCAACAACGGATACTCACGCAAACGGCGCAACAACGCCAGCGCATCCTCCGCCGCGAGAATCTCCGCCGTCGCATCCTTCAGTTTGTGCCCCTTGAAACGCTCGGCCTGCACCAGCAGCGACAAATCATGATTACCGAGCACCACCCGCGCATTCTTCAGCCCCGTCACAAAGCGCAACACCGCAAGCGAATCCGGCCCGCGATTCACCAAATCGCCCACAAACCACAACGCATCATCATCGCCATAACCAATCCTCTCCAGCAACCGCAGCAACGCCGCATATTGCCCATGCACATCGCCAATCGCATAAACCGCCATGAAAAACCTGTCATCTATATATAATGCGGGCATGAATAGTACGCATCCCCCCGCCCAACCACAAGCCGCGCTGCCTTGGTATTACGCCCCTCTCCTCGCCCTCCTCCTCCCCATCGCCCTCCTCCGCCTCCTGTGGAAATCGCGGAAAAACCCCGCCTACCGCCAACACATCGGCGAACGCCTCGCCCGCCGCCTCCCCGCCCCCCAACCCGACACCCTCTGGGCGCACACCGTCTCCGTCGGCGAATTCCTCGCCATCCGCCCCCTGCTCACCGCCTGGCTCGCCGACAACCCCACCGCCCACCTCCTCCTCACCACCACCACCCCCACCGGCCGCGCCCAACTCCAACGCCTGCAAAACCAACACCCCGCACGCATCACCATCCGCTACCTCCCCTACGACCTCCCCGCCTTCATCCGCCGCTTCCTCCGCCACACCCAACCCCGCGCCATCATCCTCATGGAAACCGAAATCTGGCCAGCCCTCATCAGCGAAGCCGCCAAGAAAAACATCCCCGTCCTCCTCACCAACGCCCGCCTCTCCGCCCGCTCCCTGCGCCGCTACCGCCGCTTCGCGCAACCGCTCCTCGCCCCCCTCCTCGACCACCTCCACATCAACGCGCAAACCCGCGACGACGCCCGCCGCTTCCGCCACCTCGGCTTCCGCCACATCCGCACCACCCCCAGCCTCAAATACCTCCCCCCCGCCGCCGCCGAAGCCGCCCCCTTCCCTGCCGCCCACCCCATCATCCTCGCCGCCAGCACCCACGACAGCGAAGAAACCGCCATCCTCACCGCCTACCAAACCCTGCGCCGCAGCCACCCCGACGCCCGCCTCATCCTCGCCCCGCGCCACCCCGAACGCCGCGACAACGTCTGCGCCGTCATCCGCGCCGCCGGCCTCCGCCCCATCCTGCGCAGCCAACACCCGCAACCCACACACCCCGACGACATCTACCTCATCGACACCCTCGGCGAACTTCCCGCCTACTTCGCCCGCGCCGACCTCGCCTACATCGGCGGCACCCTCATCAACCGCGGCGGCCACAACCTCCTCGAACCCCTGCACGCCCGCACCCCCGTCATCTACGGATTCTCCACCTACAACTTCGCCCACATCGCCCGCGAACTGCGCCAGCAACCCTTCGCCCGGCAAATACAAAACGCCGACCAACTCGCCGCCGCCATGCAAAGCCTCCTCGCTACCGACCCCCACACCCTGCGCACCGCCATCGACCACCACCTCGCCCCCTACGAAAACCTCCTCGCGCAACACCTCAACATCATCAACCAAATATTTCACAAAAATAGTGATTTTTTATCATCATGAAGCGCTTGTCATGATAAATTTTCTCGCAACAAGCGCTTTATCATGAGAAAATTTCTCACCACAACCCAAAATGAGACAAATCAAGCCGTGAAACCCATCCGCGTGCCTACACTGACACACCCCCTCGCCGGAGACCCCCATGCCGCGCCGCCTCATCCTCCTCCTTGCCGCCAGCGCCCTCCTCGCCCGCGCCGAACCCCTCACCCTTCTCAGCCCCGAAGAACTCGGCCAACTCTTCTTCTTTGACCCCACCCTCTCCCGCCACCAGGACATCGGCTGCTTCACCTGCCACCAACCCGCCGCCGCCTTCATCGACCTCCGCCAACACGCCGGCCAAAACATGATCTCGCAAGGCAGCGGCGGCCAACACTTCGGCATCCGCAACGCCCCCTCCATCGCCTACGCCGCCAACAGCCCGCCTTTTCATTACGACGCCACCCTTGGCCGCTACATCGGCGGCCAATTCTGGGACGGCCGCGCCAACGACCTCGCCGAACAAATCGCAGGCCCCCTCTTCACCCACTTTGAAATGGGCATGCGCGACAGCCAACACGTCAGCGCCCGCCTCGAAAAAAACCCGCAATACGCCGAACAACTCAAACGCCAACACGGCCAACAAGTCTTCGCCACCGTTGGCAAACCCGGCCTCGGCTACCAGGAAGCCCGCGCCTTCCGCATCCTCGCCCAATCGCTAGCCGCCTACGAACAAAGCGCGGCACTGCGCACCTACGACAGCAAATACGACCGCGCCCTCAAAGGCGAAACAAAACTCACCCCCGCAGAAGAAAGCGGCCGCGCCCTCTTCTTCGACCCCGCACGCAGCAACTGCGCATCCTGCCACGCCGCCAAAACCCCTGGCAGCGCCGAAGAACCCTTCAGCACCTACGCCTACTACAACATCGGCGTCCCCACCAACCCCACCCTCATCCAACTCGCCGGGCGCGAACCCGACTACATCGACCACGGCCTCATGGACAACCCGCGCACCGACGGCAACCCCGCCCTCGACGGCCAATTCCGCACCCCCAGCCTGCGCAACGTCGCCGTCACCGCCCCCTACATGCACAACGGCGTCATCCCCGACCTGCGCACCGCCATCCACCTTCACGACCACCACAATAACCCCGCGCGCCCCCAACCCTGGGGCAACCCCGAAGTCCCGCACACCATCGATGACGACGCGCTTGCCGCCCCGCCGCTTTCCGACGCCGACATCGACACCCTCATCGCCTTCCTCCGCACCCTCACCGACCGCCGCTACGAAGCCCTGCTCCCCGCACAACCGTAAAACAGCACACAACTTTTCCCACAAAAAAAGCGCTCATCGTGATTTTTACCCACGACAAGCGCTTCCCGATGATAAAAAACGACGATTTACACCATCATTTTGCCACCACCGTCGCCCGCACCAACTTCTCCGCATTGGCGAGCGTATTCTCCACATCGGCATACGGCGTACTGCTGCGCGCCACCACCTGCTCGGCACTGTTCAGCACCACCTGCACCTTGCCATCCACCTCCGTCACCAACACCTTCAGCGGCAACTGCAACGCCAGCGTCGGATCCTTCACCATCAATGGCGTCCCCACCTTCGGCACCCCATACACAATCACCGTCGCCGGCTGCATCTCCAGCCCCGCCTCCTTCGCCGCCGCCTGATGATCAATGCGGGCAAACAGCTTCATGCCCTTCTCGGCAAACGCGCCCTCCAGCGCCGCAATCGTCTCGGCAAAACCATACTGGCTATCCAGCACCATCGGCGCATTGTCATCGGCATGGGCAGCGCCCGCCAAAGCAGCGGCCAACAAAAACAATTTGAACTTTTTCATACAGATTCCTGGTTGTGAAACGGAAAATTGCGCCGCGCGTGTTATACCATGACATCTCCCCGAACACCAAAACACCCCTCTCACCCACCCAAAAAAACCATAAAAATCGTTATTTTTTACCATCAAAAAGCGCTTTACCAGATAAAAATTCATTATTTTTATCCTAAAAATGCAATAAAAAAGCCACCAAAAAATGGTGGCTTTTTCCTCCGTTCAGGCAGCATCAATGGCCGTGGCCACAGCCACACTTGCCCTTCTTCATATCCAGCACCATGCGCCCCTGAATCTTGCCGTCGTACATCTCCTGGAACACATCGCCGACCTCCTCCAGCGAACGGGTTTGCACCACCGGCACCACGATACCGCGCGCGCCGAACTCGAACGCCTCCGCCAAATCCTGGCGCGTACCGACCAACGAGCCGACCACCTCGATGCCATCCAGCACCGTCTTCGGAATCGACAAATCCATCGTCTCCACCGGCAAGCCGACCGCCACCACGCGGCCACCGGCACGCACGCAATCCACCGCGCTGTTGAACGCCGCCTTGGACACGGCCGTCACAACAGCCGCATGTGCCCCGCCGCCGCTCACCTCGCGGATACGCGCTGCCGCATCCTCCTTGCCTGCATTGATCACCACATCCGCGCCGGTTTCCTTGGCAAGCGCCAGTTTGTCGTCATTCAAATCCACGGCAATCACCTGCGCACCAAAGACTTTCTTCGCGTATTGCACGCCGAGATTGCCCAAACCGCCCGCGCCGTAAATCGCAATCCACTGCCCCGGACGCACCCCGGACACCTTGATCGCCTTGTAAGTGGTAACACCTGCGCAAGTAATACTGCTCGCCTGCGCCGGGTCGAGACCATCCGGCACCTTCACCGCATAATCGGCAGTCACAAGGCAATACTCCGCCATGCCGCCATCCACGGTATAACCCGCATTTTTCACACTGCGGCAAAGGGTTTCGCGCCCCGAATCGCAATACTCGCAGCGCCCGCAACTTTCAAAAAGCCAGGCAATACTCACGCGGTCGCCCACCTTCAGCGACTCCACATCGGGCGCCACCTCGCGCACAATCCCGATGCCCTCATGCCCCAACGTGCGGCCGGGCTGCTTGCCGTAATCACCGGCAGCGACATGCAAATCGGTGTGGCACACGCCGCAGAATTCCACTTCGACAAGCGCTTCGCCGGGGCCGACCACAGGAACCGGCTTCTCCACCACTTCCACGCCATTGCATGCCTGGTTGACGACTGCTGCTTTCATAACCAACTCCTTGAAACAAAAATCATAAAATTGCCGTATCCGGCGTAGCCAGTATAGCGCCGCACGCCAGTGTTATCCCATTGCACTGACAGCAAGCAACTGTAATCGCACATAATTTATATTTCTCAAATTTTACATGAAAATAAAGATTTTTTACCACAACAAGCGCTTCATGATGAGAAAAAATGATTATAAAACCACAAACATTGCAAAACGCTATAATAACCGCGCTGCCCTGTGGCAGTTTACGGATCAACACATGAAAAAAACTGCTCTGACAATAACTTGCGCACTTGCCATCTGCTCTGCGCACGCGGCGGAAATCACCGTCTCGGCGGCGGCAAGCCTCACCGATGCCTTCACCGCCATCGCCCAAGCCTATGAAACGCAACACCCGGACGCCAAAGTGCATTTGAACTTCGCAGGCTCCGGCGCGCTCCTGCAACAAATCGCCAACGGCGCGCCCGTTGACGTCTTCGCCAGCGCCGACACCGTCACCATGGACAAAGCCGAAGCATTCATCGACGCCGCGAGCCGCACCACCTTTGCCGAAAACCAACTCGTCGTCATCGTGCCCAAAGATTCGGCATGGGCAGGCAAGGAACTGGCAGCGCTTGTCGACGATGCCGCGATCAAACGCATCGCCATTGCCAATGTGGAAAGCGTCCCCGTCGGGCGTTACAGCAAATCCGCGCTCGACAAAGCCGGGCTTTGGGAAAAACTGGGGGATAAAAACCTGCCCACGCAAAACGTGCGCCAGTCGCTCGATTACGTCGCGCGCGGCGAAGCCGATGCCGGATTCGTCTATGCCACCGACGCCGCCATCATGCCCGACAAAGTGAAAGTCGCCTTCGACGTCGCCCTCGACCAACCGCTCGCCTACCCCATCGCCGTCTTGAAAAACAGCCAGGCGGCAGAAGAAGCGCAACGCTTTGTCGGCTTCGTCAGCGGCGACGCGGGGCAGAAAGTGCTGCAAGGCTACGGCTTTATCGCACCCAAGATGTAATATTTCATCATTTTGCTATTTATAGTCATTTTTTACCATCA
>JAUNKJ010000001.1:46867-47792 GCA_030532785.1 Cardiobacteriaceae bacterium
TTATCGTGAGAAATTTTCTCATGATAAGCGCTTATTGATGAGAAATTTTCTCATCACACGATAACAGCTTGACGCTGTATCTTCCCGGCTACAGAATAACGCCATGTATCACATCCATTTCACCGAATATTTTTCCCGCTGGCTGGAAAACCTGAAAGACCTCAGGGTGAAAGCCAAAATTATTACCCGTCTGGAACGGGCAGCCAGCGGCAATCTCGGCGATCACAAAACCGTCGGCGAAGGCATCAGTGAAATGCGGATACATGAAGGCAAAGGCTACCGCCTCTATTACACCTGGCGTGGCAACTCCCTGATTGTCATGCTCGCAGGCGGCAGCAAAGCCACACAATCCGCCGATATCCGCAAGGCGCAGGCCATGCGCATGGAGTTGAATGATGAAGACTTTTCCCTTTGAAGCCAGCCGTTATTTGCACACAGAAGCAGAAATCACCACTTATTTGCAAGTGGCCGCCGAAGAAGCGGGCGAAATGGGCGATCACACCATTTTGCTGCGCGCCATCGAAACGGCAGCCAAGGCACGCGGCATGATGCAGATTGCCAAGGCAGCAGGCGTTTCCCGCGAAAGCCTCTACAAATCGCTGGCTGCAGATGCCAAACCGCGCTACGAGACCATCGTGAAAGTGCTGGATGCCATGGGGATGCAAATCATGCTGACGCCCAAGCCGTAATTGCCGCATGAACCGTCCGCATAAAAAAACCGCCCGAAGGCGGTTTTTTTATGCCATGAACGGCCGTCAGGCGCTTTGCGCGATGCGCGGCGGGACAAAGGCAGTGAGTTCCGGTGCTTCGCCTTCGTATTTCTCGACGTTGACCACGGCGGTTTGTCCGGTGTTGCCCTGGGCGAGGCGCGAGGTGCCGAGGTCGATGGCGAGTACGTTGCCGCAGCCGTTTTTGCACAGCGCGT
>JAUNKJ010000104.1 GCA_030532785.1 Cardiobacteriaceae bacterium
CATCGAGGTAAGGCACGGATTCCATCGCCTGGATGCGCTTGGATTGCAGGGCGGTAACGCGCGCGGCGTCGTCCGACAACAGGAACCAGGTCATTTTCTCGGCGAGCGCCGGGTATTGGCCGTTGTAGTCGGCGAAGCGCGCGAATTCGATGCGGTCATCCTTGGTGGCGGAGACGAATTTGTACGGGCCGGAGCCGACGGGGTTGGCATCAAACGCCGCCTTGTCTTTTTCGGCGATGTGCTTGGGCACGATTTTCACAATCGACAAACGCTCGCGGAACAAAGACAGCGGATATTTCAACTTGAATTCCACGGTTTTCTCGTCAACTTTGCTCACCTTGTCGATGAAGGGGATGAACTGGGCAAAGAGCGAGCTGTTTGCGGGATCAAGCACGCGCTCGTAGGAGAAAACGACGTCGTCAGCGGTCACCGGCTGGCCGTCGTGGAATTTCGCGCCCTCGCGCAGCATCACGCGCCAGGTGGTGTCATCCACTTTTTCCGGCTCTTTGGCAGCGAGCGCCAGATACGGCTCGCGGGTGGCGGGGTGCAAATCGACCAGCGCTTCAAAGATGTGGAGGTTGGCGGCGTAAGGCGTCGCGCCGCTGGTGGTCATCGGGTCAAAACCGGTGGAAAGGCTGTAGGACACGGCGGCTTCGATGCTCGCGGCGATTTTGCCCTCCTGCGCCCACACCGGCAGCGATCCGGCGAGCGCCATGCCCGCGCCCATGCCGCCCAGTACCTTGAGGAAGCGGCGGCGGCTTGCGAGAGCCAGCGAAAAGTCGTTCATGTGTATCTCCTGTCATTGGTTGGCGAATACTGCACATTACTATTGAGGAAAGCATTGCAAAAGTCAATCTGTTTTTCACAAATTGTTCTGTGAATTTCATCAAATTTGCACATGAAGGATTTGACATCATCCGGCGGAGGCGTACACTATGCGCTGTCGCAGCCTTTCTGGAGAACAATAACAACATGCCCATGAAACCCGACAGCACCATCGACCGCCGCAACAAAATCCGCGAAATGCTGGAAACCGATACCGTGGTCAATTCACAGGCGCTCGCCGAGCGCTTCGACGTCTCGCTGATGACGATTTACCGCGATCTCGATTTCCTTCAGGAACAAGGCATTGCCAAGCGCCAGCACGGCGGGGCGATCATCGCCAACCGCTTTGTAACCTCCAGTATGCGCAGCCACCGCTCCACGCAAAATGTGGAAGCGAAACGCGCCATTGGCCGCTACGCCGCCGAACATTTCCTCGATATGCACAGCGACGACGCCATCATCATCGGCGCGGGTTCCACCACGCTGGAATTTGTGAAAGCGCTGCCCGACATCCCCATCAACGTGATGGTCAACAGCCTGGAAGCGCTCTCCATCCTCGGCCGCCACAACCAGACCCATCTCTATGCCCTGGGCGGCGAATTGCGCAAGGACATCATGGCCTTCGGCGGCACCATGGCGCACGAAAGCGTGCGCCAGTGCCACTTCTCCAAAGCCTTTATCGGGGTGGACGGCATCGACATGCAGGCAGGGTTTACCAGTACCAACGAACAAACCGCGCGGCTTTCCAAACTGATGGCGGAACATGCGGAAGACGTCTTCGTGCTGACCGACAACAGCAAATTCCACCAGCGCTCGTTTCGCACCATCTTTCCCTTTTCACGGGTGCGCGCCATCATCACCAACAGCGGCGTGGACAACCATTTCAAGCACTTCCTGCGCGAACAGAATGTGGAACTGATCGAGGTAGACGTTGATGAAAGCTAATCCCGTAGCCGCAAAAATTGCCGCGCACAAGCAAACGGGGCGCGGTGGCGTGGTATCCGTATGCAGCGCGCATCCGGCGGTGATCGATGCGGCGGTGGCCATCGCCCGCGATTACGGCGATGTGCTTTTGATCGAATCCACCTCCAACCAGGTCGACCAGTTCGGCGGCTACACCGGCAAGAAACCGGCAGAGTTCATCGCGGAAATGCGCGGACGCATCCTCGCGCAAGGCTTTCCCGAAGCCAGACTCGCCTTCGGCGGCGACCATCTCGGCCCCAACGTCTGGCAGCATTTGCCTGCCGGGGAAGCGATGAACCACGCCGATGAACTCATCCGCCATTACGCCGCCGCCGGTTACGACAAAATCCACCTCGATTGCAGCATGAGCTGCGCCGATGACCCCGTGCCGCTCGATGATGAAACCGTGGCACGCCGCGCCGCGCGCCTCTGCCAAATCGCCGAAGCGCACAAAACCCGCGACATCGTCTACATCATCGGTACCGAAGTGCCGGTGCCGGGCGGGGCGCAGGAAGATTTGGCAGAACACGGCGTAACCCCCACCTCGCCCGAGGCGGCGCAAACCACCTGGGCGGTACATCAGCGCATCTTCGCCGAAGCGGGGCTGGCGGACGTGTGGCCGCGCGTGATTGGCCTTGTGGTGCAGCCCGGCGTTGAATTCGACCATCATCAAGTCATCGATTATCAACCGGCGCGCGCGCGTTCCCTCTCGCAAGTGGCAGAGGGCTTTGAACACGCCGTTTTTGAAGCGCATTCCACCGATTACCAAAACGCGCCCGCCTTTGCGCAACTGGTGCGCGACCATTTCGCCATCCTCAAAGTTGGCCCCGCGCTCACCTTCGCCTACCGCGAAGCGCTCTTTGCGCTTGAAGCCGCGCTCGCCGATGATCACGGCACACCGTACCCCGGCGCGTTCCGCGCGGCGGTGGAAAAAGCGATGCTGGAGCAGCCGAAATACTGGCAGAAATACTATGAGGGCGATGAAAACGAACAACGACGCCTGCGCGCCTTCAGCCTCTCCGACCGCATCCGCTATTACTGGCCGCAACTCGATGCGCCGGTGGCAAAACTCGTCGCCGACTTTGATGCCGCCAATATTCCCTTTGGCATCATCCACCAATACCTGCCGCACGCGCTGGACGAAGTACACAACCGGGGCGATGCCCCCACGGCGGAGAACCTGATTCGCGAACACATCCGCGCGGCGCTGAAGCCGTATTACGACGCCTGTGCGGCGTAAGGCGTAGGGTGGGCGTAAATTCATCATAAAAACACAAAAAATAATAACTTTTTACCATCTTGAAGCGCTTATTGCGGTAAAATAACACCATAAAACATCCAAAAACGGGAAAACCACCATGACGCAGAAAACAGCCATCCTTGCCTTGCTCCTCGCGGGCAGCGTTCATGCCCAGAACGCCGCGTGGCACCAGATGAACCGGGCGGCGCAAACCGCGTTGCAGCAAAACATTTATCACCACCACATCCTCCCCGCCGAACAGGCCGCCGCCGCGCAACGTGCCGCGCAACAAGCGGCAGGGCAGGGCGGGGTACGCATCACCGGGTATTACTATTACAACGAATCCGGCTATGTCGCCTTTGCCATTGGCGCAGAGCCGTACAGCGAGGAACGCCACGTCGACGGCTACCGCCTCCTCAACAGCCGCGCCGTCGGCTACGGCACCAACGCCGCGCGCGGCGAACGCGACCTTGCGCAAGTGCGGCACGACGCCTTGCAACGTTGCGCGGACGACGTGGGCAGCGCCTGCCAGATCATTGCCGAAGCGGGCAATAGCTGCGTGGCGGTGGCGCACGGCTTTGCCCATCCGGCAGGCGATGACGTTGATCGCTACGGCGTCGATGGCGAACTCTACAGCCGTTTCTATGTGGCGCACTTGAGCGCGGCAGAACGTGGCAATCCGCAAGTATCTCCGGATAATGCCCAAGTCGATCAATGGCGGCAGATGCTGGCAGCGCGGGCGCATCAGTTGTGTGTTGCCGATCGCGTCCATCCCCTGCATCAATGCGAGCCCGTGCAGGACGTGTGGGCAATGTGCGGCATCGACAGCGTGGCGCGCGGTGCCACGGGAGTGTATCAATGAAAAAAACATGGTTGACCAGCGTATTGGCGGCATTTGCCGCGTGCGTGCTTTGCGGCTGTGCCGCCCCGGCGGGAAGCCACCCCGACGACGTGCGCCTCAATCCCGTGCATCAGGTGGGCGCAACAGGCGATGTCTGGGAATGCAAAACGGGAGCGTGTCAAAAAATACGCTGAAATAGTGGTTTTTTACCATAATGAAGCGCTTATGGTGAGAAATTTTTGCATGATAAGCGCTTAGTGGTGAGAAAAAAGTACTATCTGTGCTGAAGGTTTACCTGGATGTTTTATGTTGCACATATCTTTGAAAATGCACTGGACAGCCCCCTCCCCCGCAGACGGGGGAGGGTTGGGGTGGGGGTGTTGAAGAAAGGAAACACTCATGGACATCAGCAATCGTCATCCCACATCGCAAGCCTTTGCCCGTCAATTGCGCAAGAACATGACGGATGCGGAGCGGCATTTGTGGCGACGTTTGCGTGGCAAGCAACTGCATGGCATCAAGTTTCGCCGCCAGCAAAGCATCGGGGAATATATCGTGGATTTCGTGAGTCTGGAGCATGCGCTGGTTATTGAGCTGGATGGCGGGCAACACGCCGTGCAACAGCATTATGACGCGGCGAGAAGCGCGTTTTTGCAGGCACAGGGCTATCATGTTTTGCGCTTTTGGAATCACGATGTTTTGCAGCAAACGGAAGCGGTGTTGGAGAGTATTTTGCTGCACTGTGGGAAAGGGGAGGCAGATGAATAAACCAGACAACAAGTTTTGGGGAGATTCGTGTTTGAACACCCCCACCCCATCCCTCCCCCGCAGGCGGGGGAGGGAGCTGTTCGCAGCATGTGACCGAGCCGCAGCAGTAAATCAGCAAACAAACAACCCATTCACAATCAAGGACTGCCTATGACTTTCGCGACAACCGATTTCCCTGCCCTCGGCGCTGCCCACACCGCGCGCGAGATCGCGCAGCAGAGCGATTGCTGGCAGCAGATTCCCGCGCTGCTCGCCGCTACCGATCCGGCGATCAGGCAGGCGGTGGCGCAAAGCCTCAAGCGCGCGGGCGATGCGGTGATCTTCAGCGGCGCGGGGACGTCCGCCTATGTCGGCGAGATTTTGGCGCCGGCCTTGTCGCGCCATGCGGCGGCGTTTTGTCTTGCGCGCCACAGTACCGATGTGGTTTCCGATCCGGCGGCCTGTGTGCCGCGCGGCGCGCGCGGGGTGTTTTTCGCCTTTGCCCGTTCCGGCAATTCCCCGGAAAGTCTGGACAGCCTTGAGAAATTGCAGGCGGTGGCACCGGAGGTGATGCCGGTGTATGTCACCTGCAACCCCGAAGGGGCGCTGGCGAAGAAGGCGGCGGCGGGCGAGGGCTTGTCGTGTCTCATGCCCGAGGAAACGCATGACCAGAGCTTTGTGATGACCTCGAGCTTTTCCACGATGACGCTCTTTACCGCCGCCCTTTGCCGTGAGGCGCTGGGCTTGCCCACGCTCGATGTGGATGGCGCGGCCACTGCCGCCGACCGCATCGTCGCTGATTTTTACACAAGCGGCGCGATGGATGATCTGGCTCAGGCCAAGCGCCTCGTTTTCCTCGGCAGCAATGCGCTGTGGGGCGCGGCGCGCGAGAGTGCGTTGAAGATTCTCGAGATGACCGCAGGCGCGATTCCGACGATGGCGGAAACGGCGCTCGGCTTCCGCCACGGCCCCAAATCGTTAATGGATAAAGAGACGGCGGTGATGGTTTTCGCGAGCAACGATGCCTATACCCAGCAATTCGACCGCGATATTGCCGTGGAGGTGCTGAACGGCAGCGCACGCAATGTGTTCATCGTTGGCAGCCCCGCGTTTTTCGCGCGTTACCCGGAACTTGCCGCGCATGGCCTGCCCCATGTGCCGGATGGCGCGCCGGACGAGGTGCTGGCGGTTTTGGCGGTGCTGCACGCGCAATTGCTCGGCCTGCGCCTGGCCATCGATCGCGGCATTGCCGCCGACAATCCCTGCCCCTCGGGAGAGGTAAACCGCGTGGTGCAGGGCGTCAAACTCTATCCCTACCCTTAAAAATTTACCTGTAAAGACAAGGAGCAACCATGCCAAACATTTTGCTAACCCGCATCGACAATCGCCTGATTCACGGGCAGGTCGGCATGACGTGGACGAACTGGCTCGGCGCGAATCTCGTACTCGTCGCCGATGACGTTCTCGCCGCCGATCCCACCCAGCAGGCGCTGATGGACATGGCCATCGCCGGTGGCGCGGAATCGCGTTATTTCACGTTGCAAAAGACCATCGACGTCATCCACAAGGCGGCCGACCGCCAGAAAATCTTCCTCATCGTGCGTGATCCGCAGGCGGCGCTGACACTCGTCGAAGGCGGCGTGCCAATCAAGGTCATCAACGTCGGCAATCTGCATTTCGCCGAAGGCAAGCGTCAGGTTTCCAAAGTGATTTCCGTCACCGATGATGACGTGCGCTGCTTCCGCGAACTGGAAGCGCGCGGCGTGACCTGCACCGCGCAGGGGACGCCGGATGACAAGAAAGTCCCCATCCTCACCCTTGTAGAATAAGGAGAAAACCATGGAAGTCCTGTTGTGGCAAGCGCTGGCGATCGCGATATTCGCAGGCATCGCCGGTATTGACCTTTTCAACGTCCTCACCCACATCCACCGTCCGATCATCACCGGCCCCATCGTCGGCCTCATTCTCGGCAATCCCGAAGCGGGGCTGGTCGCAGGCGCCACCTTTGAACTGATGTGGATGGGGCTGGTGCCGCTCGCCGGTGCGCAACCGCCGAACGTCGTCCTCGGCGGCATCATCGGCACATCGTTTGCCATCATCACCGGGCAAACCGCCGAGCAGGCGATCCTCGTCGCCGTGCCGTTCGCCATCTTCGTGCAAGTGTGCATCACCTTCCTCTTCACCGCGTTCTCGCCGCTGATGAGCAAGGCCGACCAGTACGCGCGCACCCTGAACTTCAAAGGCATTGCCGGTTTGAACTACCTCGGCATGACCATTTTGTTCTGCTTCTACAGCATCATCGCCTTCTCCGTCATCTACTTTGGCGCGGAAGCGGCGCAAAAGCTCGTGAACCTCATCCCGCAATGGCTGACCGACGGTCTGCAATTCGCAGGCGGCCTCATGCCCGCCATCGGCTTTGCGATTCTCCTGAACATCATGCTGCAACGCCAATACATCGCCTACTATCTCCTGGGTTTCCTGCTCGCCGCCTACTTCAAGCAGCCGCTCTTGGCGATTGCGCTCGTCGGCGTCGTCTTCGCGCTCATTGAATACTATCTGCGCGCGAGCCAACCGGAGAAAACCACCGTCATCATCGAAGAAGAGGAGGGCATCTGATGAACGCACCCGCACAACCGGCCACCAGCGCCAACCAGGACAACCACATCTTCGCCGGTGCCAACAACAACCCGGACGTCTACGAAGACCAGTCCACCCCGCACGTCGTCGAACCCGCCGACATCCGCCGCATGGCGTGGCGCTCGCTCTTCCTGCAAGCCTCGTTCAACTACGAACGCATGCAGGCCAACGGCTGGCTCTACACCATCCTCCCCGCCCTGCGCAAAATTCACAAAAACGAGAACGACCTGAAGAAATCCATGTCCATGCACCTGGAATTCTTCAACACCCACCCCTTCCTCGTCACCTTCATCTCCGGCCTCGTGCTCGCGATGGAAGAAGCGAAAGAGCGGGTCGA
>JAUNKJ010000105.1 GCA_030532785.1 Cardiobacteriaceae bacterium
CCTGCTTGCGGGGGAGGGACAGGGTGGGGGTGTTGAAAACGAAGTTTTCATTTCAAATCCATAAAAAATGCTGCGCATTTTACACCCCCATCCTAACAATCTCGTCCCTGCGGACGAGCTGTTCCAGTCCCCCGCAAGCGGGGGAAGGAACTGATTGGAGAACAATGCCATATCAGAGGAGATATTTGCTTTCCTTATCCCGAATCGAGGTTCTTTAATAACGTCACACCATCCCCAACGAGCCACAAGTCCTGCTCAGCCACTGCCCCCACACAACACGCCCCATGAACCACAGCACCCCGCACGACCTCGCCACCCTGCGCCACACCATCCGCGCCCGCCGCCGCGCCATCCACGGCGACGAACGCCTCAGCAAAAGCCGCGCCGCCGCCGCCAACCTCCTCGCCCGCCTGCCCGCCGCCGCCCGCCACATCGCCCTCTTCCTCCCGCTCGAAGAAGAAATCGACACCCGCCCCCTGCTCCAGGCACTCTGGCAACGCGGCGCGCACCCCTACCTCCCCTACACCCCCGGCAAAAACCGCGCGCTCCATTTCCTGCCCTATCAAGCAGATACCCCCATTTACCCCGCCGCCCTCGGCATCCCCGCCCCGGCGGACAACCCCCGCGCGCGCCGCAACGGCCACACACTCGACCTCATCATCGTGCCGCTGGTCGCCTGGGACAACAGCGGCAACCGCCTCGGCATGGGCGGCGGCTTTTATGACCGCACCTTCGCGCAAACCCCGCGCCCGCCGCTGTGGGGCTTCGCCTACGACTGCCAGCAAGTCGACGCCCTGCCCCGCGCCCCGTGGGACATCGCCCTCGACGCCGTGGTCAGCGAAAGCCGCTTCCTCACCTTTGCACCCCCAGCCCCGTAGGGCGGCCTTCAGCCCCCCGTAGGGTGGGTGTCAACTCACTGCTTGTCCGCAGGGCAAGGCATAGGTTGGTGGTGCATTTCGGCAAGCGGTTATTGAGCCTGTCGAAATGCAACAACCGCGAAGCGAACCCCAACATTTCGTTATGCAATAGGATGTGGAAAGCCTTGTTTCTGCCCTCACCCCAACCCCAATCTCGCTGCGCGAGCTCTTCGAGTCCCACGGGAGAGGGGCTTTAGTCCGTTGCTTTGTTTGAAGTTAATCGTCCAAGAGTCTGAATTGTCAACAGCCCCTAGTATGGGTGTAAACCCATGCGGTTTGCGATGGTGGGCTTACAACCCCACACATCAATGAGAAATTTTCTCATCTTAAAGCGCTTATTGTGAGAAATTTTCCCATCAAAAGCGCTTTATCATGATAAAAAATCACTATTTTTATACTGCCATAAAAAAGGACGTTGCCCGCAACGTCCTTTGCCTTACCAATTGCCAAACCCTCAAGGCTCAATGGCATACGCCGCCACCGGCGGCAAGGCCTTGTCGATCACGCCTTTTTCCAGCAGGAAATCGGCGAGGCGCTGATAGCGCTGGCTGTCGAGCGCCGCCGGGCGCAAGGCAAGGCGGCGGATGATGTCGTCCCACGCCTTGCGGTTGAGTTCGTCATCCAGCCCGTCCTTGTAGCCGGTGAAGGTGTGCCACGCCTCTTCCGGGTGGTTGACGATATAAAGACTCGCCTTTTCCAGCGCGCGGTTCATGCGGCGGAACACGGGATCGTCGCGGCGGCTGTTGTGGACGACGAGGATGAGTTCATCATGGGTCGGCACGCCGTGTTCCTCGGGGAAGAAGAGGCGCGCCGGGGTGTTTTCCATCGCCATCTGGTAGTACTCGAAATTGCGGTAAGCGCCGATCACCGCATCGACCTGGCGGGTGATGAGCGCCGGGGTGATCGACCAGTTGATGTTGACGGTTTCCACATCGGCGAGCGTCAGTCCGGCGCTGCCGAGCATCGCCGCGAGCTGCGCGTCTTCAAAGCCGGAGACGGAATAGCCGACTTTTTTGCCTTGCAAATCGGCGATCTGCGCAATACCGCTGTCTTCGCGCACCATCAGGCTGTTGAGCGGCGCGGCAATCAGGGTGGAAACGCGCGAAAGCGGCAATCCGGCAGCCACATCGATTTGCAGCGCGGGTTGGTACGTCACGGCGACGTCAGATTTACCGGCGGCGACGAGCTTCGGCGGCAACGAAGGATCGGACGGTTCAATCAGGGTAACATCCAGATTTTCCTCGGCGAAATAACCTTTTTTCAGGGCGATGACGAGCTGGGCATCCACGGGATTGGTGAACCAGCTTTGCAGGATTTCCAATTTGTCGGCGGCGCGGGCGAGCAGCGGCAACAACAACAAGGAAACAATTATTTTTCTCATATTTTCTCCTAAATTAGCGATTTTTTACCGCAACAAGCGCTTCATGATGGTAAAAAATGATTATTTTTGATGCACTCATCTCAGTACACGACAAAACTCTTCTCTTGATTGAAAACACGGTTCAAAAGCCCCTCCCCCTGTGGGGCGACTGGCTTGCCAGCTCGTCCAAAGGACGAGAAAGGTTGGGGAGAGGGCAGCAAATAAACAACTTTTTCAGATGTTGAAGCATGTTCGAAATGTTTGTTTACCCCCTCTCCCCTTCCCCTATCTGCTCCGCAGCTCTTCGAGTCCCGTAGGGACTGGAACAGCTCGCGATAGCGAGATTGGGGGTGATTTAGTGAATGTTTTTAAGTTTTGTCGTGTACCGAGTGCACTCATAAAACATCATCCGCACGTCCCCTGTCCTTCTTCCGCGCCATCATCAGGCACCCCGGCGAGCAGCGCCTGGATGGCGTCGTGCATTTCCTGATCCTGTTTTTGCCCTTCTTCGATCAGCGCCTCATTGGCAAATTTGCCGAGCGCCGGGTCATAAAGGCGCGCCATCGCTGCCATGCCGTGGCGGTCGAGGCGGAAGTAGAGATTGGTGACCTCGCGCGCGGTGTTTTCCGCCATGCCCAGCGCTTGCAGGGCGGCGCGGCTGCTGCGCAATGCGGAGTCGAAGGTTTCGCGCACGATGTCATCCGCACCTGCCTGATAAAGCTCGAAAGTGTGCGGGCGGTCAAAGGCGCGGGCGATGATTTTCAGGTGCGGACTGGTTTTGCGTGCGAATTCAACAATGCGCAGCGCTTCCTCGCGGTTGTCGATGGCAACCACCAGCAGCTGCGCCTTTTCCAGCCCGGCGGTAAGCAGCAGCTCCGGGCGCGAGGCGTCGCCGAAATAGGTCTTCACCCCGTAGCGGTTCCACGCCGCGACCATATCCGCATCCTTGTCGATCACCGTGGTGGCATGGCCGGCGACGCGCAGCACGTCCTCGACGATTTGCCCGTAGCGCCCCATGCCGATGATGATCACCGGTCGTTCCTCGTCAATCGCGTCCGCCGCCTTTTCCGCCCCGACGGCGGGTTTGGCAAAGCGGTTGTACAGCACGAGCATCAGCGGGGTCAGCACCATGGAGAGCACGACAATCGCCGTCATGTTGGCATTGACCCGCGCATCAATCACGCCCTGCGCCGCAGCGGCGGAAAAGAGTACAAAGGCAAACTCGCCGCCCTGCGCCATCAGCATCGCGCGGTCGAGCGCATCCGCATGGCTGCTTTTTGCCAAACGCGCCACGCCGTAAATCACCGCCGCCTTCGCCGCCATCAGCGCGATAACGCCAGACAGCACCAGCCACCAGTTTTCCGCGACCACCTGCAAATCGAGCGCCATGCCGACGCCAAGGAAAAAGAGGCCAAGCAGCAGCCCGCGAAACGGCTCAATATCGGCTTCCAACTGATGGCGGAAACTCGATTCCGAGAGCAGCACCCCGGCGACAAACGCGCCCATCGCCATTGACAATCCGCCCGCTTCCATCAGCAACGCCGAACCCAGCACCACCAGCAGCGCCGCCGCCGTCATCACCTCGCGCGCCTTGGCGCGTGCCAGAATGCGGAACAGTGGATTCAGCAGCCACAACCCGGCGGCGACCAATGCCGCAAGCGACAACACGGCAATGCCCACGCTCTGCCACACCGGCGTTTCGCTTGCCGTGTGGAACGGCGCGAGCAGCGACACAATCGCGAGCAGCGGCACAATCAGCAAATCTTCAAAGAGGAGAATGGATACCATCTGCTGGCCGCGCGGGCTGGACAGCTCGTTGCGCTCGCCCAAAACAGACATCACGATCGCGGTGGACGTCAGCACAAAACCGGAAGCGGAGACAAACGACACCTGCCAGGAAAAGCCGTACAGCATCCCCACCACCGTCATCATCGCCGCCGCCAGCACCACCTGCATACTGCCAAGCCCGAAAATCTGGCGGCGCAAATGCCACAAATGCGACGGCTTCATCTCCAAACCGATCACAAAAAGAAACATCACCACCCCGAGTTCGGCGACATGAATAATCGCCTGCGCATCGGTAAACACCGCGAAACCGTAAGGGCCGATGGCCAACCCGGCGGCAAGATAACCCAGCACCGCCCCCAGCCCCAATTTGCGGAACAGCGGCACGGCGACCACCGCCGCACCCAATAACGTGACGACGCGGACGAGATCGCCCGCTCCCTCTGCGGCCATAAAAAACTCCCTGATTGAAATGCTTGCGCACAAGCGGCGGAAAAGCGCGCAGTATAAACGCTGAAGCGCATTCGACAAGCGCACTTCAACGAACCGGAAAATGTGCCCAATTTCGCTACGAAGCAAGCGTAGGTTGGTGGTGAGTGCGCAGCACGAACCCCAACAGGCAATGTTTGCTGAATGTTGGGGTTCGCTTCGCGGTTATTGAGCCTGTCGAAATGCACCACCAACCTACAATCGCCGCCTTCCCTACCCCCCCGGCATCTCCGGCGCGGGCAAGCGCGGCAAGGTTTCCCCCTGCCAGCCGACGCTGCCAAAGCGCGGATGGCCGCGGTTCCAGTCCGCCACCGCCTGGCGCAATGCCTCGCAGCTGTCGGCGACGAAGTTCCACCACATCAGCACCGGCTGCGCCAGCGGCTCGCCACCAAGGAGCAGAAAATGGCTGCCCGCCGCCGCCTCGATGCGAAAGTCCGCGCGCTCGCAGGCGATGAAGGCAAGTTCGTCCGCGTGGAAAACTTCATCATCAATGCGCACTTCGCCGTCGATGACGAGGACGCCGTATTCCCAGTTTTTTTCGATGGCTATCGTGAGGCTCGCGTCCCGGTCGGCGCGCAGATCGACGCCAAGCAGCGGACTGAATTGCGCGGTGGGCGCGCGGCGTCCCTGATAGTCGCCGGTGAGGAGAATATGGCGCACGCCGTCGCTTTCCCACGCGGGCAGTTCGGGATAATGATGAAAGGCGGGGGCGATGTCCTGCGCCGTGGGCAGCGCAATCCACAGTTGCACCGCGTGCAGCGGCGCGCCGGGCGCGCTTTGTTCGGTGTGGCTGATGCCGCGCGCGTTGCCTGTACCCGCGACCATCAGGTTGATTTCGCCGGGGCGCACGCATTGCCGCGAGCCGAGACTGTCGGCGTGCCACACTTCGCCGTTGAGCATCCAGGTAAAGGTCGCGAGGTTGGTATGCGGATGCGCGCCGACTTGCATCTCCGCCGCCTCGGCAGGCCCGGCGTGATCGAGGAAGCACCACGCGCCGATGCTGCGCCGTTTCGCTTGCGGGAGAAGACGGGTGACGCTGAGGCCGCCAACGTCCTTGCCCTTGCCGGTGAGTTTGAAGAAAGTCATGTATTTTCCAAAAAACAGCGTTTTATAGTGATTTTTTACCACAAAAAAGCGCTTATCGCGGTAAATTTTTGCACGATAAGCGCTTGAGTGTGAGAAAATTTCTCATTCAGCCAAAATCAACTTTCACCGGCTGGCGTTTCTCGGCGATGTCGTCGATTTCCAGCCATTGGCGCTCGCGGAAATTGAACAGCGCGGCAATGATATTGTTGGGGAATTGCTGCGCGGTGTTGTTGTATTCGGTGACGCTGTCGTTGAAATGCTGGCGGGCGAAGGCGACGCGGTTTTCCGTGGAGGCGATTTCTTCCTGCAAATCGCGCATTTGCCGGTCGGCCTTGAGGTCGGGGTAGGCTTCGAAAGTGGCATAAAGGCCGCCAAGCTGGGTATTCAACGCCTGTTCGGCGCGCGCCAGTTGCGCCAGCGCTTCGGGATTTTCCCCCGCCGCTTGCAGGGCGCTCGCTGCCTGGTTGCGCGCGGCCGTCACCCGCGTCAGCGTTTCCTGCTCGTGTTGCAGGTATTTTTTCGCGACTTCCACAAGATTGGGGATGAGTTCATAACGCCGCGTGAGTTGCACGTCGATTTGCGCAAAGGCGTTGTCCACATCATTTCTGCGCCGCACCAGGGTGTTGTAAAAACTCGCGACGGCAATCGCGGCAGCGGCAAGCACCGCAAGGAAAATCCATCCGAACATGACAATCTCCGTGAAATGGCGATGCCCGGACTATAGCAGCGCGCGGATTCAATGGCAAAAACTTGTCTGCCCGCATTTTTCGCGTACAATCCGCGCCCGAGCCGGCCAGACAATCGCTGACGCAAGTTGGAGGAAAGTCCGGGCTCCACAGGGCGAAGTGCCGGGTAACGCCCGGGCGGCGCGAGCCGACGGAAAGTGCCACAGAAAATATACCGCCCCCTTGGGGGTAAGGGTGAAATGGTGCGGTAAGAGCGCACCGCGTTTTTGGTAACAGAAACGGCAGGGTAAACCCCACTCGGAGCAAGACCAAATAGGGAATCAATGCGGCGGCCCGTCGTGATTCCGGGTAGGTCGCTACAGGTAGCCGGTAACGGCTATCGCAGATGAATGATTGTCCACGACAGAACCCGGCTTATCGGCCGGCTCGACTTTTCAAAAAGACCTCGTAGCTCAATTGGATAGAGCATTCCCCTCCTAAGGGAAAGGTTGGAGGTTCGACCCCTCTCGAGGTCGCCAGCAGACCCACGCCCCCACGCACGGAGCACAAAATGGAATTTATTCACCAAAACATCGATCAGGCGCTGGAAAAGGATCAGGCCTACATCGAAAAACTCTGCAACGTCTTTTCCTTTACCGTGATCTCGCGCGACAAGAACGCGCAGGGGCTTTTCCGCTCGCTGACCCTGGACACCACGCTGCCGTGGAAAGTGGACGGACAGGAACACACCCTGAAAACCCTGGTGGAACTGCGCTACGACCTGCACCACGGCGAACGCCACACCACCGCGAAAGTAACCTACATCGACAGCGTTACCTACCTTGACCAGCACCGCCTCCTCAAGCACCACCAGGCCGTGTTCAGCGACCGCTACTTCGACGAACACACCCGCAACATCTTCCAGCACTTCGACGAAGTGGTGAACGCCTATCTGCATGACGTCGGCGCGATTACCTGAAAGGATAGTGTTTTTTTCTCATCATCAAGCGCTTATCGCGGTAATTTTTCTCACACAGAGCGCTTCACGATGATAAAAAACAACCATTTTCACGATATATTTGCAATGCAAAAACGCCGGTTATCCGGCGTTTTTTGTGGGCGGGATTTGTCGGGTGGGCTTCAACGATGAAACGTAGGGTGGGTGTCAACCCACCGTTTGCCCGTAGGGCAAAATCGTAGGTCGGGCACTTTGTGCCCGACCTTGGTACACGACAAAACTTGAAAATATGCACAAAATCAACCCCTCTCCCTACGGGAGA